>CAYWLM010000226.1:0-2500 GCA_964459125.1 uncultured Methylomonas sp. | reverse complement strand
CCTATTTACTCACCGGCGATATGTATAAAACCGATCCTGTGTGCAGCAAATCACCTGATAAGCATATTATAAAAGAAGCCATAGAATCAGCGAGGCAATCGGCTTTAGCCTGTGATGAAAAACCGTTGATTTTCCGTAATAGCAAGAATTCGAAAGCATATTAAATCTTATGAGCCTGGATTTTTCACCTCTTGCCAACGCAATCAATCAGCTAGAAAAAAGCTTAGACTATGCGACCTCACCATTAGCCATGAATGATCCAGGCTTATTTGAACAGTTACGTAATTCGGTCATTCAATGCTTTGAGTTTACTTACGAACTCAGCCATAAAATGCTAAAACGCTTTCTGGAAGAAACAGCCGCGAGTACCGAAGACATTAACACCTGCTCTTTTCAAGAACTGATTCGTACTGGCAACGAAAATAACTTACTGCGCTCTGATTGGCTTGTATGGCGTACTTATCGCCAAGCGAGAAATAATAGCAGTCATACTTATGATGCAGATAAAGCCGAGCAAGTGTATCAAATAGCCCCTGATTTTTTGCTCGAAGCCAAACACCTCTACCAGCAACTTATAACTAGAAGCAATAAAGAATGACCGATAGCATGGCTTTTGCAAAGCTTGATGTGAAGCCAGAGGAATGGAAAGAAATAAGCCGGATTCTTAAAACTTATGCACCTTTATATGAAGTATGGGCATTTGGCTCTCGCGTTAGAGGGAAAGCCAAACAATTTTCCGATCTGGATTTAGTTATTATCACCCAACAATCTCTTTCCTTAAGTGAATATGCCATTCTAAAGGAAGCCTTTGATGAATCAGACTTACCCTTTAAAGTAGATATAGTAGATTGGGCGGCGACGTCAGTTGCCTTTCGAGAAATCATTAAAGCTAATAAAGTGATCGTACAATCCGCGCAAAACAAAATAGGCAAAAACTGAAGAACTCACTCTTTATTTTAATTTTTTACTGTAAAAAGAAATACTATGATTGAAGAATTATTGTCTAAGAAAAGGTTTTATAACTTTGAGAAAATAGATAAAGATAATAATGAAGCTGATTATAGAAGTAGCTTTCAAAAAGATTATGATAGATTGATCTTCTCCAATTCTTTTAGACGCTTGTCAAGAAAAACGCAAGTCCATCCTTTATCAGCAAACGATCATGTTCACAATAGACTAACCCATAGTTTAGAAGTTGCCAGTGTCGGGAGGTCTTTAGGACTTCAGTGTGGAAAAATGCTAAAAGCACTATATCCTACTGAAGAAATTGAGCCTTATGATGTTGCCTATATTATTCAGACGGCATGTTTAGCACATGACATTGGCAACCCACCCTTTGGTCATGCAGGAGAAGAAGTCATTAAAGAGTGGTTTAACACACATGCTGATACTGAATTTTTAAAGTTATTAAAAGCTGAAGAAATAAGTGATTTTCAACATTTTGATGGTAATGCACAGAGCTTTAGAATTGTGAGTAAAATTGAAAATAATTTATCTCTTGGAGGTATGCGACTTACATTTGCAACACTAGGTGCATTGGTAAAGTATCCTTATTCTTCAAATAAGTGCGAGGAAAACGGTAAATCAAAATTCAATTATTTTCACAGCGAAAAAAAGTTTTTTGATATTTTGTTTACGGAGCTTGAACTAAAGAAGGAGGATGGTTCTTATAAGAGGCATATTTTTTCTTATCTCATGGAAGCGTCTGATGATATTTGTTACGGATTACTGGATTTACAAGATGCTATTGAGCTTGAAATTATAACTATTGAGGATGTCAAAGCTATTTTTAGTCTTCTTTGTGATTGCACCGAAGTAGAGGAAATTTACAGCAATGATGCGCTTTCTGATATTAAAAAAGTGTCCAAGCTGGTCGCAAAAGCGATTGATAGTTTAGCTGTACATACAATGGAAGTATTTAAGGAAAACTACGAAGCATTGATGGGTGATAAGCAGCCAAAAGATTTAATCTCTTTATTCTCAGATACAGCTCTTAAAAAAGGGATAGAGGACGCAAAAAGATTAGGGCACGATAAAATATTTAATGAACATAGAAAGATTGAACTTGAGTTGGGTGCCTATAATATTATAGAGACAATACTCGACAATCTGATCAAAGCTACATTTGAGCTGTATCAAAAAGATGAAAATTCACTTTCGTTCAGAAATAAGAGAGCGTTAGCTTTAATGGGGAGTGATAAGCCAGAAAAATCTACCGACTTATTTCATATGTACCAAAGAGTAACGGATTACCTTGTAGGCATGACAGATAATCATGCAAAGTATGTTGCAAGCCAATTAAATGGCATGGGAATTTAATACCTTTTCTAGCTGAGCATTGACCCTAAATCACATAAAGGGAAGTTAAAATACGCTATGCTATTTCTTCGCCCCAAAGAACAAAGACTCTCATTAATAACGCCAACTATCTAAATAATCTAGAGCAGTATAGTGGACCCCAATATTTAGACCAATACTTAAGGAACAATTTCGCTCAAAC
>CAYWLM010000225.1:0-2503 GCA_964459125.1 uncultured Methylomonas sp. | reverse complement strand
TGAAGCCAAAATCCTGCGCCATACTTTCGGGTATTATTAAACCCTCGTTCCTTAGCATACCGATTCTATTTGGTTGGATATCGATCTATGCAGCCGCTTATATCCCTGGATTTTCGCAGAACCCGCTTCCCTATGCCATTGGTGGTAACTTACTTTTGCTTGTCTGCTTACTTGTACTTGGTGGTAATTTCTAGGACAAAATACGTGCGCTATTTGTCTACGATGCTGAGGTGCATTTCTCGCAAAAATTACATAGTCTAAACCGGCAGGATCGAATTAATCTTCCCTGAGTTATGCAGTCCATTTTTTAGACGTGAGTAACTATCAAATAATTAACGTCGCAAATCCGAATAATTAAACGCCTAACGGGTGTTCTAGGCGGAAATAAAAATGAGCAGACCTATTCCGAATACCGCGATTTAGCTGCGGTGTAAATTACAGGTGATTTTATTATGCCAATCTCATCTCTGACGATAATTCATGACACTGCGCTCTAGCCTGCGATAGCGTAAATAGCAAAATAAAATAAATAGCCGAATTTTAAGATTGCTGATTGATTTTTGTTAGCAGTACCTGTTGGTCTGATTGTATTAGCAATATTATCCTGAATCATTCTGCGGTTTAAATAAACCATCACGATGGTTTATTTAAACCAGTGATTTGTTATTTCTTTAACTCACCGTTGGTTTTCGAAATCTCATATTAATAATAATATTACTCAATATATCAATATGTTATAGACTTAAAAGCCAAATTATAATTATTATATTTGTTAGCCAGCAGAAATTGATACTCCACCGATGGTTTTTTCTTCGAAACATGTAATCATCCTCGCTCATATGCTATAAGATATTGAATTTTAATGCATTAATTCCGCATCTTCGAAACATCTGTGCTACCAAATATGGTTAATTTGCATCAAAAACACAAAATAAAAAATCTGGCATGAAAATGGCTTATTCATAATTGATCATTCTATAAACTCTATAGAAATAATTAGTCTTTTTTCGGAGTATTACCATGTTAATAGATATTATCCTTACCAGTATTTTCGGTATTACAGTAGCCTACGCTTATGTATTTATAAAAAAAATGACCGATTAGGAATATTGATTTCTGTTTAAATCGTAGCTCGGCCGGACAAAGGTAAAATACCCCCTATTTTGCTTTCAACTGGACGAGTTGCGCCCCCTCTATCCGGCCATCATCCTGTTTATATTTTAATTTCTCCGGTTCGATCTGGTTTTCTGGTCGTTGTTCGCTTGAGCGACAATATTAAAATAAAATGCAGGCATATTAAATGCATCCAAGTAATGGTCAATGCCAATCTATATCTGGACGCTGACATTACCCCGGTTAGCTATCTAATTTGAAGGTAGATTAGACAAGGTTTTGGATATTTTAATTATTCATGACACGCGCTTTTGAACGCCCCAAGGATTCGTCGTAAAGATTCATGCGTTGATTATGAGTTAAATGATTATTTGTTTACCAACAAACCTTTTGCACATCAACAGGTAATTTCAAGACATAATGGCCGCTAAATTAGCGGCCTTTTTTTCTAACTATAAAACCGCGTTTATTTAATAAACAACATTTCACGGTATTTAGGTAATGGCCACAAATCATCAGCCACTTCGCCCTCTAACGCATCAACATGCGAGCGGATTTCATCCATTAAACAGCGGATATCATTCGCACAGTAAGACATGTGTGCTTCGATAGAAGCGAAGTCATATTTTTCAACTGCCACTTCAAGTTCTGTGACCTTTGCAATCATGGCATTCGTTTCAGTGGCAATAGATGATGCAATTGAACTATCCATTTCCACGCCTAGACCGGTCATGCTTAAGCTTGTCATGGCAAGGCTGGCCAAGTATTGAGTTGCTGCTGGATAAATCATTGTTTTAGCCATCTCAATCACGAGCTTAGCTTCAACTTCAATCGATAGAACGTATTGCTCTGCATACACTTCGAAACGACTCTCAAGTTCAACATTAGATAGAACACCAGTGCTGGAAAATAAGTCTTTAATAAAGTCTTCACGAAGATATGGCAGTGCATCTGCGGTTGTAGGCAGGTTTTTTAATCCACGTTCTTCAACAGCCATTTTATGCCATTCTGTTGAGTAGCCATCACCACCGAATACCACATTACCGTGTAGATCCATTATTTGTTTAAGTACTGCTACTACTGCCGTTGCTCGGTCACTACCTTTAGCAATTTCAGCTGCTAGTGTTTCAGCTATCCATTCTAAAGAGTCAGCCAGCATTGTGTTCATTGCTACTAATGGACCAGAAACTGACTGTGATGAACCAACCGCACGAAATTCAAAACGGTTACCTGTAAAAGCAAAGGGTGAAGTACGGTTACGATCACCAGGATCACGCTCAAATTTAAGAATTTGAGAAAGACCAAGATCCATTTCGCCACCTTGTTGAGATGTAGCGATTTTGCCATCTTTAATGTCCTGGAATACTTTTTCCAGTTGGTCACCAAGATA
>CAYWLM010000224.1:0-2550 GCA_964459125.1 uncultured Methylomonas sp. | reverse complement strand
TTGTGTGAGGACTAGTAAAATGCGTACGATTACACTAACGCTAATCGTACCTACGGTCCTACGAAGGACGATAAACTATTTCCAGCAAGATGAAGTTTACATTAGAAAAATAAAGGCAAGTTGATTGCCAAGTTATAAAAACTAGTCAATTATCAAGTTTCACTTTTTTTGCTTGATACGTGCAAAAAGCAAGACCCGACCCCGTCATTCAAAAAGCAAGACCCGACCCCGTCATTCCCCTAACGCTAATCGTACCTACGGTCCTACGAAGGACGATAAACTATTTCCAGCAAGATGAAGTTTACATTAGAAAAATAAAGGCAAGTTGATTGCCAAGTTATAAAAACTAGTCAATTATCAAGTTTCACTTTTTTTGCTTGATACGTGCAAAAAGCAAGACCCGACCCCGTTATTTCTTTTCGCCAAACACCTTCCCCTTGGACTTTGTAAATACATTTTCACCGTAGTTATTTTCAAAATCTTGTATATATTCAATAAATTCTTCTTCAGCAACGTACTTTCTTAAGACGCCCAACAGCATTTCCCTCTCGCTTGACGTGTTGTCATTTCTTTTAATTGCCGCTAGAAGTTTTGTTACATTTTCATAAGTAGACCTGAAGTCAGGATTGTTGAGTTGGGCACTAACTGCGTTGAAAAGTGATTCGTCCGCTACCCTGAGAAAATGAAATTCTAAAATGTGGTAGTATGCTAGAAATACCTGACTCGGAAACTGACTGCTTTTTGCTACTTTGTATAATGTTACTGCTGCGTCATCATAACTAGCTTTAGGAATTTCTAATTCTCCGTCCTCTTCGTCCTCGGTTTTCGGATATATAAGCCCTTTAGCTTTGATTTCATGGCTAAGCTCCCAGCTTTCGTTTTTCCGATAAGCCAAAGCAAAAAGACAAGCTTTAACAGGCTCTATTGCAACTTCTTCAATAGTTCTACCTCTAGGCTTTCTCTTAGGACAATATTTTACAGTGTGAAAGTTAAAGAACAAATCTTCAAAGCGGAAAGAAACACGATTCGATCTGCGTCTTCCAGAAGGCAAAGGTCTTGAAGCACGACGTTCTATTCTGGACTTGATTCTTTCAAACGTTGTTTTATATCTTTCAGATTCGAAATAGGAAAGCTTGTATTCCTTTGACGCTGGAGCTAGTTCTACTGTGTTTTCTTTTGCATCAATAAACTTGTGTTTCACTTTATAGTAAAACCCAGGGTCTAGTCGTACAGCTAGAAATTCTACTGAACGATTGGCGACAAGCACACGCTTAGCAGAGTCATATCTATATTGCCGCGCTTTGTAATATGAATTGATTGATTTTTCCCATTCTTCATCAATCGTCATGTATACCTTTGCATCGCCAATATCAAGCTCAATCTGATTACCCTCTAAATTGGCGGTACCGCCTAAGCCATTTAAACGTTTAATGATGTTAGCTAAACTCACTCTATAGCTCCTTGTGACTTATAACGCCGCATTCACCGCGCGAGCGCAGCGAGTCCGGTGCAATGCTTTGTGTGTGCCCGGCATGGGCATGATCTTATGGGGTGTAAGTCCCCTGTACATTATCCAGAGATTTATTTTATATGATAATTCTAAAAAGTACTAGCCGATGGCAAGGGCGGCGGGTGACCAATGTCTGAAAGAAGCCTAAGTGCAAATCTGCGAGCCAATGGACAAAAACAGCATAGTAAGGCCGAACCGCAGGGCGAGTCAGCACAACATGACGAAGCCCGCCTGGATCACTGTGAGATGGTAAATGCTGTGGTTGTGCAGAGAAAGATCATGTTCTTACCCGGGGAGATCTGCCTGCCTAAGTTGCTTAACAGCAGCGGTGGAACAGAGCCTGCGAAGGTGCGCGTTAACAGGGCAGAAGTCAGCCGAGAACGAGAACTCAGTGGAATGTTGCTGAGGAAAGGTTCGAAGGCAGTGTGGTATGGTGATATTCATGAGCTTTGGTAATTCCCTAACCCCGACCAGGGACTTGAATACCAGGCGCGTCATGAATCCATCCTATATCGATCTTGCATCGGTAGAATACATCGTATCGAATACGAGTATAGCCGAGGCATGGAAAAAGGTAAGATCCAATAAGGGAGCGCCCGGTGTTGATCGTATCAGCATCGAACGATTTCCAAAATGGGGACGACCGAAATGGAAAATCATCAAGAATCAGGTGCGGACTGGAAACTATCAGCCAACGCCTGCACGTCGAGTTGAGATTCCCAAAGAGTCTGGAGGAATACGCCTTCTGGGTATTCCTTGTGTGCTAGACCGAGTACTCATGCAATCCATCGCACAAGTACTTAGTGATATGTTTAACCCGACTTTCTCTCTTCATAGCTACGGCTATATGCCCGGAAGATCTGTCCGGCAAGCTGCATTACAAGCTCAGGGATTTTATCAGCAAGGCTATACCTATCAAATAGATATAGATCTTGAAAAGTTCTTCGATACGGTCAATCATGATATTCTCATGGATCATATAGGCCGCAAGGTGAAGGATAAAGGCCTGATGAAATTACTGGGTCGTTTTCTACGTGCAG
>CAYWLM010000223.1:0-2556 GCA_964459125.1 uncultured Methylomonas sp. | reverse complement strand
ATAGCCTTGCTCAGGGAGAAAAAACATCATCGCAACTAAAGGTGAAATTATCGCCAGACAAAAACCACTCACCAGCCAGTGACTCAGCACTTTTGCCATCACTAGAACCAGTAAAGGTTCTGGACTGACCAGCATTTGTTCTAAAGAGCCATCTTCGTAATCAGAACGAAAAATACCATCAACAGATAATAAGCAGGCTAAAAGAGCTGCGACCCATATTACCCCTGATGCTACTTCAGATAAAAAAGCAGGATCAGGACTCACTCCTAATGGAAAAAGCACAGCGACCATCAGAAAAAAAGCCAGGGGATTAATAATATCGTTACGATGGCGAAAAACCAGCAATAAATCACGCTTTAGCGCGGCAAAGAAAAACCTCACGCCACTGCAACCTCGTCCAGATTAATCGGACGTATTATTTGTCCTGGAATCATGAGATCATGATGGGTCGTTAAAATAACAGCCCCTCCGTTTTGTATATGATTGGCAATCAATGCTTCCTTTTCCTTGACACCTTGTTTATCCAAGGCAGTAAACGGTTCATCTAAAATCCATAAGGGCGCACTACTTAGATATAACCGCGCCAGACCAACTCTTCTCTGCTGACCAGCGGATAAACTATGACAGGGGACATCTTCAAAACCAAATAACCCTACTTGCTTCAATGCTTCTGTAATAGTACATTTATTTAAACTCTTATCCAGTTGCATCATCCAGTGTAAATTTTCTTCAGCCGTTAAGGAACCTTTAACACCTGCTAGATGACCAACATATAACATCGCCTGAAAATACTGTTCACGCTCGGCATCAAGAGCAACTCCATGCCAATATATTTCGCCGGTATAGGCATCTGATAAGCCACATAAAATACGCAATAATGTGGTTTTTCCACTACCATTCTGACCAATAATCTGTACCACTTCAGCGGCATTGATCTGAAATGAGAAATTTGCAAACAATACTCGTTCGTCTCGTTCGCAAAACAAATTTTTCACTTCTAGCATCTTGGATAATAATTGAGTACTGTCGAGAGTTTAAAGAAAAAGGCACTGAAGTCATCGCTTACGCTGATTTTATAAGTAATCATAAGCTATGACTTAAATAATTCGGGGAAAAAACTAGTGAAAAGAGTCCTTTCTCAAATCTGCTGGTTATATTAATAAATGCTTATTCAAACATTTTTAGAGTGATTTTTCAATCATATTTTTAGTCAGTGTATTGTTACGTTCTACCATATTTATCTTCAAAGCGAATGATATCATCTTCGCCCAGATAACTGCCCGATTGTACTTCAACCATTTCCAGGGAAATCACACCAGGATTTTCCAGACTATGTATCACACCAAGTGGAATATAGGTAGACTCATTTTCAGAGAGTAGTATTGTTTCATCGCCTTTGCTTACTATGGCTGTTCCTTTGACAACAACCCAGTGTTCTGCGCGATGATGATGTTTTTGTACCGATAATTTAGCACCCGGTTTTACCACTATGTGCTTGGTTTTATGCCTCTCACCACTATCCACAGAATCATAATATCCCCATGGACGATAAACTTTACGATGTAAATCAGCTTCAGCGCGTTTATCATTTTTTAATAGCGCAACAATTTTTTTAACTTCCTGTACTCTGTCTTTAGGGGCGATCATCACTGCATCATCCGTTTCAATAATGATCATATCTTGAACGCCAATTGCGGCGACTAGTTTATTTCCCGAGTGAATAAAAGAGTTCTCTGTGTCTATTGCGATGACATCGCCTGATAAGGCATTACCAAAACAATCCTTTTTTCGCACGTCCCACAATGCGGACCAGGAACCCACGTCGTTCCAGCCGGCATCTAGAGGTATCACCACTGCTTTATCGGTTTTTTCCATGACTGCATAATCTATCGAGTCTGATGGGCACTGCATAAAAGCATCTTTATTCAAACGCACAAAATCTACATCAGTCAGTGCACCTGCAAAAGACAAACGACAGGCAGCTAGCATTTCCGGTGAAAATTTTTCCAGCTCTTCCAGATATCGTCCTGCTTTAAAAGCAAACATACCGCTATTCCAGTAATATTCTCCACTGTTGACATAAGCTTTGGCAACCACTGCGTCTGGCTTTTCAACAAACTCAGCCACTTTGTAGGCATCTGCAATATTTTCAGCAGATCGTTTAATATACCCGTAACCTGTTTCCGCAGCAGTCGGTACAATACCA
Source organism: uncultured Methylomonas sp. (assembly GCA_964459125.1). Classification (GTDB taxonomy): domain Bacteria; phylum Pseudomonadota; class Gammaproteobacteria; order Methylococcales; family Methylomonadaceae; genus Methyloprofundus. The sequence continues at coordinate 350 of CAYWLM010000223.1, read as the reverse complement.
AAAGTTACCAGATAACCTTGTTCTGCCAATAGCCCTGCTTTAATTACGGCTTGCTGAAAAGCAGGAATATCTTCGATAACATGATCAGCCGGTAGCACTAGCAAGATAGCATCAGGATTTTTTGCCGCTAATGCAGCCAAGGCTACTGCCGGTGCAGTATTTTTACCTACAGGCTCCAAAATTATAGCTTCTGGCTGAGCATCAATTTCCCGTAATTGCTCAGCCATCATAAACCGATGGACTTCATTACAAACAGCAATAGGGGCCTTTAAATGCTCCAGACCCTCTAAACGCAGTACTGTCTCCTGTACCATGGTTTTATCTGAAACCAGAGGCAAAAACTGCTTGGG
>CAYWLM010000222.1:0-2594 GCA_964459125.1 uncultured Methylomonas sp. | reverse complement strand
CTGATCTGGTGGGTATTATTGCAGCCACAGCGGCTTGTTATTATTTATATGCCTAACTACAAATTTACAATCATCTCACTATGGCAGGGTACTAGGCACACGACAGACAGAATTTGCATATCGGTATGTACACAAATGCACCCCAGCCTTAAATCACAGAAACAATCATGCCTGATATAAACCGTGATTTAATTGGATATGCTAACCACCCACCACACCCACAGTGGCCGAACAATGCACGCTTAGCAATTAATTTCGTAATTAATATCGAGGAAGGTGCTGAACGCAACATATTAGAGGGCGATGTAGGTTCGGAAAATTATTTAACTGAATTAGCAATGCGCGAGTCTATGCCAGGACAACGTGATTTATTTAGCGAATCTATTTTTGAATATGGTTCGCGTCGTGGCGTGTGGCGCTTGCTTGACCTGTTTGAACAACGGCAAATTACCATCACCACCTGGGTATGTGGCATGGCTTTAGAAAAAAATCCCCCGCTTGCTCGGCATCTTGCCCAACAGGGACATGAAATTGCCGGACATGGTTATCGCTGGATTGATTATCGTCAATTTGATCCTGAGCTGGAACGCGAACATATCAAAAAAACACTGGCTATTATTAAACATTACACAGGGGAAATACCCTGGGGATGGTATACTGGGCGTAAAAGCCAGCAAACTAGGCAGTTATTGCAGGCGGCAGGCTTACGTTATGACTCTGAAAGTTATGCCGACGACCTACCCTACTGGCAAATAGTCAATGATCTGCCGCATTTAATTATTCCCTATAGCTTTGATGTCAATGATGCAAAGTATTATTTAACACCTGGCTGGATGTCCGGCGAAGATTTCCTGGACTATTTAATCAACTCAGTGCGCTGCTTGCATCGTGAAGGTGAAAAATCACCTAAAATGATGACTGTTGCCCTTCATGCTAGAATCAGTGGCCATCCGGGGCGGGCAGAAGTACTACACAGGTTTCTGGATTATCTGGCAGACTTCCCGGATATATGGATATGTACCCGGCAACAAATCGCCCAGCACTGGTATCAGCAACATCCTTATCGAACAACTAGAGATTAATACATGGAAAACACCTATCATATACGGCGTATGCAGGCTGATGAATTACATATAGCAATAGACTGGGCAATAGAAGAAGGATGGAACCCGGGCTTACATGATGCAGAAACATTTTATCAGGCGGATCCAAATGGATTTTTTGTCGGTGAACTGGATGACCAGATAATCGCAGTTGGCAGCGCTGTGTGCTATGACCAGAACTTTGCTTTCTGCGGCCTATATATCGTCCACCCTGATTTTCGTGGCCAAGGCTATGGCTTGCAATTGACGCAAGAACGTTTACGCTATGTTGATACGCGTAATGCCGGGATAGATGGCGTTGTGGAAAATATTAGCATTTATGAACGTATTGGTTATAAACTGGCTTATCATAATATGCGTTATCAAGGTGTTGCACGCCAGGGCAGCCTAGATCAAATCGCCATAGTTGCATTATCAGACATTAATTTTGCTGATCTCGCAGCCTATGATCGTCTTTGTTTTCCCGCACCACGTGATGCATTTTTACAGGCATGGATTAAACAGGAGGACTCGCGAGCGATAGCTTATATCAAGCAAGGTAAGTTAATGGGTTACGCTGTACGCCGGAAATGCATAGAAGGCCATAAAATCGGGCCTTTATTTGCCGATAGTTTTGCTATTGCCAAGTACTTATTGACTGACTTGCAACAAGATATTGTTGGTGATGCCATATTTCTTGACATTACAGATATTAACCCGGCGGCTAAACGCCTGGTTGTGCAACTTAAAATGCAGGAAGTATTCAACACAGGCCGCATGTATTTAAAAGGCCAACCTTGCCTGGCTGATGAGAAAATTTTCGCCATTACGACTTTTGAGTTGGGGTAATCTATATTTTCAACCCACTCCACACATAATTGCACTTATTAGTTGAATCTAAGACTTATATTAACCCGCCAGTCATTGCCATTATGATAAGTGTATTAAGACTGTCAGCCTGCATTTTATCCATAATATGAGCACGATGGGTATCAATAGTACGATGACTAATTTCCAGAATTTTAGCGACTTCTTTAGTAGAATGATTATGTACGATGAGCATGAAAACTTCCTGCTCGCGCTCCGTTAATCTCCCATACCGTTCGAGTATCTGTTTTTTTTCTTGCGCTTCAGGCCAGTTAAGCAATAATTTATCAACTGTTTCATTAATGCGCTCTAATAACGCTTCATTATCAAACGGCTTTTCAAAAAAATCCACAGCGCCAGCTCTAAATGCTTGCGAAGAAACCGGAATATCGGCATGTCCGCTGATAAAGATAATAGGCATTGCAGCACATCTTTCCGCCAGCACATTCTGGAGTTCAAGCCCGCTCATATAAGGCATGTGCAAATCAAGAATCAGGCATGCTGGCCGTTCAGGGTCAAAATTTTCTAGAAATGTCTTAGCCGAATCATAAGTTTTAACTTTATTAAATCCCGCGGATTCCAGTAACAGATTTAACGCTTCCCGAATAACAAACTCATCATCTATGACAACAATGTTAATGTCCT
>CAYWLM010000221.1:0-2644 GCA_964459125.1 uncultured Methylomonas sp. | reverse complement strand
TGCGCTGTTTTTCTCCGCGATAGCGGCTTCGTCCAACCAAAAAATCCAGCTGACCGTTTAAAGCGTCATGCCTTTTGCTATCGCAAAAGCCCTGCCTCTTTAAACGGCATCTGATTTGGTCGTTCTCAGGGCGCTCCGCTGCGCTACGCACCCTGAGAATGCCGAGTTGACAGGGAACCTGTCGAACGTATGGCCCTCAGGTCGCTCCGCTCCCTGAGAACCAAACGTTCGACAGGACGATTTATGCCTGATAATCAGATACTCCGTATCCATTATCAGGCAAAATCGCCTGTCAACTCGGCATTATACAAAAAGCTAGTATGTTTGTTTTATTATGAGAAAGCTTGCTCAATTAACTCTCTGCTAGTGTCATCAAGCTGATCAAGTTGCATCTGCGACATTAATATTTCTTGGCATAATAAACTAGGGTCACAATTGTCCGTTTGCAAATTATTTGCAGCCCCCCACCAATTAGTCTTATTACCTTGAGCTTTAGACATAATTTCTAATTTATTTGCAACTTGATAAGCTAATACGCCGCAATTTAAATTATTTGCTGTTGCTACTTGAATAACTGAATTTTTCAACCATGCTATTTTTCCTTGTGCTTTATTGAAGCATGCTTCGATATAACTATCAGCATTTTTTCCAAGAAGGACTTTAGATGCAAATTCATTAGCTTGAATTTCTTCTTCATCACCTCTTCGTTCTTTACTCGTTTCACTCAATTCGACAACAGAGAACTCTTCTAATTCGGGAGACTGGCTAGCATGATAGAGTTCGTGTAACAAATCAAACATCCATTTAGATGTATGCTTTGATTTTTGCTTTAAAACTATCACATTTCTGTTTTGTATTCTCCATGTTGCCCCATGAAAAGCACCAGAATCATTTAAAGAAATTACTGGAATACCAAGGCTGGTTACATAACTAAGAACCGCCTCAAAATTAATATCACCATACTTCTCAATGATTCCATTTTTAACTATTTCAGCATCCGATGAAATTTCTTTTTTATCCAGTTTACAATTTAAAGCAATTATATTGGCCAAAGAATAAGCATATTGTGTATATGCGCTAGCATACAGTTCGTTTGCCCCTGCTGGCATTTTAAATCTAGCAACCATTGATGCATCTCTTCCAATTACCAAAGGAGAATCACCCAATAATAAATTTTTTGTCCAGCCAAAAATTACGTTTAAACGTTCCGTAGTTCTTTCAACCCAAGAGCTATAATCAAAAGGGTTAAGGTCTCTAGGGGAAATTCTTTTCTCTATAAAGCTTTTATCTAACCCAGCATCACTAAGTTTCTCTAAGAGAATATTTTTCTCTCTAGAGTCTTTTGGTAAAAATACATCTTCAGTAACCTTTAAGTCTAGAGCTTCTACGATAGATACTAACGTTGTAAAACTAGCAGAGCCATATTCAGTATTTTCGTATCTCTGAATTTGCTGCTCTTTCATACCAAGCCTTTCTGATAAATCTTTTTGTGTCAGGCCTAAAGAAATTCTTGCCATTATTAGGGCTTTAGGTAAGTCTGCAATATTATTAACATCAAAAATAGCAAACTCCCCAGAAAGGAGGCTTTCATATTCTTCAGCTTGTTCTATTAATAAGTCTCTCTGACAAGCTAAAGCATCTATTTGAGCTTTTGCTAATAATGGTGAAAATTTAGAAGTTTCTGATTGTAATTGTGAAATGGTTGAAGTGAACTCCTCAATCCTTTTCTTAGTCAAAGCTAGTTGCTTGCTATTTTTAATCATAATGAATCTCCAATATTTATCGCTAAAATTCCCTTACCTTCACCTGTATGTTTGTCAGTCTGGAAGAAATCAACAAACAATTTACCTGAACCTCCTTCAGGTAATTCTGCAGGAAAAATATCACCTCTGTATTTTTGTTCCATCTTTGCTCGACCTTCAGTAGAAAAATCGAGAAGAACTTTATCTAACTGGTTTTCTTTAACATCAACCAAACTCCAACATAAGTCATAGTCACCCGGCACCTTTTTAGTGGTAATAAAGCTCCCATCAATATAGACCAACTGACAATTTGCTTTTTGTAAACTATTTATCAGAAGTTTTAATCCATCGCTGAAAATCCTGGAAACGGAGCTTAGCGAAGTGAAGATTTTTAGTCCTCGATAGCCATAGGGCTGGGTGTTTTTCCGGAGTCTGTGCGTGAGCGCAGGTGGAGGAAAAATACAAAGCATTACGACATGGCGTAAAGTCATTTGTGGAAGTGCTGCGGAGTCAGCATCGAGTATACGATGATGTGACGTAGCGGCACGTACGCAGGACGAATCGAGGCAGCCGAAGGCAATAGTGGTCGCGTAGTTTTTTGCTGCTTGTTAGGGCAGGAAGCCCACGAACAAGCTTTCGCAAAAATAGCGACTCCCCGCCAATTAACCAAGCTCTTTTAGGGTTGTAACCAAATTGTGCTACTATCTCATTTAGCGTGGCATAGTGAATACCCTTGGGTAAGTTGCCGCTGCCATTAAAATCTGGAATCATATTCCCAACATTATTGTTGTGTATAGTCGTAGAAACACATTATATTCCATTTTTGAAAGTGAAGTCAGTCATTTTTTGTATAACGAACAAGGTTAGATTGTGATCGCGAAGCGAGCCACAATCTGAACCGT
>CAYWLM010000220.1:0-2667 GCA_964459125.1 uncultured Methylomonas sp. | reverse complement strand
TCATGCCGAAAAAGATGAATTACTGAAGATGGGATTATCCGTTTCTAAATATATTCATACAGATGATACTGGCGCACGGCATAAAGGGCAAAATGGCTATTGCACACATATTGGCAATGATTTTTTTGCCTGGTTCAGTAGTACAGAAAGTAAAAGCAGAATCAATTTTTTAAACTGTCTATCACAAGGCAAAACAACGCTTTATACATTGAACACAGGTGCCATTGAATACATGGCACAAAATAAGCTGTCTGTTGTAATATTGGCGACACTGGAAAATATCAGTGTCTGCATTAACACGGCACCTGACTGGTGCGAATGGCTGGATCAGCAAGGCATCGTTAAACCTCGGCACAGAAAAATAGTCACGGAAGGTGTTTTGATGGGAGGGCTGCTAGATCAAGGCATTTCCTCTGACTTTTCAATTATCAGTGATGATGCAGGGCAGTTTAACGTCTTTGATCATGCCTTGTGCTGGATCCATGCCGAACGAGTGATTAATCGCCTGATTCCTTTAAGTGACAGCCATACCAAGGCAGTCGATAACGCACGCGACCAGCTTTGGTCGATTTACCATGACCTGAAAGCCTATAAACTTAAGCCTGTCACCGAACAGGCGGATAACATCAGGCAACGCTTTCAACTTTTATGCAGTACCAAAACCTGTTACGAAACGCTTAACCAGGCTCTCGGGCGGATGGGGAAAAATCAACATGAACTCCTTCGTGTACTCGATAAACCCTACCTTCCACTTCATAACAATCTAAGCGAACGGGATATAAGGGATTACGTCAAGAAACGAAAAATCAGCGGGAGTACGCGAAGTGATGCAGGACGGAAAGCTAGGGATACTTTTGCCAGTCTAAAAAAGACCTGTCGAAAGCATGGCCTATCATTTTGGGATTATTTAAAAAGTCGCTTACTGAAGTTAGAAGGGATTCCTCCGTTATCGGAAGTCATTCGTGCGGCCGCTGCCAGTGGATAATGAGAAGTTACAGACAACGGTTTTAACCTTATGAATGTAAAATAAATGTCCCTCTTCAATTGCACACTCCTTTTGTGAGGCCAATTCCTTAAGAAGATCTCCAAGGTACGGCCTCAATTCTTTGTAAATACTTTTTCTACGATATTTAGGAATCCAAACGATATAATATTTACATTCCCATTTCGTATAGTTTAAACTTTTTACTGTATTCATTGTGTTTTCCCTCATCTATTGAACTTTAGGTGGTTCACAGATTAGGAGATTCACAATGATTCCCGGAATTGTCAAACTTTAATAGTCCCCTGGCAGAGCTAGGGGTTTACTTTTTATTAATTAATAACACTTCAAACAGCAGTGTAAACCCTGAAACCTTGCCTTTCCAGAGTGTATAGGTATGAGTCGTACCTTTCCATCATCACGTTTAATTCAGGGACTCACGCATGTAAATGGCATTCATGTTCAAAAAATTTAAATGTTGCCAACTTTGTTGAACGGTATCATAAGCCTTATACTGCTTTACTTCGTTACCACCAGCATCAAGATCTGAAAAAGTACTTCCTTGCTTAAAATCTATCTATATATCAAGGCGTTTTTCTTCAGCATTAAAATCAATGGATTTAACCAGCCAAGGTTAATCAATATGGAGTGCTTGTTGAAATAGTTCTGTTATCATGAGATATATGAATTTAGGTGACTTAGGACTTAGAATTTTATAAAACCCAAAACTGACTGGTCTTTTTGCCCAGTTTCTGCGTTTTAAAAATAGTTGCGTAGCTTGCTATGCGCCTATTTTCAGGCCTTGAAACTGAACAAAAATCCTACGCCAGTTTCGGTTTTTATTTCATCCTCAGCCCTTATAAACACTGTTAATTATAATTTACCCACTCATTTTTCAAAAGAGCATAAAAAAGCAACCATGCAATGATCCCGAATATTATCGATATTGAAGCCTCGGGCTTTGACAAGTCAAGTTACCCCATAGAAATAGGTATCGTTCTGGGTACGGGTGAAAAATATTGTAGTTTAATCAAGCCGGTAGCTAGCTGGACATACTGGAGTGACCAGGCTGAACAAAATCATCATATTAGCCGAGAATTATTACAAAAAAAAGGTAACTCAGTTAATCAGGTTGCCAATGAACTTAATCAGTTTCTGGACGGCAAAACAGTTTATAGCGATGGCTGGGTTGTTGATAAACCCTGGTTGATCGAACTCTTTTATGCGGCAAGAATAGACAAAACATTTACTATCAGTGCCCTGGAATATATCCTCAATGAACAGCAAATGGCTATCTGGCATAAGACTAAAAACCAGGTTATTGCAGAACTCAGCTTAACCCGGCATAGAGCCAGTAATGATGCGTTTATTATTCAGAAAACTTATACAAGAACGCTAAATACGGAAGGAATTTAAGAGGCAGAGTGCTGATTTGTCAGGCCGAAAATCAACAACCCTGTCTTGGTAACCAACATTTCCTTTGTTAAGAAAATATCAATTTGTAACATAGAGACATTTCTTACTCCCTGAACGGCATATTAATATTTACACTAATGCAGAATCAAACCTTTCCCCGACTCAGAAAACCAGGTCAGTTTTTGGCTTATTTAACTCATGGCTGCTGGACTGGCCCTAGGAGGCTGTCCAAGAACTCATCAAAATTACTTCCATTTTTGGGCGCCTCA
>CAYWLM010000219.1:0-2675 GCA_964459125.1 uncultured Methylomonas sp. | reverse complement strand
CAAAATACTTGCGCATTTTTTAATATCAAATTTCCAAATCTCTATAAATTACGTGCCTCTTTAGTTCAATCTGCCATTTTATTCAGTTCACACAATAAACAGTCTTATTGTTTACCAGGTAATATATCTATAAGCAGCTTGACCATTCCACACAAAAGCCTTAATCCAGATGAAATAATCCCTGCTACCCTGGCTGCCATTCAGCACGATTTTCAGTTTGACCGCTTAATCATGCTGAATATCAACCCCAGACAGCGTAGTCTGGAAACAACTTATACTTGGCCAGAATCACTGCAAAATAGCTTCTTGCAACATTTCAAAATACAGATAGATGCTTTACCCAATATCCATTTAAGAAATTTACGTAAACGTAAAGCTGTTATTATTAACAACAGTCTTCCGGAAAATAATATACTTCTTGAGCCACTTAATGTTGCTGATTTTCTGCTTTTACCAATCGTAAGCAATGATCGGCTTGTGGCTCTGCTTTATGCAGATAACCACTCTAGTGACAGGTCAATAGCGCCAGAATCCATCACCTATATTGCACCTATTATCCATGAACTAGGTATTGCCCTGGCTAATGCACAATGCTTTCTCCAGCAAAAAAACAGGGCAGAACTTGATTCACTCACTGGTTTATCAAATAGCCAAATGCTAACAGAGTTTTTAAACAACACCTTTAAATTAGGTCTGCAACAACTACGTCAGATTGCAGTCGGGTTTATAGACATTGATTATTTCAAAAAATTTAATGATAACTGCGGTCATCAAGTTGGCGATGAAGCACTGGTAATAGTTGCTCAAATCATGCGTTCCCTGACTAGGCCAAGTGATTTCATCGGCCGCTATGGTGGAGATGAATTCGTATTTGTCCTGCAAAATACTGACCAGCAAGGGGTCTACAGTTATGCCGAGCGGATCAGGCTGGAAGTTGAGCAACAAGGAAAGATCCTTAGCAAACAATTTCATGGACATAGAATCACCATCAGCATAGGTGTCAGCCTATATCATCAAGAATTTAATAGCTCTGACAAAATCATCGGTGCTGCTGATTCTGCAATGTATCAAGCAAAGCAGAAAGGCAGGAATTGCATCGTGGTGATATAGCTCTGTATATAGTAGATTTTTACTTCCTCAGAGATAGCCTAAACCATAATTTTTTAGGATAATACATCGCCAAAACCTATTTTCTATCACTTTACCACCTAAATAATAATCAGGATAAAAGTCATGCTGGATTTTTTGATCAAATATCGTGGGATATTTGTTGTTCTATTTGTACTCCCTGCTTCGATTTTTTTTAAAGTCTATATGGGTACCCGTAATCGCCTGGTATTCTGGTTAAATAGCGCCCCGGAAAAACATGCAGATAAAGTAGGCAAAATTCAGCAACAAGTCAAAGATTGGCAACTGAAAACCGGTGGCAATATTCCCATGTGTACAGCCAGGCCTGGCTGGCAAGCAATGTCTCTGAAACAGGGAAATTATAAAAAAACACATTATCAAGTTGCTGTCAGCTTAATGGATGTTTTAGAAATTGATGCAGAAAAAGGCACGGTGCGCGTTGAACCTATGGCGAATATGGGCCAAATATCAGCAATGTTAAAGCCATTAGGCTGGTCTTTAGCTGTAGTTCCTGAATTAGATGCTTTGACTGTCGGAGGACTAATTAACGGTTTTGGCATTGAATCCAGCTCGCATAAATATGGCCTATTTCAGCATATCTGTGAAAGTCTGGAAGTGGTCACGGCTGATGGTGAATTGATTAAATGTTCAAAACAAGAAAATAGCGAACTCTATTATGCGATCCCCTGGTCATATGGTTCTCTTGGCTTTTTAGTCTGTGCAGAAATTAAAATTGTACCGAGTAAAGATTTTGTGCATATCACTTATATCCCCTATAACGACAAACAAGCTTTTGTAGCGCGCTTTACAGAAGAATCATTAAAACCATTTGATGAAGCGTATGATTTTATAGAAGGCCTAATGTATTCCGAACAAGATGGCGTATTAATGCTGGGTAACTTTGCCGATAAAGTGCCTGCTGGAAAAACCAAAAATGCATTGAATAACTTCTGGAAACCCTGGTTTTATGAGCATGTGCATAACATCTTGAAGCAGGACAAAGAACAGGAAGAATATGTACCATTGCGTCATTATTATCACCGACATACGCGTTCTTTTTTCTGGGAAATGGCTCAAATCGTCCCTTTTGGTAACAGCACCTGGTTTCGCTACCTGCTAGGCTGGATGTCACCGCCTGAAATTTCTTTAATAAAACTGACTGAAACAGACGCAATTCATGAATTATATGATACTCATCATATGGACCAGGATTTCTTATTACCAATCAGTACCTTGGATAAATCGCTAAGCTATTTTCATCAGCAAGTTAATTTTTATCCTTTATGGCTCTGTCCTATGCGTGTAATTGAAACACCAATTCGAGGTATGGTTAATCCATTAGCCAATGAACAAATGTTTGTTGATGTCGGGATTTATGGTGAGCCTAACGTAGCTAATTTTAGTGCCAAAGAAACTACGCGTAAATTAGAAGGGTTTATGCGTGATATTGGTGGTTTTCAGGCTCTATATGCCGATACTTATCAGACACGCGAAGAATTGCGCGAAATGTTTGACCATCATTTACTGGATAAATTACGCGAGCAGAC
>CAYWLM010000218.1:0-2676 GCA_964459125.1 uncultured Methylomonas sp. | reverse complement strand
ACGGCAGCCGCTATTGGTGCACAACTGGGACTAATTGCCCCAGGTGCTGAGGTATTATCAGGGCATGAAATTGAAGCCTTGTCCGATAAAGAATTACAGCAAAGTGTGAATACAATTAATATCTTTGCCCGCTCCAGCCCAGAGCATAAATTACGTCTGGTTAAAGCCATGCAGGCTAATGGTCATATTGTTGCCATGACCGGTGATGGCGTAAATGATGCTCCCGCACTAAAACGGGCCGATGTGGGTACCGCTATGGGTAAAAAAGGTACTGAAGCGGCTAAAGAAGCTGCGGAAATGGTGTTGGCAGATGATAATTTTGCCTCACTGGCATATGCAGTTATGGAAGGGCGTACTGTTTATGATAATTTAAAAAAAGCTATTTTATTTATCCTGCCGACTAATGGTGGTGAAGCGTTAATAATTATAGCTGCTATTCTAATGGGCAAAATGCTACCCATCACCCCAGTGCAAATTCTCTGGGTAAATATGATCACCGCAGTCACATTGGCATTAACATTGGCTTTTGAACCATCTGAAGCAAATGTAATGCAGCGCCCGCCACGTAATGCCAAGGAGCCTTTGCTCACGCCATTATTGATCTGGCGTATTGTGTTTGTTTCATTGATTATTGTGACGGGTACTTTTGGTTTGTTTCTCTGGGAACGCATGCATGGCGAAACCATTGAACATGCGCGTACTGTAGCCGTTAATACACTGGTGATGTTTGAAATCTTCTACTTGTTTAATTCGCGCAAAATCGAAGCATCCATTATAAATTTAGAAGGCTTTGCAGGTAATCGCTACACATTGTTCGCCGTGGTTTTATTGCTACTGTTTCAACTTGCCTTTACCTACCTGCCTGTCATGCAAACTCTATTTCATACAGTATCAATTAGCCTGGATCATTGGCTATGGATTACTCTGGTTGCCTTTTCAGTGTTACCACTAGTAGAAATTGAAAAGTGGGTAATCCGTAAAATCAAGAAAGCGGACTAAAACCTGCGCAACAAAATTGAACTGCGTTTAGCCTGTTATACTTCGCGCAGTCGTGACCGCGCGAAGTATCTATGTTGAATGTCGGACTGGTTATTTTCTTATATTATTTAGAGTCCAGTCGCCAATACCGGGAATAAGCCCTTTAAACCATTAGCAATGAATTCAACCGCTAAAGCAGCAATAATCAAGCCCATTAAACGGGTAAATACATTGATGCCTGTACGACTGATATGCCTACTTAGCCAGGGCACACTGAATAACACGCCCCATAAAATCATCACTACCAGAACGATTACCAGTACCATCATCAGATAATGATGTATATCGGCTCCTCTAAAAGCATACAGTATGATGTAACTGATGGCTCCCGGTCCAGCTAATAAGGGTATTGATAAGGGTACGATTGCGATAGATTCTTTAGTCTCTCCTTCATGCATTTCCTGTTCGGTCTGCAGTGTTTCGCTGATTTTTCCGTGCAACATGGAAATAGCCATCATCATCAGTAAAATGCCACCAGAAACCCGGAATGAATTAATGCTGATACCGAAGTAAATCAGTAAGTATTCGCCTATAAACAATGCAACTACCAGGATAGTAAACACAGAAAAGATGACGGTATGCACTAATTTCTTTAGTTCTTCGTGTCTAATTCCTGGTGTCAGTGCGACGACAATAGGGACTGCCGCCAGAGGATCGAGCACCGCTAATAAACCGATAAAGATTTTTATATAATCTGTATATTCAAGCATTATTGCTGACACTCATAATATGTAATTCTTTGCAATAAGGGCACACCGGTTTTAGGGATGACGATTTAATAAAACTCGTCATCCCCGCAGTTTTTTAGCGGGGATCTAGTCTGTAAATATCAAGATTCATGCTAAAAACAGATAGGAATGACGGTCTTTTTAATTATTTAAACGTGCGAATTTATGCGGATATTATTAAAACCTGAATCCTTAGCAAAAAACACCAGCTACTAATAAAAAATGCGCAATGATTTTTATCGATTTCTCTTCAGGGACTAGATCAGCCCCCTACCCTGCGACTAATAGCACTTAATGCAACAATAAAATGTGAGCAGTACGTTAAATACATGTAGTCATTTTTAAGTACTACCCCCGTCAAATTCTGTTTCAATTCTAGAGTGTAATTAGGTTTTAGCTGCCTGTGCTCATATTCAATTTTATTGCTATTGTAAATCAGTCATGACTAAGAGTCCTGCTTTATTAAACCCTTACCGTATGAGAGTAATACATGTGAATGGCTGTTAATCTCTTAATTAAACGAGTCTACGCGCCCTAAAATTATTGCTATATAGAGTGAGTTAGGCTATATTTTTTCGTAGGGTTGATTACAGCTCTATATCCTAAAACATTAATAAGGAGATTAAAATATGCAAAAATATATGTTAAAAACAACGGGTATGATTTTAATTATTGGAACCATGCTATCTGGTTGTGCAATGATTGAAAAAAGTGATGCAACAAGCACTGAAAACAAGCTAGCTGCGGCTGGATTCATGGTTAAATACGCAGATACGCCCGAAAAACTAGCGCATATTAAATCAATGCAACAGAGAACGATCATCACCCATATTAAATTTGGTATTGTCTATTATGCTTATGCCGATGCTGAATTCTGTAAATGTCTGTACATGGGCACAGAAGAAAATTT
>CAYWLM010000217.1:0-2682 GCA_964459125.1 uncultured Methylomonas sp. | reverse complement strand
GTGGGTTCTATTGCCATTCAACTGGCTAAACAGGTTGCCAGGTTAAATGTGATTGCTACAGCCTCAAGGGAAGAAAGTCGTCAGTGGTGTCTGTCTCTGGGGGCCGATAAAGTGCTAAACCATCATCAAGATATGCCGGAGCAGTATAATCAAAACGAGCTTGCTGCACCTGATTATATTCTTTGCCTTAATAATACTGATACTCACATGCAGTCTATGATGCAATTAATAGCTCCTCAGGGAATGATTTGTAGTGTAGTCGAAACCAGACAAAATCATGATCTTGATAAATTAAAAACTAAAAGCGCGGGTTTTGTCTGGGAGTTTATGTTTACCCGTTCCATGTACAAAACAGCTGACATGGTTGAACAGCATGAGATATTGAATGAAATTGCCAGCTTAGTTGACGCTGGGAAGCTTAAAACGACTTTGAAGGAAATCTATGGGCAGTTATCCGTAGAAAACATTATGGCCGTACATAAACAACTTGAGAGTGGTTCGAGTATCGGGAAAATAGTTTTGCTGAAACTATGATGCCGGAATCCCAGCCTGAATTAGCAATAGACGGAAAGAATTTGCATGCAAAGAAGTGAAAATTAACGACAGTACTGGTATTATTTAGGTTTATTAATCATGATATCGAAGTCGCTTAACTTTGAATGTGATTTTAAAGATTTCTGCAATTGCATAGTCAGCACATACTTGATACTATCCTTTTGCAGTAATTAAATATAACAATAATAGAGAGGATAGTTAATGAGTGAAGTAGAAGCAAGTCTATATGATCAAATTGGCGGTGAAGCAGCGGTTGATGCTGCAGTTGAATTATTTTATCGTAAAGTGTTAGCTGATCATCGCATCAATCGTTTTTTTGATAAAACTAATATGGAAGAACAGATTGCCAAACAGAAAGCTTTTTTTACCATGGCATTTGGTGGACCTAATAATTATACCGGTGGGGATATGCGCACGGTACACGCGCATTTAGTTAAAATGGGTCTAGATAATTCACATTTTGATGCGGTAATGGAGAACTTAGGCGCTACTATGACAGAACTGGGTGTGCCCGATAATCTGATTGCTCAAGCAGCGGCGATTGCAGAAAGTACACGTAAGGATGTGTTAGGTAAGTAAAAGTATAAAGCCTTCCTAAATCAAAGCAGGAAGGCTTTATTTTCTAAATAAGAACAATCGTTTTAACTTCAAAAAATCTGCCTCGTAACATAGACGGTATTTACCTCTTGGTTGCCAATACCGCATAGCTGTTTCAGCAAACACCAAAAATTGATCTGCAATATTAGTACACAATATATACAGCCCTTATCATAAAAGGTTAGTGGTGTCTGTTATGAAATTAGTTAGGGAATTAAGCTATGGACTGCAACCATGGTTAATATTTTTCAGGGAAAACTGAGCTTAGAATGACACTTGATTATGCACAACAGCATAAGACTCCCCATTATTTTTTAATGCCTCACTAATTGTTTTATCACAGAGTAAGCTAGTATCACGCGCGGGTTGATAGCCGGCTGGCAGATTGTCAGCGCGGTCTAATCGCGATAGTAGTTGACAGTCGACTAGCTCAGAAATAATGGGTTGCACTATAGAAATAGGTAGTTGTAATTGCATACTCAGTTCTTCAGCGGAGTAGGGTGATTTATTAAATTGTTTAAATCGGTCTATAATCCAGTGCATAATCTGCTCGGCAAGTGCCACTCTGGATACGAAATTCAGGTTTTTTATATGCTGGTTAAATTGATAGTAGGCTAAATTTTGATGAAAAAAAGAAAGTTCGGATCCTATAAGCACAATTATCCAGGTAATCTGCAGCCATACCAAAAATAAGGGGAGCGCGGCAAAGCTACCATAAATCGCATTATAACTGGTCACCCCGATTTGTAATGAGACATATAAAGATTGCACTATAAAGTAGGTAGTGCCTGAAATAATACCGGCAAATAATCCTGAACGATAACTCACCGGAGTATTGGGCATAAAAATAAACACAAAGCTAAATAGACCCCATAAAATGAGTATTGGTAAATAGCTGAGTAGTTTTAATGCGATGATCGTGCCCGGTAAAGCTATGGCACTAATGAGTGAAGCTAACTGAGTTTGTACATAGATACTGATACTGCTTGCTGCAATCATTAATAAAGGTGCTAGTAACATCACTGAGAGGTAGTCATTCAGTTTTCGCGCCAGTGCCCGTGGCTTTTCTACTCTCCAGATATGATTAAATGATTCCTCGATATTACTAATGACTTTAAGCACTGTCCAGAAAAGAAGGGCTACACCAAACCCTGCGACTACCCCTCCCTTAGTCGAGTCTAAGAGTTGTTTTGCCATATCAAAAAATTTTTCTATCAGCTCATTTTGTTCGGGTACTTGCTCTAATAGGCGTTGTTCTAATAATTGTTCAAAGCCGAAACCCTTGGCTATGCCAAAAAGCATGGCGATAACGGGAACGACGGATAATAGTGAATATAGCGTTAATGCCGAAGCCCTTAAGGATCCATTATCTGTAATAAAAGCCTGTGCGGAGAGGGTGAATATTTTTAACAAACGGACAATATACGCCTTTAATTTTGGTTTTTCTGTTCCAGCCTTTTGTAGCCACAGACCTTCACGAAAATAATCCATTATTTGTTGGTACATAGTAAGTCGCCTTGAGTGAAGAAT
>CAYWLM010000216.1:0-2686 GCA_964459125.1 uncultured Methylomonas sp. | reverse complement strand
AAACCAGGCCCGCTACAAAGAGGAACACCTCCCGGTCCGACGACAGGAAAAGCACCCTGCGGACAGTCGATGGGTTCGGGGTCCCTGCCAACCAGTACTGCTGGTGCACGGCAGACACATTCACCATTTTCACCGATTGAGGACTCTATCCCTTCTCCGCAATCAGTATTGGAGCAGGCCAGGGCTTCATTTCGCCCTTCTTGTTGTTCCATGCAGGCCGCCCAGGCAGGGGCATCGGGGTTGTCCCATGGCAATGGCATAATGGTCTCCGGCAACCCGGGCCGCGAGGGGATGGCCTCATCATTGGTTGTAAAACAGTCCAGCATCGCCTGTTGTACACCGGACAACGCACTGCAGTTATTACAATCACCGACATCAGGACTGCAGTATTCATCTCCGCCTTCATTACCGCTTGCATCAGGTGGACAGTTGTCTTCCCAGGCCCAGCAGAAAAAATCATCGTCGTCTTCCTCAGGTTCAGGCGCTGGTTCTGGTGGTTCTGGCGGTGCCGGTGTTTCTGCAGCAACGATTTGAGAAAGACTTAAGTTTATTTCCACTTTCAATTCTTCCTCACCTGTTTGACGTACATAATCCCTGTTATATATTAAATTATAATCACCATTTTCATCTTGCTCTACACAGATTTTCTGGCATTGATTCTCGTCATCTATGAACTTATTGTCTCTAAAGTAAAGGAGTAAAATGTTTTGTTGTTCTTCAGTGAAATCTTCATAGGTTTCATTGATTCCCTTATAAATTTTGTCTAGTAATTTTTTATCACCTCGCGGCCCTCTTATTAGCGGATCGTTGCAATTGTCGTTTTCCACAGGCGCTGGAGCAAAACCGAAACGGGTCGTTCTACCCTGGTTTACAACTGCAACAAAACATGCCTGCTGACCTTTTTGTTCGGCCAGCAGCGTTTCGGTAATGCATTCCATATAATTTTGTAAATTCCCCAACAAACCGACTATATCTGCATTAGAACTGCCGCCTTTGGAACCTTCTGGACAATCTCGCGATTCACGCAGGGAATCGAGAGGCACACCATAGGCTGTCTTTTTGTTGTCAATTGTTTGTTGCACTACGGGTATATTTTTACCATTTTCAGAACAGACATCCCGTTGGCACACATAACCCAATTTAATATCAAAAACCGGGCTGATCATGTCGGTTAGCAGACACGATGCGAGTCCTAAACGTCTTGGGTCAATCAATGCATCCAAAGTGGCCGTAGCGGAAATGCAATTTCCTGTAGCTTTGTCGACCTTCTTGAATCTCAGACTTTCACACAAAGGGCCCACGGCAACCATTCTGTCCAGTTTCATATCGTACAACCAATAGCCCGCGACATGAATCGGGCTGTTGCGATCCATGAAAACGTCACCCAGGGCCAATCGATGAGCCTTGATAAATTCGTACATTTGGGTTGGTCCGTATGCTTTGGTAATATCTTGAACAATTATGAAGAGATTAGCCGTTGAATAGAGCAAATAGGACCGCGCACGGCTTAAAAATTCTTTATTATGCCCAAAACGTCGCAGTGTGCTTTCATAGGCCATGACCAGATCACGGCTGAATGACAAGGCTTCTGCCATAGAATAACATTCCATACCCTGTACGATGCGCGCGAGCGAATCAGCATATAAACTGGGTTTAGCTTCTGCCAGACCCAGAGCCCATTGATTTAGCACACCGTCGCTCACGATATCAGGGCATCTTTTCAGGTCCCGCTTATCAGCGCGCGTCCACGAACGCTCTGCATAGCCACCCACTCGACGTGTGCGAAATTCATATAAAAATGTGGTTAAAACGATTTCATTGAAGGTTGCGAGTTTTTTAGTGGTTGCAGACTTGTTCAAATGGGCAATAAAGCCAACTCTTTTTTGATATAGGTTCTTCAGGTGCTGGCTGATTTTTGCAGCTTTTTGCCTGATTTCTTCAGTTTTCTTTTTATTGTCCGAAGCTCTGAAAGCGATAATCGTCTTGTTATAGTCCTGTTCTGCCTTTAGAACTAACTGGTCAAGCTTGATTTCTTTTTTGAGAATTCCTGCTGTCCGTGGTTTGGCATAAGTTACCTCAGTAAGTGAAATGAGGGTTAACGAACATACTAGGGTAAAAACTCCAAACAGTCTTTTTTTAAACATGAATATCCTCTTTAATCCGGCTAGTTATATATACTGATTTGTTTAATTTTTTCAATATACCCATCTACGCTTTAATGGCAGTTAATCATGATTTTAAAAGCTTGTAAACCAATAGTTTATATCGAATTTTTGACATCAAAAGGATCAGTCTTGATTGAAAATTGTTTGTTTAAATGTCTACTTTTGGCTGACAAGCGACCGTTTATATTTATGATTTGGAAAATGAGTATTATTTTAACTGCCCCCTAATCACTATATAGAATACTCCAATTGTGAAGCGACTTCGAAATGTTTCTCGGTTATTGTCCAATCCATTGCCGTTTTCTGCGTAATATCACGGACTGTCTTGTCTGCACCGGCTTTCAATAAAAGTTCGACTATCAGCGCATCTCCTTTTATGGCAGCGAACATGAGCGCAGTTCTCCCCGATGTGTTTCTTAAGTTCACGTTAGCACCAGCCGCCAACAAAAGTTTAACGATTTGGTTGATTTCCGTCACCTCTTGAGGTGACGAGCCAGCTCTACGTGTGAATACTAACATTA
>CAYWLM010000215.1:0-2749 GCA_964459125.1 uncultured Methylomonas sp. | reverse complement strand
TGACAAAATAAAACCGCTGGAAATGATTCTGCAACAGTACTCAAAAAAATATCCAGGCCAGGTACTGGAAGTAGAACTGAAAATTGAGCACAAGCAATATATCTATGCAATAGAGTTACTTGATCGACAAGGGGTTATCTGGAAATTGAGAGTGGATGCCACTACTGGAGAGTTACTAATGCAACAAAAGGATCATTAAATATGCGCTTACTGTTGGTTGAGGATGATATAGATCTGGTCAAGACACTAAAGAAGTCACTGGAAAAGGCTGGTTATTCTGTTGATATAGCTCAGGATGGCATTGAAGCCGAATATTTGGGTCAGGAAGGCATCTATGCTTTGGCTATACTGGATCTTGGCTTACCACAACGAAATGGCCTAATGGTTTTGCAAAATTGGCGTGCCAAAGGCAATTCTCTTCCGGTTATTATTCTTACGGCAAGAGATGCCTGGCATGAAAAAGTAGATGGCTTTAAAGCCGGTGCTGATGATTATCTGGCCAAGCCTTTTCATATTGAAGAATTACTAGCCCGTATCCATGCGTTGATACTACGTGTAAATCACCAGCCTGGCGGGATTTTAAAGGTGGGTGATTGGCTATTGAATGAAGAGCGCCAACAAGTAACGTTGTCAGACAATACGGCTATTGAATTAACCGGTCTTGAATTCAAATTATTACGTTATTTCATGTTACATCCGGGCAAAATATTGAGTAAATCAAAATTGACCGACCAGATCTATGATCTAAATTCAGATAAAGACAGCAATGTAATTGAAGTATATGTTAATCATTTACGCAAAAAACTGGGAAAAGATTATTTTGAAACTCGTCGGGGGCAAGGTTATATTTTTAACGAGCATATACAATGAAGTCTCTACAACTGCGACTAAGTCTGGGATTGTCCGTTAGCCTGATAATAGTTTTTTTTCTATTATGGCAGGTGACGACTCACTCTATAGCAGATTTATCTGAACAATATGTTGCCATGCACTTGCAGCACGATGCCGAAAGCCTGTTGCAGGCAATCAATATTGATCAACAGGGGCAGCTTAGTCTGAACTCTAAGCAAATTGAGCCGGTATATTTACGTCCTTTTTCAGGACAATATTTTCGTATTGTCCTGAAAAATAATGTGCTGCGTTCTCGATCGCTGTGGGATCAGGATTTTTCCATGCCACATTTAACTGCAGGTGAAACGCGGCAACTGTACCGGACTGGACCTCAACAGCAGCCCTTAATTTTGCTGGTGTCCGGCTATAAAATACAAGGCCAGACGGTGACAATTGCTGTTGCAGAGAATTTATCCCCTTCCCTGGTCATTATGGATAACTTGCAGAATCGCTATTCAATGATTGCGTTGCTGTTATTAGCATTGCTGCTAGGCATACAGATTATTATTTTGCGCTTAAGCTTGCAACCGTTAAAACGCATCCAAAGACAAATTGCTAGTCTGGAGCGTGGCGAAAGAACACAACTTGACACCGATGTCCCGGAAGAAGTTTCGTTATTGGTTGCTGAAGTTAATCGATTGCTCAGTGTCTTGCAGCAACGCTTGCAAGATTCACGCAATAGTCTAGGTGATTTGGCCCATGCGCTGAAAACACCTTTAACAGTAGTGCAACAACTGGTTAATGAAGAAGCTTTACAGGCTCAACCTGACATCTGCAATACGCTAAATTCGCAAACAATTCATATGCAAAGATTAATGACTCGGGTGTTAAAGCGTAGTCGCTTAGCTGGTGGTGGGCCAGCAAGCACGAAAATTGAATTACATCAGGAACTAAACGATCTTATTAATGCGCTGCAGCGCATCTATCAAGATAAAAAATTATGTATTACGCTGAATGTTCCAGAAAAAATCAGTGTCTTTTTTGATCGTGAAGACATGTTAGAGCTTGCGGGTAATCTTGTTGATAACGCCTGTAAATGGGCTCAAGCTAAAGTCCAGGTGACTATTTTACTGGACTCTTACTTTCAATTGATCATTGAAGATGATGGCCCCGGCGTTTCCACTGCGGATCTATCAAAACTGAGCCTTCGTGGAACTCGGCTGGATGAATCAATGCCAGGTCATGGACTGGGCTTATCGATTGCCCAATGCATAGTCAATCAAAACGGTGGAGAACTTAGCTTTGCTCACTCTTCTGAATTAGGCGGGTTTCGTGCAGTGGCTCAGTTACCACTAGCAATATTACCCTGATAAACAATTGAACATCACAAGGATAAAAATATGCCTATAACACATAATGAAAAACATCGATCTCAACATATAGGTTGGTTACGTGCGGCTGTTTTAGGAGCTAACGATGGCATCGTTTCAACCGCAAGCCTGATCATAGGTATTGCCGCAAGCAATGTGGATAATCATACGATTCTAGTCACCGGAACAGCCGGCCTGGTTGCTGGAGCCATGTCTATGGCCGCAGGTGAATTTGTATCAGTCAGCTCTCAGTCAGATACCGAACATGCAGATCTGCAACGGGAACGTAGAGAACTGGAGGATAATCACCATCATGAAGTACACGAATTGAAGACCATTTATGTGCACAGAGGACTAGACCCGGATCTGGCGCAGCAAGTTGCTGAACAGTTAATGGAACACGATGCTTTAGGTGCTCATGCTCGTGATGAATTAGGGATTTCTGATATTTCCAGCGCGCGTCCGATTCAGGCAGCATTTACATCAGCCTTTACCTTTTCTATAGGTGCCGCCTTGCCACTATTAATGGTTATTGTTTATCCATTTTT
>CAYWLM010000214.1:0-2759 GCA_964459125.1 uncultured Methylomonas sp. | reverse complement strand
TCAGGGTTGAGGTGAATATAAACTTCACAACAGCCATTATTCTGGGCGATGCTTTTAGCAATCTCCACTTTAGCATAGCCAAAATTACGTGCGGCTATACCGCCAAATACACTGGAGGTCATTCCGCATAATTCGGGAAAGTTGACTACTTTTTCACCGAAAGGGCAGCTACTGTTATAAACGGCGATACAATCCTGATTGCTAGATGATAGAGAGAAATTTCCACCAATATTATTTTTAAGCCCCAAAATTAATTCAATATAGCTTTCTATGTTTAGCTTCTCCTTTTTGTTACCGCACTCATTTCGATAAACTTCTTCAAAAAAACAGCCTGCTGTCATAGCGATATGTTCAATTAACTGCTGAGATTGTTCTCGCCCCAACTGCTCACTAGCGTGCATCAGTTCGATGATAAAAGTTTGCAGGAAAGTAATGGGCGTTAAATCAGAAAGCGTGCTATCAGTCATTAGTAATCCATGAAGTTAATTTTCTATGATTGAATCATAACTTCACAATTTGAGCAAGTGGAAAATGATAAAGCTTTGTTTTATAAATAATATTAAAGTGGTATGGCGTATGCGCTAGTCTATTAAGGCAAAAGTGTTGACACATCAGGAGTCTATTGCCTACCCGCAAAGATTCTTGCGAATGGCATGCCGCAATAACTAACACCTTGAGTATGGCTGGGGATTCTGGCAAATCAGCAACTACTACCAAATTCAACATTCTCAGAGCGTGGATTTTCGATCGCTGTTTAGCTAGAGCGAAATTTAGCAAAAACGCTGCTTTGGAAAAACACAGCTAAAACAGCTGCCTTTACCTACAACACTGCTGATTTTTAGTTGAGCATCGTGTCGAGAGAGAGCGTGTTTGACAATTGCAAGTCCAAGACCTGTCCCATGTTTTTCATGCTCCCGTTGAGCATTGGCACGGTAAAAACGTTCTGTAATTTTAGGGATTTCAAGTGCAGGGATACCTTCGCCCTGGTCAGTTATATCCAGAATTGCGCTGTCGCCCGATTGATACCACTGCACAGTAACAATAGATTCTTCACCAGAATATTTAAGGGCATTGACGATTAAATTAGAAAATGCACTACGAAGTTCCTGATCATTGCCAAATATATTGATGTCTGAGTCTATAAAGAGTTCAATTCGACTGTTGAGCTGTTCTAAAGCACTACTTTCCTGGCAAATTTGTTTTAAAAGTGTATTAATCACAACACAATCATGTTGAGTTTTCTGAGTTTCTAGATTTGCTAATAACAGTAGATCATCCACTAAGTGTTGCATACGTAGTGTTTGATTATGCATTTGTTGTAATGAATGCGTTAATAAAGGCGAGTGATCCTCGCCCAAATCGTCAAGTGTTTCTAGATAGCCTTTTAAGACCGTCAGAGGCGTACGTAATTCATGCGATATATTATCGACAAAATCTTTACGCATCCGCTCGATATTTTTTAGGAAAGTGACATCATGTGCGATTAATAAATGTGCATTTTGGTCGTAGGTTACAATCTTTAATTGTAAGGTAACTTGTTCATTTACAGGTGCTTTAATGCTTAAGACGGTATCGGGATCTTTTATGCTTAAAAATTCAACAAAAGCGGGGGCACGGATTAAATTTGGCAGGCGTTGACCCTTATCCTTTTTTTTAAGGCCAAGTATTTTTTTTGCAGCATCATTAAACCATGAGATTTCATCGTTTTCACCGATTACCACGATTGCATCTGGTAGTGCTGAAGTAGATCTACGAAACTGTTCAATAATAAGAATGAGTTTTTTTTTGCGTTTTTTATCCGCTTTTTTTAGACGAAAAATATGATAATAAATCTCTTCCCAGAGTCCACTACTTGAGGGGTAGTTTGATTTTGCGCCGGATCGCAGCCAATCTTCTAACTGGTTGAGTAAGAATGCCTGACGCAGAATAAATCCTATACAGATGATCAGTAACAAATACAGGAAGTGCCCAATAAAACTACTGGCTATTGCTGCTATAAGAATCGTAACAGCAAGACGCAATAAATCCTGATTCCAAAAACTCATTAGCTATTTTTCACGGAAAATCGGTATCCAAAACCCCGCACAGTCTGTAGCCATTCCTCGCGTTGATAATTAGCCAGTATTTTTCTTAAGCGACGAATATGTACATCTACTGTTCTTTCTTCTATATAAACGCTACGCCCCCACACCTGATCTAGTAACTGTGTACGGTTATATACTTTATCCGGGTGGGTAAGAAAAAAACTGAGTAATTTGAATTCGGTAGGACTAACATCGACTTCTTTACCGGAAATACTGACACGATGTTGTTCTGTGTCTAAAACGATATCCTGAAATTGAATCTGCGTTAAATCGTGAATTTTACCACTTCTGCGTAGCACTGCTTTGATTCTTGAAACCAGCTCTTTAGGTGAGAACGGTTTGGTTACATAATCATCAGCACCTATATCCAGGCCACGAATTTTGTCAGCTTCTTCACCTTTAGCTGTTACTAAAATAATGGGCAGGTCACGATAATTATCATTAGACTTTAAGCGACGAGTCCATTCGTCTCCTGTTATGCCCGGGAGCATCCAGTCTAACAGGATGAGATCGGGAAGGGTGTCATCTAGTATCGACTGGGCTTGCGCTACATCCGCAGCTTCAAGCACGTTAAAGTTATATTGCTGTAACACCATAACCAGCATGCTACGAATAGCCTGTTCATCTTCAACCACTAAAATTGTAAATTGACTCATATTGTATTAAGCATCCTAT
>CAYWLM010000213.1:0-2771 GCA_964459125.1 uncultured Methylomonas sp. | reverse complement strand
TCTGACCATCTACCTGGCATTTAAATTTCTCTTTAATTTGGCGAAGGTATTGATATATGTGTTATAATTTTACGCGGAAAATCATATTAAACTTGCCTTAGGTGACTAATCATGACTGATAAACCAACAAAAAACCCAGATACCGAATCTCCTTTAGAGAAAAATGTCGACGAAAGTCGCCGCAAACTTATCAAAATGGCATTAGGCGGTGCGGCTATTTATAGTTTACCGCTAATGACTTCCTTTTCTATGGAAGGACTTAATTTAGGAGGCGATGCATTTGCTGATAGCTTTGGCAGTAATATGTGTATCGGGGGCAATATGACTCAGGGCGGTAATCAATCGTGTGATTTCGATTCCACACCTAAAAACATTCCAGTGCTAAGTGTATGGTCGCTGGGTTTATTAAGCCTGATGCTAGGCTTTGTTGGCCGTATTAAAGGGCGGTTTAGTCGATAACAACTAATAAGCAATTAAAACGATCTAAATGAGGCGAACCTGTGTCGCCTCATTAATTTTGGGTGCTTTATAATTCAGCTTTCAAATAAAACAAAGAGTAAAGTGGTATATGGCAGAAGCTTTTAGTCGTCAACATACGCAGAATTTCCCCTCCCCCCTTATTTCCGCTGCTCTCATTGTTCGCAATGAAGAACAGCATTTAGACTCCTGCCTTAATTCAATACAGCATTTCACCGATGAAATCGTCATTGTCGATACCGGCTCTACCGATACTACCGTATCAATAGCCCAGCATTACACCGATAAGATTTTTACTCTCAAATGGCAGGATGATTTTGCTTCGGCGCGTAATTTTGCACTAAATCATTGTCAAGGACAATGGATTCTCTACATTGATGCCGATGAACGATTACGCCAACAAGATTTTTCTGAGGTGCGCCAACAATTAACCGAGTCCGAGCTTATTGGTTGTTATCTGTGGCTACATCCCACACCACGACATACTGCTTATCGTGAGATGAGACTGTTTCGAAATCAGCCGCAGGTTCGCTTTGAAGGCTGCATTCATGAAAACATTTGGCCCGCGCTTAAACGCTATCAAAAAGCCAGCAATGGCAAAATCAGCTACTGCGAACTAACGTTAGACCATGTCGGTTATGAAGGCGACCAGCAGCATAAATATCAACGCAATCTACCATTATTATTAGACAAATTAGTCGACGATCCCGATCATACCTTTTCCTGGTGGCATTTAGGTTCTGTCTATTGGGGTTTGCAACAAACCGAAGAAGCCATTCAAGCCTGGCAATCAGGTATAGAAAGTGCTCGTAAACAAACGGGGCGTAATTGGGTAAACTCCTTAAGCTTTATCAGTATGATTGATGCTAATTTCAGTAACTCTGAAATTACTGATCCGTTACTGGATGAAACACTGCAACGCTATCCTGATCATCCGCACTTGACCTGGCTACAAGCCCGAATAAAAATGCGCGATCAGCAGTACCTACAAGCGATTGAACATTGGCACGAAATTGTTAATTGGCAGACCAAGCCACATTTGAGCGATGGCTTTATTGCCGTGGATAGTCGCTTATTTGATTTACTCGCCTTCGATGGTTTAGCAACGTGTTATTTTCGTTTAAAAGAATTTGATCAGGCTAAACATTATTACCAATTAGCCGGAGAACATGCGCCAGATAAAATGGAATACTCGGTTAAACAGCAATTGTGTCAACGACTGATGACCAATTAAGGCATTTTGCTTTACGCATTACTTATGCTTGATTTCTAAATTTGGCATACCCCATAAATATTGCCCCATATCTCTAGCCATTAAACCAAGTCCTTCTGTTTCAATGAACAAGGTATCATTAGGTAATTTAATGGGACTAGAAGGTCGGTAACGGAAAGGGGGAAATATCAAGCCATCCCTGTGCAGATCAGCGGCAATCAACAGCATTGTGCCTCCTACACTATCAAGTTTTACTAGTGGCCCTTCATCGCGTAACTGACTTAGAAACTGCTTATCCTGACCTCGCCAAGCATTTTGATCAAAACTTAAGCCACCGTATTCCAAAACACAATTCGGATGCACAATATTTTTTTTGGTCGCTAACAATTGCTCAATAATATCAGCTGGGTATTCAATGATATCAACATCAAGCCAAAGCACCCATTGTTGCTCCTGTAAGGCTTTAGAAAGTAAATAATTGCGACTACGAGCCAAAATGTTGCGTCGCATAGGTTGAATACTTGGCTGCCATCGCGGTATGGTATCTGATACGTGATAACCATAATTTTTCTGCCAGATGCCAACATTACTAAAATGTTTAATTAATTCAGGCTTTCTTTGTAACACCATTTGATAACTATCATCACGACCGTCACCTTCCAGAATACCTAATGAAATATGTGCATTTGGATAGCTTAATTTTAGAAGGTTAGTAAAATAAGTTTCCAAATGGTTTGCAGCATTTTTAATGGGAGTAAGAATTAATATTTCAGGAGCTGTGTTCATAATAACCTGTCGTCTTGCAAATATTGCATAGCAATGCTTGCTGCTTGATCCCAACGCCAATACCTCATCGCATCAATACGCGCGTTGAGACCCTTTGCTTTAGCTGCATCAGGATTATCGACAACATAACGCATCAAATAGGCTAAGTGCTCTAAATCCGGTTGTGCCCACTCACCCCAATCCATATTTGACGGAAAAACAGCTGGATCCATGGCTTTACACATAGTTTTTACGCGTATTAAATAACTGTTGTTATGGTTGGCGAAAACCCGATGACCACTGTAGTCCGTAACTA
>CAYWLM010000212.1:0-2871 GCA_964459125.1 uncultured Methylomonas sp. | reverse complement strand
TCGCTATCATTGACACTATCGTTCAATTTGGTTATTTAACGATCTCATATAATAGTGATGGGTCATGGCATGGTGTGCTTCGCGATGGCACAAAAAAGCTCGCAACCTGCAACAGCTCAAACTTACCAGGTTCCATATGTCAGGCTGAGCCATAAGGGCGCATACGCAGATAAAACTCTTGCATCACGCTTATAAAAGAGCCTGGTTTATGAGTAACTAGGGGCGGGTACAAATTAAATACCGTTGTTAATTTGTACCCGATGTTAATGTTTTGCGCAAAAGCTTAACGGGGCTGATTAAAATCTACGATAGCCTTTCGCTCTTCTTTTGCCATAGAGCCAATATTTTGCTGAGTTTATTTTATGCCCGCTCTGAGTAGTGATAAGATACTGCCATGCAAGAACTAACAACTTTAAAATTAATTGAACGTATCAGTACCCTGCTGAGAGCTGAGCAACGAAAAAAATATTCAGCATTAGGACTGCAGCCAGTGCATATCCAGACACTTGATTATTTAGCCAGTTGCAATCGATTTAGTGATACACCGGCTGCGGTCACTGATTACTTAGGCTTAACCAAAGGAACGGTGTCCCAAACGCTTCAGGTTCTAGAACGCAAAGGTTATCTTGGAAAGCAACAAGATGCAGCTGATAAACGCATTGTCCATCTGAAAATTTTAGCTGCGGGGCAAAAACTCCTAAAAAGTATTACTCCTTTTGACGTGTTTATCAAAGCTGAACAAGCCATTGCCAATAAGCAATTTGACTCTATCAGTGCTGCATTATATGAAGCATTAGTTGCGTTACAAAATGTTAATGGCACAAGTAATTTTGGCCAGTGCAAAAACTGTATTACCTTCAGTGAGGAAAATGATCACTACTACTGCTTATTAATGCAACAGCCTTTAGATCAGGCTGATATAGAAAAAATTTGTCGAGAATTTATCTCTGTTACCAATTCTGGCTTAGTCTAACTCAGTCAGTTAAACTTTATTTACATACTTTACTCAGGAATAAAAATGTTTGATCCAAAATCTATTGATGATATTGCCACACGCTTAAGTGATGCTATTCCTCCTGGTTTTGCTAATCTAAAAGCAGATATGGAGAAAAATTTTCGAGCCATTTTACAAAGCGCTTTAGGTAAAATGGATTTAGTAACCCGCGAGGAATTTGAGGTACAAAAGGGTGTATTAGCCAAAACACGTTCTAAACTACACGATCTTGAACAGCGCGTAGCTGATATGGAACAACAACTTTCAAAGTAAGCGACCGCGCGGAAAGTGGGCGGGCAATAGTCCGCTCTATGCTACTCCAACTATCGTCTCATATCATTTTTTTAATTTTATTAGCTAAACCACCTGAACGCTCAATCCTACGCCGTATAGTTTCTAAAAATACCATCTTATTAGTCACCAATTTAAGTGATTCCTTAGCACGAGTAATACCTGTATAAATAAGCTCCTTAGTTAAAATTGGATTGATCGATTCTGGTAATACCAACAGCACTTCATTAAATTCGGAACCTTGGCTTTTGTGTATAGTCATGGCAAATACTGTCTCACAATATGATAGTCGTGCTGGCATATATTTTCTTATCGAGCCATCCGGCAATATGAAAAAAACCATTAATTGCCCATTATTTTCTGCATCTGACATGCAGATACCAATATCTCCATTATACAAACGCAACACGGGATCATTCTGAATAATCATAATGGGTCGACCGCTATACCAAACGCCCGAACTTTGTATTAATTTTTTTTCTTTTAATTTTTGAACAACTTGATAATTAATATCATCCACACTATTCACACCCTGACGCGTCGCACAAAGCACCTGAAATGCATTGAATGCAGCAAAACAACTTGTAAATTCAGCCCCTTCAGAAATTAGCTGCAAATAGGCTGCTTGCTTATTAGTAATGTAATCGATTAAATTATCTTTTAATAAACATACCTGCGCATGATCTTGACTTAACAACTCCCAGGCATCTTGCTCTCTTTGTTGATTAACAGCATCTGCAAATATTTTTATATGCCCTGAGAATCGATAGGATTTTTTTAGTTCCTGAGTGTATTTCGGCAGTGCAATAGTTAAATCAGCGAGGACTGTTCCTGTTTCAACCGAAGCCAACTGATCTTTATCCCCCAATAAAATCAATCGGGTATCTTTTTTTAAGGCATTTACAAATTTGCTCATTAATGGCAAATCAATCATTGATACCTCATCGATAACTACAATATCAAAGGGCAGATGGTTATCATTATTGTATTTAAAATAAGGAGAAAGGGGTCTAGCTCCCAATAAGCGATGCAGAGTGATTACCTGCTCAGGAATTGCCTGCTTAATTACCTCGGAACAGGGTAGTGTTCTCTTACTTTTACCTATTGATTCCTGTAATCGCATTGCAGCTTTTCCAGTAGGGGCGGCTAGTGCAATATTTAATGGCTGTGTTGAAAATTCCTGTAATAAGGCAAGTATTTTAACTATCGTAGTTGTTTTTCCGGTACCCGGGCCACCAGTAATAATTGTAAAAGGGTCTTCAATGGCTCTAATTGCAGCGTTTTTTTGCCAATCGCTTGCATTACTAACAGGAAAATACTGCTCAATAATCTTGCCTGGACTTTCTATTGAACGTTCAGTAGCAATCAGATCGGCAATCTTTTTTGCCAATTGACACTCATAACTCCAATAACGCTGCAAATATAGATATTTATTTTCCAGAACTAAAGGGCATTTTCCAGTATCATCTGCCATTCCAGATGCTAGTACTAAACGTTGATCTGCTGTACTAATTTCAATACAACTATGTCCCTGGCTCTGAGCATAAGATAATTGAGCAATAATTGAGTTAAACTGTTTGGCATTT
>CAYWLM010000211.1:0-2901 GCA_964459125.1 uncultured Methylomonas sp. | reverse complement strand
TTCTGGAAATAATCAAACCCAGATAAGCGCTACCAAACCACAATATAAACCAGTGCCGGGAAAATTCCGTTGCTGTTTTGGTAAAGAATATAAATGCCAGTAATCCGAGAATAGCAAATGTCCAGCTGAGCAGTAGGGTTAATATTTCTTCAGCAATTCCAGAGCCACGCCAGCTTTTATAAACATTAAAAACGGGAAACAACCAGGCACTAAATAAAAAGCCGAGCACCAGTGCCGTTAAATAATTTTCAGGCATCAGGCCCTGATAGGTCGGGAAGTGTTTAACAGGCTCTAATATATAAAAACTTGCGACACCGCTAGCTAGAATAATTAACCAATCAAATAGCTTGATAGCAGCAAGCAATAAATTAGCTTTTTCTTTGGCCAGGCCGGTAAATTTCATATGGAGGGTCGTTGTTCACTTAATCTTGATGTAACTAATCATACATAAATTGTGCCAGAATTAGAATAATATTCTTCTCTGCAGTTAGAGCCTTGAGCTGTTTAATATAAATTGAAGTCATATAAATAAAAACTTGTATTTAAAGACGACCGGTCGCATAATCAAGACATGACAAAAAAGCAAAAAAACAAATCAAACGTGAAAAAATTACTGGATCAGGGAGTGCAAATGCTGATGGCACAGGGATATCACGGTACAGGTATAAAGGATATTCTGGATATCATAGGTATTCCGAAGGGTTCTTTTTATACTTATCTTGTGAGCAAAGAAGTATTCGCAGCAGAAGCTATAAGCCATTTTATTGAACCGTTTATACTGCGTTTAGATGCTTATTTGCAGAACCCTGAGCTGGATGGATTGACTGCATTAAAACATTATTATGCAGAATTAATTAATGAGGTTGAGCGAGCAGGTTACAAGGGCGGCTGTTTGCTGGGTAATTTAATGGGTGAGGTGGGTGATACCAGTGAACTTTGTAGACGTTCATTAAAGTTAACTCTGGATCGCTATAGAAATTTGCAGACATCGGCATTATTGCGGGCGCAACAGGAAGGGACGGTTCGTGAAGACCTTAAAGCAGAAACGATGGCTGATTTGCTCGTAGATAACTGGCAGGGCGCTTTACTGAGAATGAAAATTGAACAATCAGTGCATTCGTTGCGCCAATTTGTTGAGACACTATTGGCAGATTATTTTTTAAAAAAGTCATGTGAACTATCTGCTTTATCTACCGATTGGCAGGATAAATAAGATATTTTTTAGTGATCAGTAGATACAGCTAATCGTTTTTTTTAGACGACTGTTAATCGAGGAGGCTAATATGCCTAAATATATAATTGAACGAGAAATTCCTGGTGCAGGGTAATTAACCGGGAATGAATTACAGCAAATATCACACAAATCCTACGGTATTTTGCAGGATATGGGGCCAAAAAATACCATGGCTGGTAAGTTTTGTTACGGCTAACAAAATTTATTGTGTCTATATTGTTCTAGATGCAGAAATGGTGCGTACTTATGTCGAACGAGGAGGGTTTCTGATAAATTCTATTGCAGAAATAACAACAATCATAGATTCCACAACAGGAGAATAATTACCACCCATAATGAATACTATAATAATAATGCATAAAAACTAAATGAGGAATAACAATGAATAATTATGTTAGTAAAGCTACTTATAGCTGGCCAAAGATTCTACAGGCCTGTGTTTTAAGCACTGCTACGCTGTTTGTATCATCCCCGCCTGCTCATGCTGATGAAACCTGTCAGTCTCCTTATATGGCTAAAATCGTTGGTCAGGAAGACTTCGTCTATGTCTGGACATTAGGTATGCAAGGCGTGGGGGATGAGCAGGATAAATTAGTGACAGTCGATGTGAATCCAAAATCTGCTAAATATGGTAAGGTTATTAATAGCCTGTCTGTCGGCGGACGAAACGAGGCGCACCATTCAGGTTTTACCGATGATCGTAAGTATCTCTGGGCCGGTGGACTGGATACTAACAAGGTTTTTATTTTTGATGTACATACAGATCCAGCCAAACCAAAATTAGATAAGGTGATTACTGATTTTGTCAGTAAAAGTGGCGGTGTGGTAGGGCCTCACACTACTTATGCCTTGCCTGGCAGAATGCTAATCACTGGCCTTTCTAATAATAAAGATCACGGTGGACGTACTGCATTGGTGGAATACAGCAACAGCGGCAAGTATATTACTACGCATTGGACTCCGACAGATAGCGACTTGCAAGGAGCTGTTAAAACAGGTAAATATGCTGATGGCTATGGCTACGATGTACGTGTATTGCCCAGACGTAACGCGATGATTAGCTCGTCGTTTACGGGTTGGAATAATTATATGATGGACTTCGGTAAAATGCTGGGTGATCCAGAGGCAATGAAACAATTTGGTAACACGGTAGTGCAATGGGATTTACATGCGCGTCAGCCGAGAAAAGTATTTGATGTGCCGGGTGCACCACTGGAAATCCGCTGTGCCTGGGATCCAAATCATAACTATTGCTTTACCACAACAGCATTGACTTCAAAGATCTGGCTGATTTACGAAGATAAACAAGGTGAGTGGCAGGCAAAAGACGTCGCTGATATTGGCGACCCTAGTAAAATTCCACTTCCTGTCGATATTTCCATTCAAAGCGATGATAAGATGCTGTGGGTAAATACCTTTATGGATGGCAAAACTCGTGGCTTTGATATTTCTGATGCGTTTAATCCCAAGCAGGTTTACGAGCAGAAAATTGGCTCGCAAGTCAATATGGTGTCATCTAGCTGGGATGGTAAAAGGCTCTATTACACTTCTTCATTATTAGCGAACTGGGACAAAAAAGGCGCGGATAATGAGCAATATCTGAAGTTATATAGTTGGGATGGAAAAAAATTGACGGAGCAATTTGCGATCGACTTTGTTAAAGAAAA
>CAYWLM010000210.1:0-2910 GCA_964459125.1 uncultured Methylomonas sp. | reverse complement strand
CCGGATGCAATCAATAACGGGATCATTGCAACAATCATCGATACTGTCGTCATTAGAATCGGCCTTAAGCGAATCTTGGCGGCTTGCTCTATAGCCTGATGTTTCGATAATCCATCCCTGATCTGTAGTTGATTGGCGAACTCCACGATTAGAATCCCATTTTTCGCGACTAAACCGATGAGGGTAATCAAGCCGACCTGAGTATATATATTGATCGATGCAACCCCGAGCATAATAAAAGCCAAAGCACTGGCAATAGACAGAGGTACAGAGATCAGAATAATCAATGGATCCCGCCAACTTTCAAATTGCGCTGCAAGCATCAGATAAATGATCAACAGGGACATGAAAAACGTGATGATGAGTGTAGAACCTTGTTGCGCATATTGACGCGAGCTACCGGTGTAGTCATAGCTGTAACCACGCGGAAAGATCTCGTCCGCCTGTTGCTCCAGATAGGCCATGGCATCTCCCAAAGTCACGCCAGGTGCCATCATACCCGACATTGTCAGGCTGTTAAGCTGTTGAAACTGGGTTCTTTTACTTGGCTCAACCGAATTTTCGATGTGCACTAGCGACGATAAAGGCACCTGCCCCCCGGATGCAGTGCGCAGATAATACGCATCAAACTTGCTGGTGTCGAGACGGGACAAGTCAGCCACTTGAGGGATTACCTTATAACTACGCCCTTGCAAACTGAACCGGTTGACATATTGTCCGCCTAATAAAGTTGCCAGATTGCTACCTATTTCCTCCATCGTAAGTCCCAGATCGGCAGCCCGGTCGCGGTCTATCACTAAGGTAGCTTTGGGTCGATCAAAATTAACTTCTTTCATTAGAAAACTAAACTGGCCACTTTGCATGGCTTTAGCGAGTAATAAATCCGCTACCTGATCGAGCTGGGTATAGTTGGTGTCTGTTACGATCACGAACTGTAAAGGCAGGCCACCGCCCGACCCGGGTAAGCTCGGACGCGGTATTACCGCTGTCTTAAAGCCGGCAACCTGATTTACCTTCTCCTGAAGTTCTGGTTGAATATCCATTTGCGAACGTTTACGTTGAAAAGTTGAAGGCATTTTAAAACCGCCGAACACGACACTGTTATCGCCACCAAAACCCAGCAACCAAAAACTTTCTTTATACTCGGGAATGGTTTTAAACTGTTCCAGCAATTCCTTGGAGTAGATTTCGTCATACTTCAGTGTCGCTGTTTGCGGTCCACTCGCCATGAAAAAAAGAATGCTTTGATCCTCTACTGGCGCCAGTTCCTTCTGCGATAGAGTAAACATGAAATAAATACTGATCATGACCAGAATAGCAAAGCCGAGAATCAGCCCCGGAAATTCAAGCACGATATGCAATAGCTGCCTATATTTCTCAGACAACTGGTTAAAGAGGTGTTCAATATACTGTTCAAATTTCCCGCTATTGCCTTTATCTTTCAGTACAAAAGCGCTGAGCATAGGCGCTAAGGTCAGGGCTACGATACTGGAAATAATCACCGCTCCCACCAGTGAAAAAGCAAATTCAGTAAACAAAGTTCCAACCAGGCCGCCCATAAATCCGATAGGAATATATACGGCAATCAGAGCAACAGTCGTCGCAATAATGGGTGTCACTAGTTCACGGGTCCCGATGATGGCCGCTTGAAATCTGGAAGTCCCTAGTTCTATATGCCGATGCACATTTTCAACGACGATAATCGCATCATCAACCACCAGTCCGATACCCAGCACCATTGCCAGCATGGTTAGCAGATTGATGGAAAATCCCATTAACAGCATTAGGAAAGTACCACCGATCAGTGATAAGGGGACAGTCACAGAGGGCACCAGAGCGGCTCGAAAAGAACCTAGTGATAAATAAATAATCAACAATACAATGATTATTGCTTCAATCAGCGTACGAAAAACTTCATCAATCGAATCCTGAATAAACTGACTGGCATCATAAGGCAATAAAACGTGCAGTTCTTCTGGCAAGTCCTTTTCTATTTCGACTAATTCTTTGCGCACTAACTGTGCGACTGTCAACGGATTAGCTCCAGGAGCCTGTTCAATCCCCATAAAAATGGCAATTTTTCCTTGATACCAGTTAAGTGAGTCATAATCTTCACTACCCAGTTCTATCTCAGCTATATCGTCCAACCGAATCAAAGTACCATTACGTTTGCCGACCACGAGCGATTTGAAGTTCTGTACAGTGTGTAAGTTAGTTGTTGCACTTAAATCAACCTGTACAAATTTGCCTTTGGTTTGACCAGCACCGGAAAGATAGTTATTGTCAGCGATGACATCGCTCACGTCTTCCGCCGTTACATTCAAGGCAGCCATGCGCTCAGGATCCAGCCAGAGGCGCATGGCAAAAGTTTTGTTGCCCAGTAACTGAGCCTTGCCTACACCCGGTACTGCCTGGATTTTAGGTTGCACCACACGCAGCATATAATCACTGATTTGCGACGGTTTCATGCTGTCGCTGTATAAAGCCAGGTACATAAGAGCGGTACTATCACCGGTCTGTGAGGTGATGACCGGGTCATCTGCTTCAGCAGGCAAGACATTACGCTGGCTCGCCACCTTGGCCTGAATTTCTGCAACTGCGGCATTTGGATCATAATTGAGTTGCATATGTGCCTCAATAGTCGAACTGCCTTGTCGGCTACTGGAAGATAAATAATCGATACCATCAGCTTCAGAGATAGCCTGTTGCAATGGTGTGGTAATAAAGCCCTTGATTAATTCACTGTCGGCACCGGGATAGTAGGTAGTTACAGTTACCACGGTATTTTCAGTTTGCGGGTATTGGCGCAAATCCAGTGCAGTGATGGAGCGCAGACCGACCACCAGAATCAGCAGGCTAATAACGCTGGCGAGTACCGGACGTTGTATAAAAATATCGGTAAATTTCACT
>CAYWLM010000209.1:0-2922 GCA_964459125.1 uncultured Methylomonas sp. | reverse complement strand
CGACACAATATTGTCGAGCGTGATGTTAAAATGAAAACTATTAGGCGCATCTAATAGCTGGTTCGGGTTTATACACACATCGATCTGAAATTTTATTTTGGAGTTTAATTGCAAATGATTAGAGTACAACTTTTTGACCCTATTTCTCAAAGTATTGAAATAGGTGGTGCAGAACTAATTGAATGCTGGGTAAGCAATACAAGTTTTAAAATATGGGTGGATTTACAAGATAATGCATTAAAGAAGGAAAGCCACTTACTGGAAGAGACATTTGGCTTACACCCTTTAGCGATTGAAGATGCACAAAAATTACGCCATCCACCCAAGCTTGAGCGCTTTGATGATGTTATATTTTTGCTCTTGAAAGGCCTGGATGCGGATTCAGAAAATATCGATTTTGGAACCATTCAAGTGGCTATTTTTGTTGCCGATCGATTTTTGATTACTCGTCACTCAAATAAGTCCCTAAGTACGGATGCTTTATGGCGTAAAGTAAGTTCCAACAATAAAATATGGAACCAGGGGACGCAGACTCTGGCATTGGATTTGGTGCGTTTAATTGTTGATCGTTATTTAGATGTATTACTGAAATTAGAGCCTCGACTGGATGAGCTGGAAGATGAAATACAAGCGAATCCTAAAGATACGTTGTTACATGAATTAAGTGATTATCGTTCGCGCTTAAAAAAAATGCGCCGTTATTTGACCTATCAAGTACAATTATTTGGTGAGTTAAAAGGCAGTACTGACTATCCCATAGAAAAATCCCTTGAACACGACATTATTGATATTTATGAACGCCTGGAAAGAGCCAGTAGTTTAGCTAATTTATATTCGGAACTCGCCACTGACTTAATGGATAGCTATATTTCACTGGCATCGCATCATCTGAATAATATCATGAAGATTTTGACCGTCGTGACTGTGATTTTTGTACCATTAACATTCATGGCAGGCATTTATGGGATGAATTTTGAACATATGCCTGAATTGCATTATGAGCACGGCTACTATTTTTTATTAGGTATGATGATATTACTCGCCGTTATTTTGTTGTTTATTTTTCGTAAAGTGAAATGGCTATAATGATCAAATTTACCATTTTGATTTTATTACTTGGTATGACAGGCTCCTGCTTTGCTGAAGAGGACGATTTTACCTCTAAGTCAAACGGAACAACGACGCAAGAAGTAAAAATATTACCCATGCCAGGGAGCTTAAGTCCTGGATGGTGGGGGTATTTTGCGCAAACCGGTGAGATACTGCAACGACGGCGTCAAGAGGCGCAGCAAAAATACCCCCAATTAGTTAAACAGATACCTGACAAGACACTGCATGCTACAGCCCAACATCATATTGACAAATTTGTTGGCAATTTGCAGATTCTTCAGGAACTATCTATTGCCGATGCTGATTATCAGAAAGAAAGTGCACCAGATAATTTTAAAGAACGTTATTCAATAGAGGAATGGTTAGCATTTGCCACTTATTTACAAAGCGAAAAAATCGATGTTGATAATCAAACGTTGCGTTTTAACCGCGAACGCAATGAAGTAAAATTAATTGCCAAACGTATTAATAATCTGTTGCTGGCTTATATGGAACAGCAAGGGGATAGGGATAAAAAACTTTTACCTGGCTTAGAAATGATGGAGGCACGCAGTAGTAATGCGGTTAGAGAGGCGCAATTAAAACTGGATAAGCAAACACTTGCAGCACAGCGCATACAGTTGAATAGACTGCTTGCATTCAGCGAAGTGATTACCGTTCGATTATTTGCTGACCAGAGTGTTTTACAAACTATAGAACAAGTATTACAGCAGTTAGCCATTCAACAGTCGCAGATTAAAATCCACCTGAGTCAAGAGCAGTCTGAAACTATCGGGCTATTAGGTAAAGATCCTTTACACCGAGCTCAGGCGCGCTTGAATGATCAGGAGGTGACCAATGCGTTGATTACTGACGCCATTATTATGATCAAAATAGCGTCTTTAAATGCAGAAAAAGATCTGGCTATACTTTTGCTGGACGATAAGCGGCAACCCATGTCTGTGTTGCAAGAAAGCAATGAACAACGCATACAGTTAAGTGATCAATTGAAGCTGAAAGTCGCTGCCTGGCGCACTGATACCACTAATGAAATGAGTCAAGTGCAAACGTCTATTTTGGCTTTAGCGCTGGACAATAATTCCCAGCAACTAAAAAAAATCTATAAGCAACGAATTAAACTAACTCAGCAAGCTTTAGCAGATTTAAAACAATTTGAACTAGAAAGGGATAAATTAGCTATATTGATCATGGAGATTGATAATCGAATAGCGCAACAGGCTGGTAACCTGGGGATCATGGTTAATTGGAGTGGTAACGTTTTAGGAAGTTTAAAAACAGACGTTATTGCCTGGTGGGTTGAACCTTTGTTTCAAATAGGCGATACTCCCGTGTCTGCCTTTGGTTTAGTCAGAGTCATTTTAATCATAATCTTCGCTTCAATTGTCTCCGCTATGTTTCAGCGGTTGTTATTGCGCATTGCAGAGCGCAAAGATATGGAAGGATCCAGAGCATCGGCATTGTATACAGTGGGTCGATTAGCGCATTATTTGATTTTATTGATCGGGATTATTATCGCTTTATCGTCAATCGGGCTTGACTTTACAAATTTGGCTTTAGTTGCCGGGGCACTGAGTGTGGGCATCGGCTTTGGCTTACAGTCCATAGTTAATAATTTTGTATCCGGATTAATTTTATTATTTGAAGGTACGCTTAAAGTGGGTGACTTTATTGAGATAGAATCTGGGGTAACAGGTTTAGTAAAAGGCATTAATGTGCGCAGTACATTGATTAATACTAATGATAATGTGGATATTATTGTGCCAAACTCAGTATTGGTTGGTAATCGAGTAACAAACTGGACCTTGCGTGAAG
>CAYWLM010000208.1:0-3005 GCA_964459125.1 uncultured Methylomonas sp. | reverse complement strand
GATTTAACTAAGCCAGAAACTTGGTTTAATGAAGAAATGAAAGGCTCTTTTACTTCTATTTTCTGTATTAATATTTTTCAGGTTGCTCCTATTTCTATTGCTGATGGCATGATGGAATGCGCTGAACACTTGCTGAGTGGCGATGGCTTTTTGTTGATTTATGGACCTTTTCAGGTTGAAGGAGAATTTTCAACAGAATCAAACCAAGATTTTCATAACACTTTAAGTTCAGCTGGTATTGCTGAATGGGGGTTAAAAGATGTTGCTGATTTAAAAGCGGCTGCTCTGAAACATGGACTGGAATTAAAAGAACAAATTAATATGCCAGCCAATAACTTTTCTCTAATTTTTGGAAAAATTTAATTATGTCAAAAGTACTTAACGAGGTATTGCTTGCTAACCGTCACTATAGCAACGGCTTTGATAAAGCTGATTTACCTATGCCGCCAGGACGTCAGTTTGCCATTCTTACGTGTATGGATGCCAGATTAGATCCTGCCAAATATGCCGGACTTGCTGAAGGTGATGCGCATGTTATTCGTAATGCTGGAGGCCGTGCCAGTGAAGATGCTATACGCTCTCTAGTGATTTCCTACAAGCTCTTAGGTACTCGCGAATGGTTTGTTATTCACCACACGGATTGCGGCATGGAAACCTTTACTAACGAGATTATGAATGAACTGCTAAATAGTAGTTTGAAAACAGCTTCAGTTGATGCCGATGGCTGGCATGACTGCTGTGAAGGCCCAGGTTCAGCAGAAGCTAAATATATTAACTGGCTTACCATTAAAGACCAGGCGATAAGTGTCACTGAAGATGTGATCAGAATTAAGTCGCATCCCTTGGTGCCGGCAGATATTCCGGTTTATGGTTATATTTATGATGTTAAAACCGGCAGCTTAATTGAAGTGCCTCCAGCAACTCAAATTGGCCAGGCAAAATAATGAGTCAAGACTCAGCTGTTATTATTGGCGTTGGACCAGAACGTGGTTTGGGTGCTACACTGGCAAAACTTTGTGGTGCCAAAGGATTACATGTCTACATAGCTGGGCGTAGTGAAGAAAAATTGCAGCAAGTGGTTAATCGTATTGTGGAAAATGGCGGCCAAGCGACCTCCGTAGTAGCCGATGCGACTCAAGAGTACGATATCAACCATTTGTTTGATATCATTCATTTTGATAATGCTACCCTACAGCTTGCTGTCTACAATGTAGACAGCAATATTCCTGCGCCTATTTTAGATACTCAGGCAGAAACTTTTACCAAGTTATGGCAACAAAATTGTCTGGGTGCTTTTTTATTTGGCAAAGAAGCCATTGAGTGTATGCTGCCTAATAAAAAGGGGACGCTTATTTTTACCGGCGCTACCGCCTCTCTACGAGCAAAACCACCTTTTACAGCGTTTGCATCGGCAAAAGCGGCATTAAGATCATTGGCACAAGGTTTGGCCAGAGAGTTTTCTCCGGCTGGTATTCATGTTGTCCATGCCATTATTGATGGTGTGATAAATGGCGATCGTGCCGCCCAGCAATTTCCGGAATATTACCAGTCTAAAGGTGAAGCGGGTATGCTCAAACTGGAAGCGGTCGCTGAAACCTACTGGACCCTTCATTGCCAGCACCCTAGTGCATGGACACATGAATTAGACCTTAGGCCTTTTAAAGAACCTTTTTAGGTGAAAATAATGACCGAAAAAACAGATTGGCAATTACAAGGCAGTTATTTTGAAACCTGTAACTG
Source organism: uncultured Methylomonas sp. (assembly GCA_964459125.1). Lineage (GTDB taxonomy): Bacteria > Pseudomonadota > Gammaproteobacteria > Methylococcales > Methylomonadaceae > Methyloprofundus. The sequence continues at coordinate 1,265 of CAYWLM010000208.1, read as the reverse complement.
TGAAACCGCATGCCCTTGCATCTGGTTGCAAGATCCTTCAGAAGGTGACTGTAAATTATTGGTTGCCTGGCATATAGAAACTGGGCACTTAGCGGACCAGCCGCTGGACAATCTTAATGTCGCGCTAGCCTGCTATGCACTGGGTAATATGAAAGAGGGCAACTGGCAAGCCGCTTTATATATAGATGAACGAGCAAATGACGCTCAGGTTGATGCCATTACCCAGATTTTTAGTGGTCAACAAGGAGGGCATTTAGCGATATTGATGAGTTTTGTCAGCGAAGTTTTAGGGATTAAAAGGGTTAAAATTGATTATCAAGAAGATGGCAAAAAACGCAGGATGTCGATTCCTGGTATTGCCCAGGCAGAAATAGAGAGTATTCAAGGTATTACGGGGGAGGAATCGATGATTAGTAATCCTCCGTTATGTGTTGTCTCTAGTCACCCTGCAATCGTTGCCAAATCCAATCAGTATCAGTATCAAGATTTTGATAAAGATTGGCAATTCAGTGACCGTAACGGTTATTACTCCGCTTTTATTTATCAACCTTAAATCTATATTCAGTGCCGAAAACCCTTAGTTTACTTATTATTATAACTCTGACTGCATGGGGTTTGCTTGTTTATCAATATTGGCAAATGGATACTTTGCCTATGGCGGAAATGTGGATGCCACCCTACTCAGCCTGGCAATGGCAACTCACTGATTTTACAGTTGTCTATAGCATGTGGGCCGTCATGATGGCGGCTATGATGCTACCTTCTGCCGTGCCGATGATTAAAGCATATAGTAAAAGCTGTCAGCAGCGTTATGGAAATGATGCGCCTTACAGCATTCTTTTTAGTCTGGCTTATCTGTTGGTCTGGTTGGTATTCAGTGTGATATTAACTCTGTTGCAATGGCAATTGCATGATTTACAGTGGCTTTCGCGCATGATGGAAAACAGCAATGTATTTTTAGCAGCCGGAATACTTATCACTGCAGGCATCTATCAGTTTACAGCCTTGAAGAATGCCTGCTTACAGCACTGTCGCTCACCTTTTAGCTTTTTATTAAATTCCTGGCGGAATGGCAGGCAAGGCGCTTTTAAAATGGGGCTTATTCATGGCAGTACCTGTGTGGGTTGTTGCTGGGCACAAATGTTGATTATGTTTGCTGTCGGCGTTATGAACATAACGGCTATGGTATTAATCACTCTATTTATTCTGCTGGAAAAGAGCTTGCCTGCCAATGAACAACTCATTAGTAAAGCAGCAGGGGTGAT
>CAYWLM010000207.1:0-3054 GCA_964459125.1 uncultured Methylomonas sp. | reverse complement strand
TCAACCGTCACCTTGAGAGCGGTGAGACTGATATGCAGAAAGTGACTGAATTAGCCATGGCTGAGGTACGTGGGCCAGTGATTGCCACTACCATAGTATTGATGGCTGTCTTTGTTCCAGTTTCATTTATACCGGGTATGACCGGACAATTATATAACCAGTTCGCTTTGACTATCGCTATATCAGTAGGTTTATCCGGATTCAATTCCTTAACCTTAAGCCCTGCTCTAGCAGCAGTTCTTCTACGCCCAGAGACTGGTGAAAAAAATCGTTTCTTTCGTGCTTTCAACACTGCTTTTGATAAATTATCTGATGCCTATGCTACTGCAGTCGAAACACTCTCCAGGCTTTGGTGGCTAGTGGGGTTGGTCTTTATAGGCCTGTGTGCACTAGCTCTGTTTCTGTTTTCATCCGTGCCCTCAGCTTTTGTCCCAGAAGAAGACCAGGGGTATCTGATGGTTATGACTGAACTACCCGCTGGCGCCTCTTTTCAACGCACTCAGGCATTAATGAAACAAGTACAGGCTATTATTAAAGAGACGCCGGGCGTCAGTAATAGCATCGAGATAGATGGTTATAATTTAATAGACGGGATTCAAGATCCCTCGTCCGGTGTATTTTTCGTGGTACTGAAACCCTACGATCAACGCAAAGACAAAGAAACTCAGCTTAAGGCGATTATGAAGCATATTAAAGTAAGAGTTGCCGAACTTCCTGAAGCAGTAGTTATGGTTGCTAATGCACCACCTATTCCTGGCCTGGGGTCGACTGGTGGTTTTAATTTTGAAATACAGGATCTTAATAGTCTGGGAACCGATGAAATGGCTCGGGTAGTACAGCGGTTTATTAGCAAGGCGCATGAACGACCTGAACTGGCGGGTGTTTACACGACTTTTAACCCAGAAATACCGCAACGTTTTATTGATGTAGACAGGGTAAAAGCTAAAACTCGTGGCGTAGATTTAGATGATATTTTCAATACTTTGCAGATCAATCTCGGCTCCAAGTATGTTAACCAGTTTAATAAATTTGGGCGGGTATACCGAGTCTATTTGCAGGCAGATAAAGATGCGCGCTTTAACGAAGATGACATTACCCGATTGCAAGTACGTAATAACGCGGGTGAAATGATCCCTCTGAGTACCTTTGTCACCATAAAGAGCATGACAGGGCCTTATAATATTCCGCATTATAATGAATATAGCTCGGTACAAATTAATGGCGGTGCAGCTGCAGGATATAGTTCAGAACAGGCTAATTTAGCTATAGAACAACTCGCGAAGGATTACTTGCCGGAAGGCTTTGGTTACCAATGGACCAATATGGTCTATCAGCAGAAAGAAGCAGGAAATATGGCACCGGTCGTTTTTGCCATGTCACTTATCTTTGTGTTTCTGGTGTTGGCAGCTCAATATGAAAGCTGGTCTATGCCGATAATGATCTTACTAGCTATTCCTCTGGGCTTGCTAGGAGCAATTGGATTCCTGGCTTTGCGTGACATGAACCTGGATGTTTATGGTCAGATTGGTTTAGTTATGTTGATCGGACTGGTAGCCAAAAATTCTATTTTAATCGTGCAATTTGCCAAAGATCTGCATGAAGGTGGTAAAGGCATTCTGGAATCAGCAATGGAAGCAGCGCGTATACGTTTACGTCCAATCCTGATGACAGCTTTTGCATTTATACTCGGATTGATGCCTCTAGTGTTAGCCAGTGGAGCGGGAGCGAACGCACGCCGCTCACTGGGAACAGCAGTAGTCGGTGGTTTAACCCTAGCTACGGTGTTAATCATCTTCGTACCCATATTTTATGTTGTTATTGAGCGCTGGCGAGAAAGAAAACCTCATGATACTAACTACGACAAGACTTAATTTTATGCCCCACTGTTTATTAACCTCTGAACTCAGGTGAAAGTAATGCCTAATAACCCCAACAATAGTTACAGTATTGTGTTGCAGATACTGACCGGCTTATTGCTGACTCTACCGCTACTTTCCGGTTGTGGCAGCGACGCTGAGCATAAGCAAGCACTACCCTTGCCTAAAGTCATTGCCACACCTGTGATACAACAGACCATCCCGATTATTATGCAGTTTTCTGGAACCGTTCAAGGCAACAGAAAAGTAATTATCAAACCACAAGTTTCGGGTTATATTGAGCAACGGTTTTTTGAGGAGGGTAGCCAGATAAAAGCAGGTGACTTACTTTATAAAATTGATCCACGACCTTTTCAGGCGCAATTAAATGCCGCAACAGCACAATTAAAAAAAGACCAGGCTAGCCTGTCTTTTTGGAGTACTGAGGTAAAGCGCTATCAGCAGCTGATAAAAAATGGTTTTGTTTCCAAGGTAAAACTAGATTCTACGATTACCAGACAAAAAGAGTATGCTGCCGCCACAGACAAGGATAAAGCAGATATAGAACAAGCCAGTCTGGACCTAGGATATACTCGTATCACCGCCCCCTTTGACGGCTGGATACAAGAGACCAAAGTCTATAAAGGCGCAGTGGTTACTTCTCAAGAAACCGAATTAACGACTTTAACGTCCTTAAACCCGGTTTATGTTGAGTTCAACATCAGTCGACGTGATGCTTATACAATTCAGGAATTGTCAATTAAAGGACTTGGTCCAAAAAAGCGTAGCGATATTACCGGCACGTTGATGCTGCCGGATGGGACGGTATACTCTAAACAGGGGCATGTTGATTACAGCAGTGCCAATTTTAATCCTGATACTGATACCATGGCTACCCGTGTAGTTTTTGCCAATCAAAGCATGGATAAAAAACATCTATACGGGCTAGGCTTAACGTTGATACCCGGGCAGTATGTGCTATTAAATCTAACAGTCGGCCATCGTCCTGATGCCTTATTGATACCTCAAACCGCTCTTCAGGAAACCCAGCAAGGCAGTTTTGTTTATGTACTAGGCGATAATAATAAGGTAGAAAAGCGGATGTTGACAAGGGGTAAGGCTTTTCAAAATTATTGGATAATTGAGAAAGGCTTAAAAAAAGGAGAGCAAGTCATTTCTCAAGGGCTCCAGAAAATCA
>CAYWLM010000206.1:0-3072 GCA_964459125.1 uncultured Methylomonas sp. | reverse complement strand
GCTTGGACTTAAGGCTTCAAGTATTGCTATGATTTCGAACATGGTCAGATTTTGGAAAAACCTTAGTGTCAGGTCCCGAATTGCGAATCGAGAAGAAAAGGGCTTTGACCCCTTAGATTTTGACCCCTTAGATTTATGAGGCAGTGTCTAACGTTTCGAAGGTTAACTAAATATTATATTTCATTGGTATTTTTAAAGGTCATTTTGTGACGGTAGTCCTTTGGAGATAAATCGTATTGCTGTTTGAATACCCGACTAAAATGAGACAAGTCGTTAAATCCCCATCGAAAAGCAATATCAGAAATTCGGTTTCCATTATTGATAGGGCTAAGCAAATCATTGCGGCAATTTTCAAGCCTGCGCCTCCAGATAAAGCGCATCAAAGAAGTCTCTTCCTTTTGAAAGAGTGTATTAATGTATCGAGAAGACAACCCAATATCATTAGCAACCATAGTGGGATTTATGTCTGAATTGGAGAGGTGCGCTTCAATATATATCTTGATTCTATTTAGGATAAGAGAGTGACTATTAGATAGGTTGAATTTTTCTGGGCGTATTGTTGCCAAAGCTAAAGTTAACAGATCGAGTGAATAGTCAGACAGTGCGTAAAACTCAGGTATAGCTAACTGGTTTGTCTGGTTTAAAGTGGAATGAATGAAGTTTGTCGCAATGGCACCTGTGCCAGAATTTCCAGGAATACGTATTGCGGTACAGTGTTCAGCTCCAGAAACTCTGTCTCTAAGTATGGAGCGTGGAATAGAAATTATCAGTTTTGAAAACTTTTTAGAGCAACTGATTTTATGCGCTAACGTAGCATCATATATTGACATATCACCTGGTTGTAAAAATATTTCTTTTCCATTTTGCTGTAAACGGTAATTACCTGAAACGAGAATAACTAAAAAATAGGCATCCTGAGTATACAAATTTGGTTCTTGAGTTTTTCGCTTAAGCTCTATTTCATTAGATCGAACGGAGGAGAGCCGAAGATCTTTCCATGGATAAATAGTGACTTCATTAAATAAGTTGTCATTAATAGCGGGAGGCGTAATTTCAACCTTGGCATATTCTTGATTAATAAATTCATGTAACCAGTCTCGCCTTTCATGTACCGGAAAATCATCAGTCGAGTATTTTATGCCTAGCGTTGACGCTAAATTTTCTTTTGCCTGAGAGCATTTTAAGTGGTCTGTTTTCATTGGTTAAATGTTTAAAAAAAGTTTATCTATTTAACAATGATAGGAGCAATCTAACTTGAGGTAAACAAAAACATAACCGTATCAATCAAACAATCGTTCCGTTACAGACGAGCAGTGCAGAGTAAATCATTATATAGTTTTACCTAGTGATAATTGTTAGCGTGATGCTTTGTGTATTTTTTAATAAAAAAAGGAAATGAAATGAACCAAGACTCAAGACATGCAGGAAATGTACTTTTACTCAGAGGGGCTACATTATGGTTATTGATGGCTTTGTTTTTGGCATGGTGTTTAGTAGGTACCAGCTTTGGTATGCCATTTATGACGATGATATTCAAAGGCTTTCATCGATTACTGCAAGCTCATATTGACTTTTTGTTAATGAGTGCCCTTATATTTGGTATTTATTCAGCAAAAGTACCTCTACCCTGGCATGTGTGCTGGTCAATGGTTATTGGTGCATTTACCAATTCAAGTATGTTTTTATTTATGTCTATATTTCCGATATTATTCGATGCCAAGGCAGAAAATTTTGCTCCTGAAGGGGTTTTCCCTATGCTTTTTCATTTTTATTTATTTGCCAGTATTAGCATTACAACTTATGGCTTTGGCATGGCAGCAATTATTATTTTTCGGTCAACATTTGCTACATCTCAGAAAAATTTATTATCGGAGGACTTATGAGTGAAATATACGGTAAACAACATGAAAAAATGCAGGAGAAATTTGATACAAAACAATTGGCTGACACTGTTGGTGAAAACATTGTTCAATCTGAGATTAGCGATGAAAATAAAAGTTTTATTGAATCACGAGACATGTTTTTTCTGACTACTGTCGATCACCGTGGGTATCCAACATGTTCCTATAAAGGTGGCAATCCTGGATTTGTGAAGGTAATAGATAGCAAGACACTGGCGTTTCCAAGTTATGATGGAAACGGAATGTTCTTGTCAATGGGAAATATTACTGCCTGTAACAAAATCGGACTGTTATTTATCAATTTTGAGATACCGCACCGTACTCGTGTGCATGGGATCGCAACCGTTAGTCGTGATGATGCTTTAATCGAAGACTTTCATGAGGCAGAGCTAATTGTGCGCGTCAACATCACTGAAATTTTTGAAAATTGTCCACGATATATTCATAAATACAAACGGTTAGAAACTTCAAAATATGTTCCTCAGGCTGAATGCAAAACGCCCGCAGCACAATGGAAACGTATTGATGTATTGCAGGATGCATTACCCAAACGAGATCAGACAATTGCTGATGAATCAGGGGGAACCATTACACCTGAGGAATATGGAGAGTTAGTAAGGAATGGTAAAGCTTGATAAGTAACTCATTAATAAGAAGAGCAATTTTTATTCATGGGTTTGTTAAAAATCAAAAAAAATATTAGATCTAATTGAAAGAAAAGAGTTGGAAGCTCTAGTCTAAAAAAATATAACGAATAAGGATAGATTGTGTAAGCGAAGCGCACCACAATCTTATCCCGTGTTGGACAAGCCCGGGGGTGAGGTAAACGCTTTAAGGAAAAAAGGGGTCAGGTCCCGAATTGCGAATTAGTTCTGATTAAGGTATAGTTGAAATACGAAAATGACGGGGTCGGGTCTTGCTTTTTGCACGTATCACATCAGTGTTTCCATTGAAAGCTGCAATAGCTAAGAAACTTAGACAGTATGCCTTATTTTAGGGGCTGTATGCGATTATCTAGTCCTACTCTCAGATTTTTGATCAATTCTAAAAATTTTTCGCAAGATAAGCACATGAAAAACAACAAAAAACTTAAAATAAAGCTTGCAATTACGAAAATTTTTTTGTAACCATTCAGCTCATTTTTTTGACTTTCATCATGGATCGGTTTTTA
>CAYWLM010000205.1:0-3102 GCA_964459125.1 uncultured Methylomonas sp. | reverse complement strand
AACACCTCAGTATTAAACCAAACACCCTCATCACCAAGAACCTCAGCAATTTCTTTCCGATGCACTTCTTCAAACTGCTTTTGTTCTTCTTCTGAGAGCTGGTTGAGTAAACTTCTCCAGCCAGCGTTCCAGACTACATCCCACCATATCTGTGGATCGGTCATCTGGTAGCCCAGTGGTTCGTGGTGAATGCTTACGTTTGTTATGCCTACTGCGTTGAATCGTTCTTGTATTAATTCGGGTGTTGCCAGGCGTCGCCATGATAGTGGTGGCACTACTCTGCCGGTGGATTCGAATTGTTTGATGAAGATATCCGCCATCGGTGAGAAGGCTTCGCCGGTAAAGGTGGTGATGGCGACCTTTCCGCCGGGTCTGACAGTGCTGGCGATGTTGCTTAAAGCAGTGGTCATATCTTCTAAAAAGAACAGGCCGAAGCTGCTGGTGGCAATATCGAATGGTTGTTCTGGTCGATTTAAACTGTCGAGACTTAGTAGCTCTAAGTCCATCTGCTGAAATTCGGTGTTAGTAAGATTCTGTTCAGCTGCTTTGTTTGTTGCCTGTTCTAACATGCCGGATGAGAGATCAATGCCGGTGACTTTGCCCTGGCTTAGTTTTTCTGCTGCGGTTAATGCGACACAACCGGTGCCGGTACAGACATCGAGCAGGTGGTCGCTTGGGTTTAGTTGCAGGTGTTCAACCAGTCTTTTTGCGGTTTCGGGGAAGAAGGATAACGAGGGGTGGTCGTAGCCTGCGGCGACGATGTCGAAGCCCTGCTGGATCATTTTTTTTCGGTCGAGGTTTTGCATAATTCGGCTCAGGTACATATTAAATAACTCTTCCCTTTTTACGCAAGGAGGGATGGGCGTTAATAATAAGCTTGGTTCAGTAACTATTTATCAAAAATATACGACCATATAAAAAATTAGTCGGTCACATGATCGACGTTTTTAAGCCTGGTTACTTTTGACAATGAGTGCCGATAATTTTAGCGCAAATAAAAGCACTCTACCCAAAAGACGTTTTCAGCTAGAATTTAAGCCAGAACGTATTTTATTGCAATTTAATATTGAGACTTTTTAGGAATTACCATCTAAAACAGAAGTTTAGATGGTAGGCACGAGTGAATTCGAATCACCGACCCCCACCATGTCAAGGTGGTGCTCTAACCAACTGAGCTACGCGCCTACAGAATCTTAAACAAGATTAGTTTAAGAGCTGGTATTATATCCGAGGTGACTTATTTTGCAATAGTTATATCAACATTTCTGCCTGTAATTGCTTTATTTCGTCCCTGACTCGCGCGGCATCTTCAAATTCCAGATTTTTTGCATGTTTATACATTTGCTCCTCTAATTGGGCTAACTTTTTCTCTTTATCTTTTGCCGATAATTTTTTGTAACTGGCACTTTCTTCAGCTACTTTACGTTTTGATTTTTGATTAAGCCCTGCCCCGGGTATGGTAAGTTCTAATATATCGGTTACTGATTTAAAAATTGTCGTTGGCGTAATACCCTGTTGCTGATTAAATTCTATCTGTTTTTCTCTACGTCGCTGTGTTTCTTCTATTGCTTTCGCCATGGATTTGGTGACTCTATCACCATATAAAATCGCTTTACCATTTGAATTTCTGGCCGCTCGACCGATGGTCTGGATTAATGCAACGACAGAACGTAAGAAGCCCTCTTTATCTGCATCCAGAATAGCAACTAAGGACACTTCGGGTATATCCAGGCCTTCACGCAGTAAATTAATTCCGACCAGTACATCAAATATACCCAGGCGTAGATCACGGATAATTTCCACCCGTTCGACTGTATCTACATCTGAGTGTAAGTAGCGTACTCGCACACCGTGTTCCATCAAGTATTCAGTCAGATCTTCAGACATTCTTTTGGTTAAGGTAGTGACCAGCACCCGTTCCTTTTTCTCTACATGCAGATTAATTTCTGATAATAGATCATCTACCTGAGTCCTTGCCGGGCGTACTTCGATTTCCGGGTCTAATAGACCTGTCGGTCTGACAACTTGTTCGACAAATTGCCCTGAATGTTCTTTTTCATAGGTGCTCGGTGTCGCCGAAACATAGATCCTTTGGCCTATCTGGCTTTCAAATTCATCAAAACGCATTGGCCTGTTATCTAAGGCGGAGGGTAATCTAAATCCATATTCAACCAGTGTTTCTTTACGCGAGCGATCGCCTTTATACATTGCGCCAATTTGTGGCACTGTGACATGGCTTTCATCAATAATGACTATGGCATTTTTGGGTAAATAGTCAAACATGGTTGGCGGTGATTGACCATCCTCCCGTCCGGATAAATAACGTGAATAATTTTCAATACCTGAGCAGTAGCCTACTTCGTATATCATTTCAATATCAAACAAGGTACGCTGCTCTAATCGCTGTGCTTCAACAAGTTTATTTAATGAGCGTAATTGTGCTAAACGCTCTTTTAATTCAACTTTGATTTTTTCTACAGCTTCCAGTAATCTTTCCCGTGGTGCAACATAATGACTTTTGGGATAAACCGTATAACGCGCGACTCGATGTAAAATTTCCCCAGTCAAGGGATCAAATAACGACAAACGCTCAATTTCATCATCGAATAATTCTATGCGTAAGGCTGCTTCATCGGATTCAGCGGGAAATACATCAATAACATCGCCACGCACACGATAGGTTGCCCGGCGTAGTTCAATATCATTGCGGGTATATTGCATACTCGCTAAACGGCGTAAAAGATCTCGCTGTTTAATGATATCACCACGCACCAGATGCAAGACCATTTTGAAATAAGATTCTGGCTCACCCAAACCATAAATAGCCGATACAGTGGCAACGACTATAGTATCCTTGCGCTCTAATAATGCTTTGGTCGCTGACAGCCGCATTTGCTCAATATGCTCGTTGCGCGAAGCATCTTTATCTATAAAAGTATCTGATGCAGGTACATACGCTTCCGGTTGATAGTAATCGTAATAAGAAACAAAATATTCGACACTGTTTTCCGGAAAAAACTCTTTCATTTCGCCATACAGTTGCGCCGCCAGTGTCTTGTTTGGCGCCATAATCATGGCAGGACGCTGTACCTCATTAATCAC
>CAYWLM010000204.1:0-3171 GCA_964459125.1 uncultured Methylomonas sp. | reverse complement strand
ACTGTGACTTCTGCGCTATGTTTTAGAATATCCATGACTAATTCTCGACTGTCACTGAAAGGGAGGCTGAGTTACGACTCCTAATCCAATGACAAGAAACCGCGGTATTTTTAGTCGCTGTTTTTCTCAATAGTTTTTTAACAGCCTGTAAACCTTCTTCGGTAATGACGGTTTGCCAGGTGTTTGTACCGATGCGGTTGGCAAAGGCATCCAGTACACGCCGGGTTCGGTTGAGGGCTTTGTGTTCGCACTGGGAGACAAAGGTGACCATCATGATGGTAAACCTCTTTTCCACTGCGGTTGGTAGCAAAACAGAACGTGATTTTTGACCGCTAAGTATGCATTCCCACGCAGGAGCATGGGAACGAGGGCAGTATCATAATGGCAGAGCATAAAAAACAGCATATAATGATGACTTATTTGATGCCTTATTTTATCTAAAGAGGTGATTATTATGCGCACAACATTAAATATTGATGATGATTTATATGCCAAGGCAGTTGAGTTGACTGGCGTCCATGAAAAGACAGCATTACTACGTGAGGGGTTAAAGGCTTTGATTGAGCGAGAAAGTGCTTTACGGCTGGCTTTACTGGGTGGTTCAGAGCCTGGTCTTGAACAGATCCCTCGCCGACAATCGGGTTTAGACGAATAGTGTCCAGGATACTGGTTGATACTTCGGTTTGGGTCGATCATTTGCGCGCTAAAGATGAGCAGTTGATAAGCTTGCTTAAACAGAATCGTGTTGTGATGCATGCTATGGTTAGGGGGGAGCTGGCTTGTGGCTGTTTGCATAATCGCGATCAACTTTTGAGTTTGTTAAAAAGTCTGCCGCATGTTCCCGAGGCGACACATGAGGAAGCACTATACTGTTTAGACAAACATAATTTAATGGGTAAAGGCATTGGGTTTATTGATTTGCATCTGTTAGCCTCTAGTTTATTGGCAAAGAACTCCTTATTGTGGACAAGAGATCGTCGCTTAATGAGTCTTGCAGATTTATTAAACCTGAGCTGGCCAGCTTCCCATTGATTCATACTCGCTAACATTATAGAGCGAGTCCACTGATGTCTGGATGGGGCGCTTCCAGCATGAGTGCATTGCTGTTCTCGCTGAAGAGTCAGGATAGAGAAAACATGCAATATTTGTTTCATAGCTCTGTTCCTTTTAGTGCCACTTCCTTCACGCTATCAAACATAAAATCCAGGGCTTTGTGTTGGGTGAAATTTTGCAGGCATTGCTGACGAAATTCCTGTTCGGTGGCTTGTTCTTTGGCGCAGATGAACGCCCAGGGAAGGATTAAGGTGTCTTTGATTAAATCGGCGACATCAAACACTAGGGCGCCGCGTCGTGTTTTGCCGTGCATGACGGCAAAACCGTGGGGAATACCTAACACCCAAAGCGTGGTTGCAGCTAATCCGTAGGCTAAATAGTTGCCGTGATTTAGAAAAGCATTGGCATCATCTATGCTGTCATGCTGGCGTACAAAGGCTTTTTGTTTGGTGTTGTTGGCGGCTATTTTATAAAGCGCTTTGGTGAGTTTGGCTTCAACTAATAATAGCTTATTTACATTGGGGCATGTGTCAATTTCAGCAGAAAATACCGTGAGCGCCTGTTGGATGTGGTCATCATCTAAGGTGAAACCTTCGTTTTGCAAGTCGCGGTCTTTTCCCCAGACTTTTTGCATATAGTTGATGCGTTGTTGCTGAAATTGTTTGGCGACGGTTAAGCGTTTTTCTGCATCAAACCAGAAAGCCATCCAGCCTTGTACATATTCTGTGGGTCGGTATTCGCTTTGTGGTGATAGCCATTCTATTTCGTTGGCGGCAATAAGCGGTGTTCCGCCGCCGCCACTAAAACCAATTAATACACCCGCTTGAGCCAGCATTCTGACAGCGGCCTGGGTGATTGAGGTGCCCGTGCCAAGTAAAATGCAGGTGGTGTTGGCGATGGGGATATTCCAGTATTGTTTTTCTGTATCCGCTTCGGTGAGGTACAACACACGCCCGTCTTTTTGCATAACCCGGCATTTCTCCAGGTAATAAATATTTGCGCGTTTCGAATGTAATATCGCTTTTAAGTCTGTGAGTTGTTCCATTTTTTAACCTTTTTCTCTATCGCTTAAATTCAGAATACCTGATCCCATTCTTAATAATCAGTGGGTTACCTGTTTAGCTATAATTTTAATAAGAGACTCATTTTTGTAGGTTGGGCAAAGCGCTCTTAGCGTGCCCAACAAAGATGCAGCGCTATCCGTTGTTGGGTACGTCGTACCTCCTTTGCCCAGCCTACAAATAAAACATGCTTTGGTAGCACAATATTATCCTTGAAATCAGGTTCGCTGAAGTTCCATTATGCACAGTCAGTGCCCCATTTTGTGAGGTACTCATATGCTGTATTAAGGTGGTCGCGAAGAATCTGGATGTCGCGGTCAGCCGTTGATTTGGAACATTCCAAATGCTCCATTATTTGCTTCAGTGGAATAGCTGTGTGGCGATTGCTGAGTAATCCGTGTAGGCGGTATATCCTATCGAACCGATCCATTGTTTGTCCTTGTTGTCTAACTTAGTAGTTGATGTGCCAGGTTTTACTTGAATCATAGTACAAGTTTCTTTGATTGTTACGATATTGCTTTAATTAATTTTCTTCTGGTTCCCATACGGGAGCGACACTGTCATTAAGTTAAGGAATGTTCCATTAAATAACAAAGCACTAACGATAAAAAACGTAACTCAACATCTTAGGCAATATAAAAAATGTTGGGTTTCGTTATCTGCGCTGCGCTTAGATAAGCTAACCCAGTCTATGGTAAGATGTTGTTTTTAATTAACTATTTAGCTTTAGTCAGACGTGGACTGAATCCTTATTCTGTGCCAAATTGAGTATTACGCTGCTGTAATGATAGTTTATTTCTGACGTTTTATTATATGTCCGTGAAAAAGATCGCTCTATTTACCTAAAATCTGCATGGTCACTAAGTTTTCCGGTGTTAAGTGCTACAAAGTTTGGTATCTTTCATTGGTCAGTTTATATTTTCATTTCATTAACTTCGTTATTCCCAAGTGTTACCCAGTCAAGCTGGGCACAAGCTTTATCGGGAATCTCTTTGTCTACGTAAGATTCCTGCTAGAAGCCTGCAGGAATGACGATAACTCACCCTAAAAAGTGTAA
>CAYWLM010000203.1:0-3269 GCA_964459125.1 uncultured Methylomonas sp. | reverse complement strand
AATGCCACCAGTCGAAAACTAGGATCGAAACAAGAAACGGCACTCAGAAATTTATTGAGTGATGTTTATCGAATCAATGGCTGTGATGAGGGTAACCCCAAAACATGGCGGAAAGGAATAATTAGGGTCAGGTACAAATTAAATGTGTTTTATATGGCAAATATGCTTAAGTAAGTGCCATTCGGATCTGACCCTGATTATAAAATATTTTGAAGAGTTAAGACCTATGTAATTCGGAACGTAACGCCGTCTTAAATTTGTAGCCATTTAATGGACTCTGATTATGATGCCCCTCAGATACATAAGATAAGCAAGGATACGGGCATATTTTTCTGATCGATAGTAAACGTTAATTCTCCCCACCTAGACGCCCCCCTTTTTATCTTACTTTTCAACAAAAGCACGCTCAATGACATAATCACCGGGATCGCCTATGCGAGGTGATACAATAAAGCCTCTGGAGTCAAGCAAGTTTTCGGTATCTTTCAGCATTTGAGGGCTACCACAGATCATAACGCGATCATCTATAGGGTTGAGTGGCGGTAAATTAATATCCTCAAATAACTTACCGGAATTAATAAGGTCGGTAAGGCGACCTTGATTAAGGAATGGCTCGCGGGTTACCGTGGGGTAGTAAATTAGCTTTTGGCGCACATCTTCACCAAAGAATTCATTATTCGGCAGCTCGCTTTCAATAAAGTCAGCGTAAGCTAAGTCGCTGATATAACGCACACCATGAATCAACACCACTTTTTCAAATCTATCGTAAACTTCGATGTCTTGAATCAAGCCCATAAACGGCGCTAAACCAGTGCCGGTACAGAGTAGGTATAGGTTTTTTGCCGGTTTTAAATCATCACTCACCAACGTGCCGGTTGGTTTACGGCTGACTAATACCTCATCGCCTACTTTTAAGTGCTGTAGACGTGAGGTCAACGGGCCATTGGGTACTTTAATACTAAAAAACTCCAGGTATTCCTGATAGTTAGGGCTGGCAATACTGTAAGCTCTTGTGAGTGGTCTGCCATCAACCTCTAGTCCTATCATCACGAACTGGCCATTTTCAAAACGTAAGCCAGCGGCTCGTGTGGTTTTAAAGCTAAATAGGCTGTCGTTCCAGTGATGTATGCTAAGTACGGTTTCGGTAGAATATTTGCTCATATGTGTGACCTATTTATTATTTAATTGCCGCGGTGATAGCGGGAATAGTATCAAACAGATCGGCAACTAAGCCGTAGTCTGCAATTTGAAAAATGGGGGCATCAGGGTCTTGATTAATTGCCACCACAATGCGGCTATCTTTCATGCCATAGGTATGTTGTACTGCGCCAGAAATACCCACTGCAATATACAGCTCAGGCGCTACCACCACGCCTGTTTGCCCGACTTGCAGTTCATTAGCCGCATAGCCTGCATCCACTGCGGCACGGGTTGCCCCTATAGCAGCGCCAAGTTTTGCAGCCAAAGGAGCGAGTACTTGTTCAAAGTTCTCAGCGCTGCCCAGAGATCTTCCGCCTGATACAACGACTTTGGCTGAGCTTAAAGCGGGGCGATCTGATTGCGTCTGCTTTGCAGAGAGCCAGCGCGTTTGTGTAAAAGGCGCGGGTAAATCAATGGAGCTGATTTCAGCACGGCCGCCCTGACTGACTGCGGCAACAAAATGGCTGCTATGCACGGTCAATACCTGTATTGCATCTTGGCTTTGGATATGGGTCAGTATGTTGCCAGCATAAATCGAGCGTACATAACAATTTTTAGCTTGGATTTCCAACACATCTGAAATCATCGCAACATCCAGTAGCGCCGCTGCACGCGGTAAAGCATTGCGACTAAATGAGGTATGTGCGGCCAAAATAACCCTATAGTCAGAACTGATGCTGACCAGTAATGCGGCAATATCTTCGGCCAGTGGATTTTCTAAATGCGCTGCTTCGGCTTTGATCACCTTGGTGACTCCGCTAACACTAGCTAAACTGGACGCAACCGTGTCCAGCGCACTACCGACAAGCAAGACATGCACCGGCGCTTGCCAAAACTGTGCGGCAGTAATCGCTTGCAGGCTAGAAGGGTTTAATTGTTGGCCATCGTGTTCGGCTAATACAAGTATATTCATAGTGTAACTCCTTCATGATCGAGCAATTTTTGGAACAATTCATCTACACTGGAAACCATCATCCCTGATTTTCTCGGAGCAGGTTCGGCGACTTTAAGCAGCTTAAGACGTGACTCAATATCTACACCTAAGTCAGCAACCGGAATCGTGGTGATTGTTTTTTTGCGCGCCATCATTAAATTTGGTAACTTAACAAATCGCGGATCATTGAGGCGTAAATCAGCGGTGACCAAGGCGGGCAAACTTAATGCCAGGGTTTCAGTACCACCGTCGACTTCACGCGTCACTTGCAACTGGTTATTTTCGAGCTGCAAGCTAGAAACAAAAGTAGCTTGTGGGTAGTTTAATAGCGCCGCTAACATTTGCCCTGCCTGCCCCGCATCATCATCAATCGCTTGTTTACCCAGTAGGATTAAATCGGGTTGTTCTTGTGCGATGACCTCTTTTAATAGCTTGGCCACCGCTAACGGTTGTAGCTTGCTGTTGGTTTCTACCAAAATGGCACGATCGACGCCCATGGCTAAGGCATGGCGCAAAACATCTTGATTGGCACTACTGCCCAGTGATACGGCAATAATTTCGCTCGCTTTAGCTTGTTCCTTAAGTTGTAAGGCCGCTTCAATGGCATTTTCATCAAAGGGATTAATGCCCATCTTGACACCATCAGTCGCTACATCCGTTCCGTCAGCATTAATGCGTATTTTTACGTTGTAGTCGACCACGCGTTTGACCGCGACTAGTATTTTCATGACAGTTTCCTTTTTGCAATTTCTGTACGTTGTATAGTAAAGTATGTTCATATATTTGTTAAATGAATTATAACGATAATATATATCTATAAAACAGATAGAAATAACTATGAAATATAGCTTAAGGCAATTAGAGATTTTCGTTACCGTTAGCCGCGCGCAAAGCGTATCACGCGCAGCTGAAGAACTGTGTTTATCGCAGTCTGCTACCAGCTCGGCACTGGGTGAGTTTGAACGTCAGTTTAATTTGCAACTATTTGATCGCATCGGCAAAACTTTGCGTATAAACGAAGCCGGTCAACAACTCTTACCGCGGGCGGTCGAATTGTTAGATCGCGCGCATGAAATTGAAGTTTTATTGCAAGGTAATAGCTGTTTCGGCGATATAAAAATAGGGGCGACTTTAA
>CAYWLM010000202.1:0-3269 GCA_964459125.1 uncultured Methylomonas sp. | reverse complement strand
TGAATATTTTTAAGTGCCTCACGCATTGCTGCACGGCTTTCTTCGTTAATGACTTTAGGACCAGTAACATATTCGCCATATTCGGCATTATTAGAAATTGAGTAGTTCATGTTTGCGATACCACCTTCAAACATTAAATCAACGATCAATTTCAATTCGTGCAAACATTCAAAATAAGCCATTTCCGGCTCGTAACCCGCTTCTACTAAGGTTTCAAAACCCATTTTTACAAGCTCAACAGCACCGCCACATAATACCGCTTGTTCGCCGAATAAATCAGTTTCTGTTTCTGCGCGGAAAGTTGTTTCGATAATACCCGAACGACCACCGCCAATGGCAGAAGCGTATGATAGGCAAATTTCTTTCGCTGTACCTGACGCATCTTGATGGATAGCGATTAAATCAGGAATACCACCGCCACGAGTAAACTCAGAGCGTACTGTGTGTCCAGGCGCTTTAGGTGCGATCATGATTACATCTAGATCAGCGCGTGGAACGACTTGATTGTAAAGGATGGCAAAACCGTGTGCAAAAGCTAATGCTGCACCTTGTTTGATGTTGGGTACAATTTCTTCTTTATATAGTTGTGACTGAAATTCATCAGGCGTTAAAATCATTACTATATCTGCACTGGCAACTGCAGCAGCAACGTTATCAACCCTTAGGCCACAAGCTTCGGCTTTAGCAACAGAGCTGGAGCCTGGGCGCAAACCCACAACAACATCAACACCTGAGTCTTTTAGGTTGTTAGCATGTGCATGACCTTGTGAACCGTAGCCAATAATAGCAACTTTTTTACCTTTGATGATTGAAAGGTCAGCGTCTTTATCGTAATAAACTTGCATTTGTTTTCCTGTGTTTTAAATAAAATATTGTGCATTAAGAGTGTGCAGGGCATTACAGCATAAGATGATTGTAGCAGCTTGGCAACGTAGTCGCGAAGTGAGCCCCATCATGTTATTGGCAGTCTATGCTATTTCCTGCGCAGTTCTGGTTTGTCTGTTGTTTATAAATGTAAACCATTTTCACCACGCGACATGGCAGTAGGGCCAGAGCGTACGGTTTCAATGATGTTGTCTGCATCAAGTGCGGCGACAAAGGCATCCAGCTTATCCGATGCGCCGGTCATCTCAATAACATAACTATTGCTGGTGACATCAATGATCTTGCCACGAAAAATATCTGAAAGTCGATTGATTTCGCCGCGTGTTTCATCGTTGGTTTTAACTTTTACTAGCATTAGTTCGCGCTCTACATGCGCTGCTTCAGCAAAATCGATCAACTTAACAATATCAATTAATTTGTTAAGTTGCTTGGTGATTTGTTCAATAATATCTTCACTGCCGCGAGTTACCAGTGTCATTCTAGATAAAGTAAGGTCTTCAGTTGGCGCAACAGTGAGTGATTCAATATTATAACCGCGTGCTGAAAAAAGACCTGCGACACGTGATAAAGCACCTGCTTCGTTTTCGATAAGAATAGAAATAATATGTCTCATTATGCTAGTTCCCTGTCGATAGGTGTGCCTGGTGCTACACGTAAAGTCATTTCTTGATGGCCTTTGCCTGATTCAATCATAGGGTAAACGTTTTCAGTTCTGTCAGTGATAAAATCTATAAAAACGGTGCGATCTTTCATGGCAAATGCTTTTTCCAGAGCCGGTCTCACATCCTCTGGTTTTTCTACACGTATGCCAACATGACCATAAGCCTCGGCCAGGGTAACAAAATCAGGAATGGTATCCATATAGGAATGTGAATAACGGCTTTCATAGGAAAACTCCTGCCATTGACGCACCATACCCATATAGCGGTTATTTAGATTAATAATTTTAACCGGTGTTTTATATTGCAACGCGGTTGAAAGCTCTTGTATGCACATCTGAATGCTGGCTTCACCGGTGATACAGGCAACATCAGCATCAGGGAACGCTAATTTTACGCCAATGGCGGCCGGTAGACCAAAGCCCATCGTGCCTAATCCTCCCGAGTTAATCCAGCGACGCGGCTTATCAAAATGATAAAATTGTGCTGCAAACATCTGGTGTTGACCAACATCGGAGGTAATATAAGCATTGCCTTTTGTCACTTCATAAAGCTGTTCAATAACTGCCTGTGGTTTGATCAATTCACTGTCACGATCAAACTCCAGGCAATTGGCTTCACGCCATTGATCAATCCGGCTCCACCAGGCTTCGAGTGCTTTTTTAGACGGTTTCTTTTTATGTTCTTTTAATACATCAAGCATTTGATTAAGCACTATCTTGACATCGCCAACAATAGGCACGTCAACTTTAACCGTTTTTGAAATAGATGCGGGATCAATATCTATATGAATAATAGTGGCATGCGGACAAAATTCTGCTAATTTACCGGTCACGCGGTCATCAAAGCGCACCCCGATAGCGAGGATAACATCACTTTCGTGCATGCCAAGATTTGCTTCATAAGTACCATGCATGCCCAGCATACCAACAAACTGTTTATCAGTTGCTGGGTAGGCACCTAAGCCCATTAGGGTGTTGGTAATCGGGAAGTTAAGCATTCGCGTGAGCTCGGTTAGCTCTGCACTTGCATTTCCTAAGACCACGCCCCCACCAGAATAAATCATCGGGCGTTGGGCATTTAAGATCAGATCAACGGCTTTTTTAATTTGTCCCGGGTGCCCTTTAGTTGCAGGGCAATAAGAACGCATTTTGATTTTTTTAGGATATTTATACGGCACCTTGATATTCGGATCGGTAATATCTTTTGGAATATCCACAACAACCGGGCCTGGGCGACCTGTGGTAGCGACGTAAAATGCTTTTTTCATGGTCTCTGCAATATCATTTACATCTTTAACTAGGAAGTTATGTTTAACGCAGGGACGGGTAATGCCGACCATATCGACTTCCTGAAAAGCATCGCTACCAATCACTGCACAGGGCACCTGGCCTGAAATAACCACCATCGGTATAGAGTCCATATAAGCCGTGGCAATCCCGGTGACTGCATTAGTCGCACCCGGACCAGAAGTAACCAGAACCACGCCTGGCTTACCTGTTGCACGCGCATAAGCATCAGCCGCATGAGTTGCGCCTTGTTCATGCCTGACTAAAATATGTTTTACAGCTGTTTGATGGAAAATTGCATCATATAGATGTAATACTGCACCGCCAGGATATCCAAAAAGATATTCTACACCTTCATCTTTAAGACACTGAACGACTATCTGTCCGCCACTGAGTTCCACTTTTAATACCCTCTTTAAAACTCATACTATACTTA
>CAYWLM010000201.1:0-3278 GCA_964459125.1 uncultured Methylomonas sp. | reverse complement strand
ATAAATTACTACTGATATTTTTGGCCGTGCATGCCGGTATTGCCAATAAGGCTGCGGTCATCAATCCACCAACAATACGTACCCCCAATGCGACAGTTACTGCGATACAAATCAAATATAAGCCATTGTACAGTTTAAGATTAATTCCGTTAGTTTGTGCTAAATCACTGGAGATGCTGGCTAGCACCATGCTGGAATAAATTTTGTGTACGGTGAAAAATAGTATTATTGAAATGATAACAGTGACTAGAACAGTGCTTAAGGTTATCTGGGAAACATCACCCAGCAAAGCTATATCGATTTCTTCTTTTGGCAGGAACAGAAAAGCGGTTGCCAGGGAAGCAGAAAAAACCACAGCCGTCAGTGCCTCAAGATGTAGTCGGGTTTTCTGTTCTAGCAGCCAGATAATCAAAACACCAAATGCCAGAAACAAGGTAGCGCCGATTGAAACATCAAAGTCATATAATAAGGCTAGAGCAACTCCTGGCAATGTTAGATGACCAAGCGCTCCGCCCATTAATGCCATCCGTTTAGATAGCATCAGCGAACCTAAATAACCCGCGATGGCGCCGGTCGTGCCGCTCAGAATCAGTGCAAGCAAAATTTGTGTGTTCATAATATTTACCTGTGCTGATGTTTGTAAAATTTGATTCCAGTTCCGTATAGCTGCTTCAATTGTTCGGGTGTTAGCACTTCGTCCGGTTTGCCCATACACATTTGTTGCTTGTTTAAACAAATCACCTGAGTCGCGTATTCCCAGACTATATTTAGATCATGGGTGACCAGCAAAATAGTCAGGTTCTGATTTTTCCAGAATTTATGTAATAAACTGTATATGGTTTCTTCACCACCAATATCAATGCCGGAAGTCGGTTCGTCGAGAATTAGTACCTCAGGATTATCAAGTAATGCCCAGCCAATTAGCATGCGTTGAAACTGTCCCGTTGAAAGTTCATTGAATTGATGGCTTAACATGCTTTCATCTAGCCCAACATCAATTATCATAGACTTGATGATATTTTGATCCGTCGTCTTAAAAGCATAAAATTCTTTTATGTTCAATGGAGGAAGGTTTTGTCGTTGCAGAAATTCTTGCGGTGGAAGATAACTGATTTTCTGAGCATTCCATGAAACGGTTCCTTGATAGGGCAGTAAATTTTGTAATGCTCTAAGCAAGGTAGTTTTGCCGGCACCATTCGGTCCCAGAATAATCAGAATATCCTTTTTCTCAACAGTAAAGGAAAGATCATTAATAATTCGGTTGCCTTCATACTCTATTTGAAGGTTACTAACTGTTAATATTATATTTTCATTAACCATTTATCCTCCTAAACTATTTTCAATGCTGCATAATGTAGTGAAATATATTTTGTTCCTTATAGCATAAACAACTAAATTAAAAAGACTTCATAAAATTAAAGATCATTTTTATAGAAGAGAGAGTAGCACAAAATAGATTGCAATTGATAAGAGTTTTATAATATTCTAAAGCTTAATTATTACGATTCCTTCGGGTGATAGATATGAAAAGTTCAATAACATTTCAGCCAACATTGTTTTTCAATGAATAAAGTCATATGTGATATTAAAGATCACTCACTCGCTGATGAGGGTCGAAATCGGGTCGAGTGGGCATGGACAGAAATGCCGGTATTACAGTTATTATATGATCAATTTGTACGCGAACAACCCTTAGCTGGCGCACGTATCAGTGGCTGCCTGCACATCACAACAGAAACGGCTAACCTGGCGCGCACTTTAAAAGCCGGGGGTGCAGAGCTGGTTTTATGCGCAAGTAACCCACTGAGTACGCAAGATGATGTTGCAGCCGCGCTGGTTGAATATTATGGTATTTCTACTTTTGCAGTTAGAGGAGAAGACAATACACGTTATTACCGACACATTACTGCCGCTCTGGAGCACCGTCCTCAATTAACCATGGATGATGGAGCCGACCTAGTAAGCGAGTTGCATAAAAATCCTAGCGACTTATTATCTGACCTCATCGGAGGTACAGAGGAAACAACTACCGGTGTGATTCGACTGCGCGCTATGGCCGCAGATAATGCACTGACTTTTCCGGTTATTGCGGTCAATGATGCCATGACCAAACATTTGTTTGATAATCGTTATGGTACGGGTCAAAGTACCCTGGATGGCATTATTCGAGCCACTAACATTTTGCTGGCTGGAAAAACGTTTACTGTTGCCGGTTATGGGTGGTGCGGGCGAGGAATAGCAATGCGTGCTAAAGGACACGGTGCCGATGTGATTGTTACCGAAATAAATCCGCTTAAGGCATTAGAAGCCGCAATGGATGGGTTTCGAGTCATGCCCATGCTGAAAGCGGCTGCCTGTTCAGATTTTATCGTATCAGCAACTGGTGATAAGCATGTTATTGACTCCTCGCATTTTCAAGTCATGAAAGATGGCTGTATCATTGCAAATTCGGGTCATTTTAATGTTGAGATTAACATCCCCGCTTTACAGAAGCTTGCGCAAAAATCATCTCGACCTCGCCGGTTTATTGAAGAGTTTCAGCTTAGAGACGGCCGCAAAATTCGTTTGCTGGCAGAAGGTCGTCTGGTAAACCTTGCGGCAGCAGAAGGACACCCGGCTACCGTTATGGACATGAGTTTTGCCAACCAGGCATTGAGCCTTGTTCACTTATGGAATAACGGAAAAAATCTAGCTAATAAAGTTTATCCCGTTCCAGCCAGTATTGATGACAAAGTGGCTGCAATGAAACTTGCTGCCATGGGGGTTCGTATTGATACCTTGACTCAGGAACAGCAGGCTTATCTGTCTTCATGGGAAGAAGGCACATAAGCATATCGCATACTTAAAGTAATTTAATCAGGAGTTTAAGCTAATGAAAATTGCAGTGGCAAGCCAAAATAGAAAAGAAATTACCAGTCATACCGGGCGATGCCGGAAGTTCTGGGTCTATGATATAGAAAATGGGACAATCGCCAGCAAAGTGTTATTAGAGCTGACGAAGGAACAATGTTTTCATGATAGTTTACCTCAAGAACCTTCACCATTAGGTGATGTGGAGGTTTTAATTTCTGCAGGCATGGGCACAGGTCTAGTGCGTCGGATTGAAAATATGGGTATCAAGCCGTTGATCACAGCAGAAACCAATCCCGATAAAGCTATCGAAGATTATCTAAATGGCACGTTGGTCACATTGCCGGCTGAACCTCATGAGCATGGTCATAAACATGCCAGATAATTTCAAACTGATACCTGATTACCCATAACTCTCAGCTATCTTC
>CAYWLM010000200.1:0-3285 GCA_964459125.1 uncultured Methylomonas sp. | reverse complement strand
TAAGCCTTTAAAGTAAGTAGAGTAGCTTGTCTAGGTGGTAAGAATCGACGGTTACTTTGCGTCGAGAAACCCGTGGTTTTGTTGAAGGGTTAAATAACAAAATTAAAGTGATGAAGCGACGTTGCTATGGTATTTATAATACCGGACGGCTATTCCAGCACATTTGGCTGGATATTGAAGGTCGACGGATGTTTGGATATGCCTAGCACTATATGTTGTGCCTACCCCACGAAATCGGGAAGAGCCAATTCGCTTTGTTGGAACTCATGCAGCATACGACAAGATTAAGAATATCGAAGAAATACAGGTGATAAAACTCATCAAAAATAATAAGCAATTAAATGGAGCTTTAGAAAGAGTCAAGCAACTTTGGGATGCCAAAAATGACACACCAGAGCGTGATGAATTAGAGGTTTTATTTTCCATTCATAAAGGTTAAAACCTTCGTCTTTCAGACGAACAGATTTATCTCTCATAGTTATTATGAGAAAAGAGACTCGTAGGATGGGCAAAGGGGCTTTATCCCGTGCCCATCACTTATACCGTAAAAGATGGGCACGAAAAAGCCCTTTGCCCATCCTACGACTGATTTAGCTGTTTTTGAGCATGTCATTGTATCAAGTAGTTATAAATTTACAAAGTAAGAGAGAACATCGGCAACAGGGCTATTCGCCCTCGCTGAAAATCCTGGAAACGGAGCTTAGCGAAGTGAAGATTTTTAGTCCTCGATAGCCATAGGGCTGGGTGTTTTTCCGGAGTCTGTGCGTGAGCGCAGGTGGAGGAAAAATACAAAGCATTACGACATGGCGTAAAGTCATTTGTGGAAGTGCTGCGGAGTCAGCATCGAGTATACGATGATGTGACGTAGCGGCACGTACGCAGGACGAATCGAGGCAGCCGAAGGCAATAGTGGTCGCGTAGTTTTTTGCTGCTTGTTAGGGCAGGAAGCCCACGAACAAGCTTTCGCAAAAATAGCGACTCCCCGCGTATCTCGACTTTCAGTCGCCAATCTCTCTAACCCACCTGCTTCTTTTAGCAGGTGGTTGTTTAGTTTTTTGATATTTAAAAAACATTAAATACAAGAAGAGCTTGAGGAACAGGTCAGGTTAAGGGAAAGTTATGAGCAGGCGACTAACAGGATTTAAGGCTTGAATACGGCTTTGAGGTGATTTATTCAGGTGTAAACTGACAACCAGCCAGGGTTATTTGTTATGCAAAAACTAATCCTGTAAAAGATCAATAATATTGGAGATAAGACTGATGCAAAGAAACATCCATAAAGTAAATGTATTTTTTGCCATTCTATTATTAATAGGATGGCTTATTTCTGAAAACCTGGCCTTCGCTAAAGAGAATGCTCATAAACAGGTAACTCAGGAGCTCATTAATCTGGTGGAAAATAATCCTGACATCAAGCGTATTCTGGTAACGTCAATTACCGAAGCAAGCAAAATCAATCCAGATCTGAAAACAAACCCGGTTCAAAACCTGTCTGACTATTATGTTTATATAGACAGTGCTTCTAGGCTTATTCCTCAGAACGTACTTGAAAATCCATCTAACCTTACTCGTGATCAGATACTACAGAGTATCTGCTACTTTTATTTTCTTATAGACCAGCCTTTACCGGAATTGAAGGATAAGGGCTTATTCAGGAATTCGATTCAGTATTACAAGCCTTTTTCTACCTGGAATCGTACTTTTGTGAACGCATGGGGAGATTTTCTTGATACAGAAAAATCATGGAACCAAAAAACATATCAAGGGTTTTATAACGACCCGCGTTTTGGATTACAGAAAGGATGGTATGAACCATCATTCAACTGGAAAACATTTAACGAGTTTTTTAGTAGATATCTGAAGTCTGTTGATGAACGTCCTATCGCTTCTCCAGAAGAACCGATGATAGTGGTTGCCCCTGCCGATTCAGTGCCACAGGGCGCATGGGCAATTGATAAAGACTCAAATATCAAAGTTGCAGGCGGGCTAAAAGTCAAACTGACAACTTTTTACAATGTAAATGATCTGCTGAGTGCCGACAGCCAGTATAAAGATGTCTTTGCCAATGGTGTTCTCACGCACACTTTCCTGAATGTTAATGATTACCACCGTTATCATTTCGCTGTTGGGGGCAGCGTAAAGGAAAAGAAAAACATTGCGCAGAATGTTGCTTTAGAGGTTATCTGGAGCAATGAGCAAAATAAATATGTGCCAATTGTTTCGATAGGCTGGCAATTTACCCAGACCCGAGGATATGTCATTGTTGATACCGGAAAATACGGATTGGTAGCACTTATTCCAATGGGTATGGCTCAGGTCTCTTCAGTGAATTTTGAGGGGAATGTCAGACCTGGGATTGCCCATAAAAAGGGAAGTATGCTCGGTAATTTTCTTTTCGGCGGATCTGATTTTGTCATGCTTTTTCAAGAAAAATCTGGATTCGAAATTAGTGCCCGCAAGGTCAAAGGAAGCGGTACAAATGCTGAGCAGAATTCGAAAGACATTTATGAACATATTCTCATGGGCGAAGAGTATGGTGTAATGAAGGGTATGCAATAATGGTGTTTTTCAGTGTTGCGAAGGTTTTGAACTGAATACCTGATTACAACTCATGGTTCCAGATTGGAAGGCCGGTCTGACGAAAAATTGCTTATAAATTGTTTCTTCAGCTGGTCTGGATTTTTTTGCTTCAGACCGCATAAATTAATTTAAAGAAATAGTCTTTAAATACACATGATTAATTAATTTATACATTGTATAGGTGTGGATTTATTTGTACTTTTACAGCAGCATCCAATCAAATTTGTCATCCCCTCAGGCGGTTAGCGGGGATCTGTTTATACTATTAAGGTTCCTGCTAACAGACTGCAGGAATGGCGTGTTAGCTTGAGTATGACTAAGGTTTATTTAAATTAACTGTACCTAGTTACTTATCACTTCCTGTTATAAGATTAGTTGAGTCGCCAGATCTTTTTATATTTCCTATGTTGTAAAACAGTCTGGCGGTGTTCGTCGGGCAATTTATGTCCTGCTGGGTGAGCCCGGTATGGAAGGTATGATGTATCAACGAAAAGTGCCGGAAATGTGGCATGATGCCGGGGTTCGCTACTTGAATTTTATGTCATTATATCCACAATAATGCAGCTAACAATTAAAATCAACTCGGAAAAACAAGGCTACACCCGTTCTTCCTTGCGCTTTTTTCTCGGTTATTTTGTGACCGGTATCCCCGCTTTAAATAAACACTTAACTGACCGATCTGGTTATTTATTGTAAGATTACAGG
>CAYWLM010000199.1:0-3291 GCA_964459125.1 uncultured Methylomonas sp. | reverse complement strand
GCCAACGAGCGGTATAGCTGGATGCGGTATTCTATCAGCTGGCGCTGGGCAGATATACGACTACGCTCTAATGTTTGCAGATTGATTTGTGTGGTTAATACACGTAAAAAATCCATGGCTCCATACATATAACGCAAACGAATCTGTGTGTTTGCTTTTTGCGCAAAACTGTATTGTAAATTCAGGCTATCAATCAGCTGATGCTGCTGGTATTCCAAAGCTAAGGAATCTTCGACTTCTTTAATCGCTTGCTGGATGGTTGCTGCATAATTATTCAGGGCTTCAGCGGCAGCGGCCTTATTTCTATCTACTTCAGCAATACGCCGACCGCCATCTACAATAGGTAAAATCAGGTTGCCTGCCAAAGTTGCAATCCAGTTATTAAATAAGGACTGTAAATTAGGGGCGGTGGTATCAATACTCGCGGATAGGCTTAATTTTGGGAAGCGGTCGGCAATGGCCGATGCAGTACGCTGGTCAGCTGCTTGAACACGAAAATAGGCCTGGCGCAAATCCGGACGGCGTTGAATTAGTTCGCTACCAAGTCCCGTTTGAGGTTGTGGTGGTAAAACAGGAAATTGCTGATTGTCAGCGATATTGAACATACCAGGGGTATTACCCGTTAATATTGCTAATTGATTTTGCAGCACTCTAATTGTTGCCAGCACATCACTTTGATCACCAATAGTCGCTTGTAATGTTTGTTGTTGTTGAAACAGGTCAGCGGCACTCGCTTGCCCGCCTGCAAACCGGTATTTTGTGATTTCCACATTATCTTGATTGGTTTTGATTTGCTGTTTGAGTAGATGTAATTGGCTACGTTGTCCGATTAATCGATACCAGGCAATGGCTACTTCTGACGACAGGGAAATCGCTGCAGTATTCAAGTTTTCTTGTGCGACACGGACATCCAGTTCTGCAGCATGTTTCTGGGCACGTAAACGTCCCCATAAATCGACTTCATAACTGGAATTTAGACCCAATGCAAAATGGCTACTATCACTTGCGCTGGAATAGGTCTGTGTGCCTCCGAAGGCTGCACTGATGCTGGGAATAAGATCGGCACTGTTTTTGATGGCGATAGCTTCGGCTTGTTCAAGACGATTAAAGGCGGATATTAAACTAAAATTATTATTTAAAGCTAAATCGATAAGTTGGTTGAGTTGTGGATCGTTAAACGCCAGCCACCAACGTTCCTGCAAGGGATACGTACCTGCCTGGGAGAACTTTTCAGGCACAGCAACCGGGGTAGGAATTTCTTCAATCGGTACTGCGCATGCTTGAATAAGAATTAATATACTACAAGTCAGTAAGTATTTTATATTCATCTATGGAGGGTGTGGCTATGCTGATTGTAAGGGTTTATAAAGCGCTAAAGATGAATCAGTATCAGAGAACCTGATCTCAAGGATAATATTGTGCTACCAAAGCATGTTTTATTTGTAGGTTGGACAAAGGAGGTACGAAGTGCCCAACAACGAATAGCGCTGCATCTTTGTTGGGCACGCTAAGAGCGCTTTGCCCAACCTACAAAAAATGAGTCCCATGTTAAAATAATAGCTAAACAGGTAAACCATTGATTATTAATAATGGGATCAGGTGTTCTGAATTTAATGTAGTTTAATTTAAAAAAGCAACAATCATTGCTGCCTTAATTGAAATTATGCATGAAACGACTGCAACATTGGGTCAGAACTGGGTAAAGATTTGTAAAGACATCAAAACAACGAGTGAATCTATGCCAAAATTCAGTTATACAAATTACATATCACAGGCTTGTGACGTACATTCTTATCATTGACGATGACTCCGAGCTATCCTTCATGTTAGGTGACTACCTGTCAGTTGAAGGATTGAGTATTGATTCTGCCTTCCGGTGGTAAGGAACGAGAATTCAATAATGCCCGAGTCTGACTTGTCTTTTGACTTCACAGTCGCGCTAGAAAACCAGTTGCGTAGCCTGCTATGCGCCTGTTTTCCTAACACGCCTGTGAAGCCAAAATCCTGCGCCATACTTTCGGGTATTATTAAACCCTCGTTGCTAAGCAAGGATTACAAAAGGTCCTTGCTGGACAATATGACGCGGTCAACGAGTCAATCCCTTCAAGTATGGATTTTACGATGCTGTGCTACACAACTGTTGTTTATAAGGAAGATACTGGATTTAACAGGTAGTTATGTCGATGGCTGGTCTGCATCAAACTTTATGGTCAGAGTTTGTCCGGGTTTTAAATATTTGCCTAGTGTGGTGGTATTCCATTTGCGTAAACCTGTCACACTCACATTATATTTCTCAGAGATAGCATATAAAGAATCACCACTACGTACGGTGTATTGAATATGGGATCTCATAGCCGTATTTTTTATAGAATGCCGTGCATAGTCGGCGGGTTGTTTGACAACTAAATTTTGTCCTAAAGATAAGCCTTTATCAAGCCCGATATGATTCCATTGTGCAATGTCCTTGCTATGTAACCCCAGTTTTCTGGCAATACCCCATAGGCTATCGCCTGCTTTTACTTTGTAGGTAGACTTATTATAAATAGCTGTATTTTCTGTGACTTGCGTAAACGGGTATTGAGATGTTTGATTGCGCGAGACTGGGATAAGCAGATGACTGCCAGTGCGGATAGTATTATTTTTAGCTAAATGATTGAGTTCGCGAATGGCTGTTACCTTTGTTTCATAGTGTCGTGCAATCATAGCTAGATTTTCGCCGGCCTGAACCTTATGTCTTTGCCATTGTACCCGCTGGTCTACTGGTAAGGCAGCCAGGTTCTTTTTAAACAGCTCGACATTTTCAACGGGAATCAATAAACGGTGTGGTCCCTGGGGAGGTGTGTAACCTCGGTTAAGACCAGGATTCAAATGAAATAACTCCTCTACCGTCGTGTTAGATAACTGAGCGGCTTTTGCCAGTTCAAGTTGAGAGCCTATATTGACAGCCATAAAGGCTGGCTTATGCGTTTGAGTCTTTAAGTTAACGCCATAATACTCGGCATTCGCGAAGATTTTTGCCAGTGCGAGCAGGCGAGGCACGTAATTTCTAGTTTCTTTGGGTAAATCTAATGACCAGAAGTCAGTTGCTTCATTGTTTGCGGCATTTCGTTTGACTGATCTGCTTACGGTTCCAACGCCTGCATTGTAAGAAGCAAGGGCAAGTAGCCAGTCATTATCAAAAGTTTCGCCTAGTTCATGTAAATAAGTGGTTGCAGCGTCAGTCGAAGCATAAACATCACGGCGGCCATCATACCACCAGTTTTGATCCAGACCATACATCCTGCCTGTAGC
>CAYWLM010000198.1:0-3300 GCA_964459125.1 uncultured Methylomonas sp. | reverse complement strand
TATACAGGGCAAGCCACATGCCATGGCTTCTAAAATCGGCAAGCCCCAACCTTCGGCACGGGTGGGTAATACAAAGGCATCGCATTGCTGCATTAAAGCAATTAGCTCACCCAAAGGCTTAGGATTACTGATGACGATCCGTGCATTTTGTTGTCCGTGTTGATGGCATATCTGCTTAATTTTTGCCGCAATATTGAGCTGAGGTAAGGATAAATTAAAGCCATGAATAATCAGCTCTATAGGTTCCTGATGTTTGAATTCACGACAAAAGGTTTTGATTAAATCGGCTATACCTTTACGTTGCTCCCATTTACCGATGCATAAAAAACGAAATACCTTGTTGTTGACTGCTGCATCGGCGGGTTTAAAGCGGTCAGTGTCCACACCTTCTGGCACCACTCTGATGCGATTCGCATTTATCCCATTCTCAATAAAAATTGATTTGCCCCATTCTGTCGGCAACCAAATCTGGTCAACAGAATCAAGATAACGTAAATAAGGTTCAGGTATCTTAGTGGTTTCCCAAACGGTGTAGGCAATTTGAGTATTCCCTGGTATTTTGCGTTGCGCATCAATGGTTGATAAACAAATAGCTGGAGCGCTTAGATCCCAGAGTCTAGGTTTGGGCAAGGGATAGCCTTCCATATGCATTTGTGCAGGAGGACGAAAAAAATATAAGGGCGATACCTGTGCATACGTTTTTAAAACCCTTGCAAAACTGCGTGCATGTCGGCCAATACCGTCTTGGGCATGAAAATGTGCACCTAAATTGATTACGGGTTTTGTAGTCAAATTATGTTTGCCTCGTTATCATAGGGATTAAACAATAAAAAGAAGTAGCCATATGATACCTGATAAAGCCTTAGATCAACGGCCCAAAATTTTATTTATTAGCCCGATTATGCCAAGTGATGGCGGTAACGGGCCGGCAATGCGTGCCGCTTTATTTGTGCGCGCATTGGCAAAAAATTATCAAGTTTATCTTCATGTTATTCCCGTTTTAGGCACCGTACCTGACGCTTTAAATACCTTGAATCTTGATGATTTTTGCAGACAAGTGACCGTACAAAAATTACAGCAAGATCCCGTTTATGAATTTATAAATAATATTAGTTTAGATCGACATCGCTTGGCGGCATTAGCTGAATATCATCAAGTTGCACTCAGTCGTTTTGCAACGCCAGAAGCACGTAGTCAAATACAGAGCCTTTATGCATCGGTTGAATTCGCAGCTATCCATGTTTTTCGTTTGTATATGGTGGCCTTTATCCAAGCTTATTTTGGTGATAACAAAATTCCTATTATTTTGGACATGGATGATTACGAGTCTGTTACGCATCATCGTCTTGCCGAATTATATAGGCGCAGACAAATGCCTGCCCATGTATTTTTAGAACATGCAGAAGCCGTTAAATATACACAAATGGAGCAGCACTGGATACCTTGCTTTAAGCATGTGTATCTTAGTAATGAGCAAGATTATTCAGGCCTTGTTAAGCGCTTTCCAAAAACTAAATTTCGGACTTTGGCTAATGCCGTATCGATACCCAAAACAATGCCGAAGCCAGAGCCAAGTAAGCCATTCACCTTGCTATACATTGGGACCATGAGCTATTTTCCTAATCAAGATGCCGTGATGTATTTTTGTAAAGATATTTTACCTGCATTGCGTCAAGCACTCGCCTGTGAAGTGAACCTAGTGATTGCCGGTGCCAATCCAAGCCAAAATGTTCTGGCTTTAAGCAAACAACCAGGCGTTCAAGTGACTGGGCGAGTTAGCGATTTGGCTCCGCTGTATTATCAAGCCGATATAGTGGTTGCGCCCATACGTGCTGGTGGTGGTACTCGCATTAAAATTCTAGAAGCCTTTGCCTACCAACGTCCGGTAATAGCCACCACTTTGGCATTGGAAGGGATTGCAGCAATCCACGAAACACATGTATTAATTGCTGATAACAGCGAAGCATTTATCAAAGCGTGTATCAGTTTAATTGGTCAAGCTGATCAAGCAAAAAAATTATCGGATAATGCTTACGTGCTTGTATGTCTAAACTACAGCCAGGAAATCATCATGAAACAAATTCAGTTGTCCATGGCACGTATATTACTTGATGACAAACCCAATTAAATATCATTAACAATTTCTAATAAGCGCTGAGCCGCAAGCGTCCAGTTAAATTGACGATTTAAGCGTTGACGTATATCTGCTTGCGGCTGGTCAGTTTCAGCTATTGCCTGCTTAATAGCTGCCGCGGCTGCCTCTTCATCAGCTTGCCACCACTGGGCATTTTGGAATAAGGAGCGGATATTTTTATCTATCTTGTTTGAGTCTATAGAGACTTTTCGACACGGCAGTAAGCGTGCGACACTGTTATCAAGATAACTTTGATAAGCGGTATGATCGGGAGCAATCAAACGCAAACCGCTGGCACCCGCTTCAGTCATCGGTTGATCCCAACCTTCGCCAAACGACATACTCCAATAATGGGTGGACGTAGTATATAGTGCTGGCATTTGCGCATCAGTAAGCACTTGATCGGTGAATAAAATGCTCGCTGCTTGACTGCGATCTTTACCGATGGCTTTTTCCATTAGGGTTAGATCTCGCAAAAATTTAAGCAACGATGCTGGGCTATGATTGAGTTTGATAATCAGTATGGCATCATCATCTTGATGGGTAGCTTGAATCCATACGCGGAGTAATGATAATAAATTCTTACGGGTAACAATTTCTGAAATGTTCAAAACACGTACTCGGTATTCGCTAACCGCTTTGCCATTTTTATCGGTTAAGTTCAAAGGGGCAACAGTCGGTCGAAAGCGTTGGCTATCAACACCAAGTGGGCAAATGCGAATACGTTGTTCTGGAAATCCAGAATCACACCAGAAGCGTTTAGAAGATTCGGTCGGGACGATGACCAAATCATGCAGTTGATTTTGCCGTAGCCAAAACTCAGGAATACGACTGGCTTCAAACATAGTGAAATTCACGTTAGTTTTATCGGCCAAAACCTTAACTTGATGAGGCATGCAAAAATGTAAGGCAATGTTCGATTCTATCGGTTTTTCAAATTGATCAAACCATGATTCTCGTTGATCCGTCGTTAGTTTTGCTGGCGACCAATACGCAAGATCCTGCAAATTTATACGTGCCCCAGCTTTAACAAGGTAGCGCACAAAACTGCGTACGGTACAATCATGACCACTATAGCCCTTGTAAGGTCCACGAACTAACAATGGTAATGACTTAACATCTGATTTCATAAAGAGTTCGACTTTGTCGATAATTAGGTTTGTAAT
>CAYWLM010000197.1:0-3316 GCA_964459125.1 uncultured Methylomonas sp. | reverse complement strand
CAGGAGTTTAGATGTCAGGTTTCTTTTCCAGGCAACGCGCCGTTGCCAGACCTAATTATAACCGGTGGATGATTCCTCCTGCTGCCTTGGCAGTTCACCTGTGCATAGGCCAGGCATACGCTTTCAGCGTATTTAATAACCCACTAACGCGAATTATTGGCATTAACGAATCTGCCCCTGATGACTGGAAATTAACCTCTTTAGGCTGGATTTTTAGTTTAGCGATTGTTTTTTTAGGGCTGTCTGCGACTTTTGGTGGTAAATGGCTGGAAAAAGTAGGGCCTCGGCTGACTATGTTTGTAGCGGCTTGCTGTTTTGGTGGCGGTTTTTTAATAGCGGCACTAGGCGTTTATCTACATCAAATCTGGGTTATTTATTTAGGCTATGGAGTCGTGGGTGGCATAGGTTTAGGTCTGGGCTATGTCTCACCTGTTTCGACCTTGATAAAATGGTTTCCTGATCGTCGTGGCATGGCCACCGGTATGGCGATTATGGGGTTTGGCGGTGGTGCAATGATTGGTGCTCCTTTGTCAATCTGGCTAATGGATCATTTTAAATCAGCTAGCTCTGTTGGCGTTATGGAAACTTTTATCATTATGGGCTGTATTTATTTTCTGTCTATGCTGATTGGCTCTCTTACTATCCGTACACCTCCTGAGAATTGGCAACCCGAAGGCTGGGTTCCCTCTGTTATTCAAAATGATATGATCACTCGACATCATGTACATATAGACCAAGTACTCAAAACACCTCAATTTTATTTGCTTTGGTTAGTCTTGTGTTTAAATGTGACTGCAGGCATAGGTGTTCTCGGTCAAGCTTCGGTGATGATTCAGGAAATATTTAAAGGCACGATAAGTGCTGCGGCAGCCGCTGGATTTGTTGGACTACTCAGTCTCTTTAATATGGGGGGACGATTCTTCTGGTCTTCTGCTTCAGACTATATAGGTCGTAAAAATACCTATTCTATCTTCTTTATATTGGGCATAGCCCTGTATGCTTCGGTACCGTCCATAGGTGCATCAGGCAATATGGGCTTATTTATTATGTTGTATGCATTAATATTAAGCATGTACGGTGGGGGGTTTTCAACTATTCCTGCCTATTTAGCCGATATATTCGGCACTCAATATGTGGGAGGGATTCACGGCCGCTTGCTTACAGCATGGGCAACCGCAGGTGTTTTAGGGCCTGTATTGGTAAACTACATCCGTCAATTTCAAATTGAGCAAGGTGTCGCTAAAGCGGATGCATACAGCATAACCATGTATATTATGGCAGGACTTTTGAGTCTGGGATTTTTATGTAATTTAATGATTCGTCCTGTACATGAAAAACACCATATGAAACATTTTGATTTTGATGAAATTGATGGTATTTTTCCCCATCCTGAGCAGCCCGATCCAGAAAAAATAACCGCGAATTAATATCAAATATGGAGATACCATGAATCATTCAAGATCAAACAGACTAACTGATCTGCTTCTATTATTGCTGTTTTGGCTTTATGTCAGCATACCTCTTGCATGGGGCATAGGGTCAACCTTGCAAAAAGCACTCGCATTATTTAGCCCGGGTCTGGATTAAGTAATAAGCCTGGCTAATCCGGTCATTCCTGCAATACTTTATCTGGAACCTGCTGGATTACAATCAGATTCCCGCTTAAATTCGGGGAGAATAAAAGGCATCCTTCATTTGGAGATAAAAGTAGTTTACCCTTTTTAGGGTGAGTTATCGTTATTCCTGCATGCTTCTAGCAGGAATCTTGCGTAGACAAAGAGATTCCCGATAAAGCTTGTGCCCAGCTTGACTGGGTAACACTCGGGAATAACGATGTTAATGAAATGAAAGTGCAAACTGACCAATGAAAGATGCCGAATAATATATATCAAGCTTATATCATAAGCCTAGCACCAACTCGCTTCCACCCTGGGCTGCTTCAGTATTTCATTTAAATTTGCCTGTATTATTCGATAGCCGACATTACCATAAAGTTTTTGCCGCCCTTCGTTAAGGATATAGGTTGGACTCCCTTCTACCCGGAATTCATCTCTTAATTCTATATCACGACACAATGCTGCTAGTGCTGTGCCATCATCCATAACCCGTTCTATTTCAGCAAGCGGTAGTTGCATCGTATGGGCAATCTCCTTTAATACCTGCACATTGCCAATATCTTTAGCATCTTGAAAAAAGGCGAGGCGAACCTGCCAGACAAATTGCTCAAAGAGTGTTCTGTGCTCCAGGTCTGCACTGGCTGCATTATTGATTACTGCTTCATCAATCAGACACTGGATCGCTTTAATAAACAAATGACTGGTCGCCGACGTTTTAGGCGCGTTTATTTTCCAGACATCTTTATGCAAGTTTAGATAAGGATAGGCGCTGCATACTTGATGAGTATGCTTGCCAAACCCTGCATAGCCTCCTTTATCTTTCCAGCCTTGCTCGACTCGGTGTCCGGTACACCCGAAGATAGGCATAAAATGATAACTGATCTCTATATCAGTTGCATAATGCTTTATCAGCTCATCGAGTCGCACCTGTGCCAGATAGGCCCAGACACATAAGACATCAGTAAAATAATGAATACGTATAGGTGATGAAATCATTAGGTAGTATCCTTCACTATGTAGTCTGTAAACAAAGATCTTATCAGCTAAGTTTTACGTACTAAAAATAACGTACATCGCGTTTCTGCGCTCCACCTGAGGATGTATACGAGAACGCCCTGCAATCCATGACACAAAGCCTCTGCTCATGCCCTACAACACAGAACATTGGAACGCGAGTTAAAGTAACTGCATAACGCCTTAGAGCTGATTATATAGATTGCTTAAACCTAGAAACCGCCGTTGAGCACGGATTTTGTGGATAATCTGAGTGTGAAAGACAAGGCACAGTTCGCAGGCAATGGTCGTAACCCTTGGCAAGAGCTGTAACATAGTATTTCGTGCTCAGATTTATCCACACAACCGTGCAGCGGAGTATAGTCACCCAACAGATGACAAGCATTTACAATCATTATATTTTATATTCGGCCACTTATAGTGTTTTATAGCGGTCAACTTCAGCTTCTAGGTTAAAACAAGCCAGTAATCACACCTGCATCAGTAATATCAATACGCTCCGCAGCCGGCACTTTAGGTAAACCGGGCATAGTCATCATATTACCGGCAATAACAACGATAAAACCTGCACCATTAGCTAGCCTTGCTTCGGTTATTTCCACAGTATGACCAGAAGGTGCACCTTTTGCCGTTGGATCGGTAGAAAAAGACATTTGTGTTTTTGCTATACAGACTGGGAAGTGTCC
>CAYWLM010000196.1:0-3365 GCA_964459125.1 uncultured Methylomonas sp. | reverse complement strand
ATCAGGACGATCAAGCCCATAACTAGCGATACCTCTTACGATATTATCCTGATTGGTTAATACTATACAGCCTGGATCAGAGCCATTATTATAAGCCCAGCCTTTAGCTTCAATAATCTGATCATTGCGCAATCTTATCTCATCAAAAGCACCCAGGAATTGTTCAGTACCAGCACTAGCGGACTGAATATTGTTAATCTTGACACCTATTTCAGGACACTGCGCAAATAAACCATTAAAGGGAATATGTTCAGCAGCGGCAAGCCTTCTGGTAATCGATTCCATTTTCTGATATGAAACAAGAGGCAGACCTGTTGCATTAATCAATTTAATATCAACAGCATGTGAGTATATAGAGGCAAGCGATAATGACTTCTGCTCAGCACGTTGCAATAAAGGTTCCGCAACAAGTTGTCCGACCCGATATGTGTTAAAAATAAGGAGACTACTGATACCTAATAAAATAACCAGAGAAAACTGACGATAAGTTGCACGTTGCTGCCAACAAAAAGTCAGCCCAATGATAATCCAGGCCATCCAGAATAATGCTGGCAAGCTTCCATAACGAGAAGCGAATACCTGTTCTAAACCGAAGCCAGAACGAGCAAGTGCGGCCATCGCAGCATTGCCGCACACATAAAGTTGAATACTAATCCATGGAATAATAACAGACCAGTGTGTTTTTTTATGAAAAATATAGGCAATCATAACTAGCGAGCTTACTACGCCAAAAATACCGCTGATCAACGCATATTTCATTTTCAATGTAAATAAAGCACCAATAAAACTGAATAGATAAGTTGCCAGCACAAGCACTGATTGCTGGATGGCAGGATGATTAGCAGGCGTGCTATAAGTGAAAAAATAAAGGCCTAAAATACTCATGCCGAATATAGCAATCGACAGTTGATCTTGACGACTTAATTTATATAAAAATGCCGTAATAATCAGCACTGGAAATAATGCCAGACTCGTGCTATAGGTAGCAACAGCACATAGACTTAGACCAAAAATCAAGTAGAAACCAGATCTGTTTCTACTTATTGCATAATGTTGCAGGGCGACTATAGCAGCAATACAAAAAAAGTTAGCCATAATCCAGGCTACGCCACTCATGCCTAAAATCCAGTTATGGGCTTGCCTTGGACTAAATGTAAAAGCTGCAATTACAAATAACAGGAGTGTAAATAAAACAGGTGATTGCTTATTTTTAACTGGCAATAACTGATACAGTAGCAACACTTGTAGCAGAGCCATAAACCAGGCAAATAAACTCAGGCCTACATTATTCCCTCCGGTGATAATTAAATTAGCGGCATAGACTACTTTTGGCAATAAGGTGTAATGTTCATTACTGCGCTGAACCCAGTCCAGAAAGTTAGTAGATAACTCACCGCTTTGCTGGTTAATAATTTGGTCAATTTCTCCCCAGTAATCATTATCAGGGAGCCCTCCAGAATGGAGGGCATAATATAAAATTAACGACGCTGGAATTGCTACAACAATAAGCTGCAGGATATAAAAAATGACATTTCTTGGCATATAATTAAAGTATAAAAATATTTTTCCTGAAAAATACTCTAGCTGGTCGTTTCAATTCAATAAAATTAATCGCACTCTTGAATTAGTCCAAGAATCATTACAACCTGTCTCTTATCAATTAAAAGTTCGTGATGAATACTCAGGCTTTCAGGCTATAAACAAGCAACACAAAAATGGCCTGTCTATACTCGAAAAGTATAGGGACAGTTTAATAAATAATTATTACCAGAGCAGGATAACGTTTGTAACGCTTTCAGCCACAGCGCTACAAACCAATAAGAAACCAAAAGATAATTTCATCATCAGACAAGAATTCTACACTTACCTTGAAAGATACCTGTGTCTTTCATTTTCCGGGGTAATCGAAGTCCCATTATGATCGTTAACTAAGCCGAAAACGAGAATATTATGTATTATTACCTATGCGGCCAGGCAAAAGAAAAGTCTTCCCGATCCAAAGTTAAATTAGGGTTATAAGCAGGGTCTCTTAATAAGCCCTGCCCCCAGCGCTGTTTCATGTATGCGACTTCTTTATTAAAACGCGCCTGTTTCTCAGGCGTATCCTCATAACCACGACTGGCCGACTCATAATGATACATTTCCGCATAAGGCGTCCAGACATTATAAAAACCTTGTTCCTGAATACGTAAACAGAGATCGACATCATTAAAAGCGACAGATAAATGCTGTTGATCAAAACCACCGACTGCATCAAACACTTCTTTTCTAACCAGTAAACAAGCTGCGGTTACCGCTGATAAATTCTGCGCTAATAATAATCGGCCACAATAACCGGGGTTATCTCTTGGCGAATGTTTATGCGAATGCCCTGCTACGCCACCTAAACCAACAATAACGCCCGCATGCTGGATAGTGTCATCTGGGTAATATAATTTAGCTCCTACTGCGCCCACTTCAGGATGCATTACATGACTGACCATTTCATCCAGCCAGTCAGCATTAATCACTTCCAGATCATTATTCAATAAAGCGATGACTTCGCCTTTGGCCTCAGCAACGGCTTTGTTATTTAAGGCTGCATAATTAAATGGGCTATCATCACGAATAATCCTTACTTGTGGCTTTTCCTGAAGACGCTGTAAATATCTTAGCGACACCAAGTCATCACTGCCATTATCAATAATGATTAATTCATAATTAGGATAAGTGGTTTTGGCAAAAATACTTTCCACACAGCGGTGTAATAAATGGAAACCGTTGCGCGTCGGTATCACTATACTGACTAGCGGTAATACCTCAGGTAATAAATAACGCACTCGTACCGCACCTGGCAACTGTTTATGTGCTGATACCTCGGCAGGACGGTGCTGGCGTTCTAATGCACTCGCTACAGCTTGTTCAATCCTGGCTTCGGCATAGGGTTTTTCATGTACACCATTTGCTGTACTACCGGCAACGGCACGCCAATGATAAAGAATGTGTGGAATATGTACAATCTGCTCAGATTTTAATCCAGCAACATAACGTAACGCCAAATCATAATCCTGCGCTCCATCAAAGTCTGCATTAAAACCGCCTAAGGCATTGACTTGCGAGGTTTTATAAACGCCTAAATGGCAAATAAAATTATGCGATAATAATAACTCAGGATTCCAGTCCGGCTTAAAATAGGGCGCATAACGCTTTCCCTGCAAATCCATTTTATCTTCATCAGAATAAATTAGCTGTACATCAGGGTGCTGTTGTATACTTCTTGCCACCCAGTACAAGGCATCGGGTGTCAATAAATCATCATGATCCATTAAGGCCACATAATCCGCCTCGACTAATGACAAGGCGCTATTAGATGCCGCAGAAATATG
>CAYWLM010000195.1:0-3384 GCA_964459125.1 uncultured Methylomonas sp. | reverse complement strand
GCTAGATAAACAACGTTGTTCCGGATTCCTCTGCTTCACCCAGAAATGCCGCAACGCCACCTATTTCAACACCATCAATCAGTTCTTCTTGCTGCATACCCATGACATCCATGGACATCTGGCAAGCAATGAGCTGGGCGCCGCCCTCAATAAGACTTTTTAGTAGCTGACTGGGTGTTTCCACGCCTTTATCATGCATGACCTTACGGATCATTTTAGCCCCCAAACCATGCATATCCATTTTTGAAATGGTATTGAGGTGCTCCACATCTGAAGGTAGCATGGTGCTGAACATACGGTCCATCAAAGGTTTATTAACTGAAGGTGCATCTTCTTTGCGGATTACATCTAGCCCCCAGAAAGTAAAGAAGAGGCTGACAGCTTTGCCCATGGAAAGGGCGCCATTAGCAATAATCATGCTGGCCATGACCTTGTCCAAATCGTCTGAAAAGACCACTAAAGTCAGCTTATCTTTAATCTCTGCTACATTACTGGCTAGCGGAACTTTCTCTGCCTTGCGCAAAAGTACAATGATTAGACCCTTGTCGGCCTTTAATGAAACCAAATCATTGCCGGTTTTCTTGGTCCATGCGCGGATGTCTCGGCCAAAGGCAGGATCGGAGGTGGTCACTTCAAGTAACTCACCGGTATCAAGCGCCTCCATTGCTTTGTAGGTTTTCATGATCGGGCCAGGGCACTGTAGCCCAATGGCATCCAGAGTATGCAATTCACCGGTGCTATCCGTAATGATGGGAGCCGCCATTGGATAACCTTGGTGACGTTCGGCTGCAACGTCTTCAGGATCGCGAAGCTTGAGATCATCGTAGTGAAAAATATCTGGATTGGACTGTTTATCTATTGCCCAGGAATAGCTCTTGAAACCTCCAGAAAGATTGCGTACCTGGCTAAAACCATGTTGCTTGAGAATTCTATAAGCCAAATAGCCGCGTATGCCCACCTGACAGAACACCACTATCGGATTGGCAGTATTTAGTTCGTGGAGCTGCTCTCTTAAATGGTTGATATCAATATTACGAGCAGTAGGAATGCTACCAAACTCAAATTCCTCGGCAGTCCGCACATCAACAAGTTGTAGTGTGGTATTCTTCGAGTCTATGCTATCGCGTAATTCTCTCCAATCGATGATTGCAACAGATTTATCGAGAATATTACTCGCCACATAGCCGGCCATATTGACAGGGTCTTTTGCCGAACTGAAAGGCGGAGCATAAGCCAGTTCCAGATCCGTCAAGTCTTCAACTGTTAAACCGCCGTGTATTGCCGAAGCAATCACATCTATGCGTTTATCAACGCCATCG
Organism: uncultured Methylomonas sp.; assembly: GCA_964459125.1. Taxonomy (GTDB): domain Bacteria; phylum Pseudomonadota; class Gammaproteobacteria; order Methylococcales; family Methylomonadaceae; genus Methyloprofundus. The sequence goes on along the minus strand of CAYWLM010000195.1, from coordinate 2,065 downwards.
GCACCGACGCCCTGCGCTCCAAGAATCTGCCCTTTTTCAGTGAATAGCAGTTTAATGCTGACCTGTTTCGCACCAGGGTAGTAGCTAGCATGAGAACCACTATGGGTAATGCAACTGAGGAAAGGGATACCGGCGGCATGTAGTTGTTTATCATTCAAGCCCGTGGATGCTGCGGTCAGGTCAAAGGCTTTCAGGATTGCTGTGCCCAGCGTTCCTTTATAGTGTTTGGTATTAGTGAAAATTATATTATCCGCAGCCATTCGACCCTGGCGGTTAGCAGGGCCTGCGAGTGGGATTAGCGCAGGTTTTCCGCTAATTGTCTGGATAATCTCGATAGCGTCACCAACCGCATAAATATCAGCATCTGATGTCTGTAGATGAGTATTTACTTTGATGCCGCCAGTAGCACCAATCTCAAGGCCCGCTGTTTTAGCCAGAGTGACTTCCGGTCTTACGCCGATGGCCATAATGATAATATCGGCTTGAAGGCGTCGACCACTGCTGAGATAAGCCAGCGTATAATCCGCTTTATCCTCAAAAAGTTCGACTTTATCTGATAGATAAAGCTCAATATTCTTGTCATGCATATGCGCATGTACGATAGCGGCCATTTCATAATCCAGAGGCGCAAGAATCTGATCGGTTCCTTCCACTAAGGTTGTTGAAACACCTCTCTCATGTAGGTTCTCTGCAACTTCTATACCGATAAATCCCCCGCCAATGACCACCGCACGGCGAACCGGGTGCTCACTAAGATGGGCCATAATGCGGTCAAGGTCAGGAATATTGTGCAGACTAAATACTCTTGATGAATCGATACCTGGCAGTTTAGGGTGTATTGGTACAGTGCCAGGAGAGAGTAATAGCTTGTCATAGGTCTCATCAAACTCATTGCCGGTGGCCAGGTCACGTAAACGGACAACTTTACCTTTGGGGTCGATGCTAATAGCTTCTGTGCGCCTGCGTACGTTAACCTGGTAGCGTTGTTTAAACATTGCTTCGGAAGTGACCAGTAATTGTTCTCGTTTTGCGATGGCTCCTGATATATGGTAGGGCAAGCCACAATTGGCAAAACTGATGTACAGGCCACGCTCAATCAAGATAATTTCGGCCATTTCATCATTACGTCTAATGCGTGCTGCTGCCGTTGCGCCTCCTGCGACACCACCTATGATTATGATTTTCATTATGTTTTTCACCTGTGTTGATACCTTTGGGTATTCACTCTCTGCCAATCAGCTAAGCATTTGTTTAGGCAGGAATAAAATGAATATTAACATATTGTAATATAAATATATGACAGATATATGAGCAATTGCTACTATTGCTGAAATTTCTCATTTTACGATACCAATACCAGCTGCAGCCGGAGCGCGCAGCAGCATATTTAGCAGCAAAACTAAACGTACTCTGATTTCTAGTCAGTCCTTTGTTTGCTTATTTCAGGCTCATTTTATATACGAAGAGACTGCTTGTGGAATCAGAGCAGTTATAAGGTTAACAATTAAAGTGCAGGCTGCTTGAAAGATTAGCCTGGAAGGGGAAAGGAAACCGAAATACAGGTTCCGAATATACTTATTATTGCAATATAGTAGCAATTAGGAACCTGAACATCTGGTCTGTGAACTTGACTCCCATCTGATTTACAGGTGGGAGTTTTTAATCAAGTTAAAGCTGTTTTAGCTCAATTGTAAAAGCTGATTGAACACACTTTCCTGAAACTCTAGTCGGATCAAGAACTGACCTGGTTCCAGCAATTCGTTAGCCCATCCATAAAAATCCATTCTGATATTAGGTCCCTGTGGTCCATCTACTTTGGAAACATAGCACCTCATATATAAATCCATTCCATTCAGGAGATTATTCAAAACCAGATTATGCACTGCTTGACCATCAGCCAGGCCGATGTTGTTGAGTTGTACCGGTGAAAAGGAAATAACTGAACCACCGAGAGATTCTTCAAGCAAACTCGTTGCAAAAGGTATAATTTGATCAGCTGACTGACTGATTTCCTGTGCGGTAAATCCATTAAAACCTATCAAGACAGCTATGGAAGCATCTTCAA
>CAYWLM010000194.1:0-3434 GCA_964459125.1 uncultured Methylomonas sp. | reverse complement strand
ATATTTCTCCTTATTAATTGGAAAAAATGGTCTTGACAATGGGGTCCACTTTACTTAGGTACACATTAAATGTGGCCTTTCCTGTATCATTTAAATTGCAGTCAAAGACTACTCGATGCAAGCGTTTGCGTTCCTCCTTGACATACCCAAATCTGATAAAGAGTGACAATACAGGAAACAAAGAAGAACCAAAGTAAAACAGGCACAATAGCTAAAAAACCGTTAGCAACGTATGGTGTAGATAAATTTTAAGTGATGACATAAATATTCCTAAGAATCTGCAGGGGTCTAGGAACCCTTGAGGCCGATACTCAGATAAGGTATTAAGGTATAGAATGCGCAGATTCCATCAGGGCCAGAGGCATTAGACAACCGCAGACAAAGGCCGGATACATGGGTGCAATATTTCTTTATGTTACGAACAAATAATTCTTGTAATACGAGGCGGACCATATATGGTCCTTTGGTCTCAGTGAATAACATTTTGCCGACTTTTTTGCAAAATCTGCATCACATCAATAGATGTACTCCCTCCCATACCGAGCAATAGCATTTTCCTTGGGCGTAGGCCCATATTATTGCCGCCTAGATCAGGTGGATTATCGATCTCGACAGCATGTCCACTCTCCAATTCACCCAGAAACATCATCCCATCAACTCATTTAACATGCACTTGCATCAACGTTACCTATTACTTGAAAAAATTGTAAGATGTAGCTTACATTGAAATTAAAAACTGCAACAGGCGTGATCTAAATAGCCTGTTTTTATAGCCAATAATTTGTCAACTATTCCATACTCAAACGCAACGATACATCGTAATGCTTATTAATTTACTTAATGCGCTGACGACAGTGTACCGGTAAAAAAGCACTTTATTCTGCTGAACTATTAGATTTTCTATAAATTGATGCGTCAATATGATGTTTTTTCAATTTTTGATGGATTGCTCGCGGAGTAAGTCCCATTTCCTTTGCAGTTGCAGTCACATTACCGCTAAATCGATTTAATGCCTCCTCAAGCATCTTAACTTCAATCTCACAAGCGACTCTTTTCTTAGCTATATTGAGACTTCCCTCATCAATATGCCCTGCATCTAAATCGGTACAATCGATAGGAAAATCCTCAATGATGCTTCCCTTTGCGAATAAAAATGCGTACTCCAAAACACTTTCTAATTCACGGATATTGCCAGGCCATTCATACTGCATCACTTTTTGCCATGCATTTTCGCCAAGTTGTTTCTCCGGTTTTTGGTATTTATTCGCTAGCTGCTTTAGAAAAAAATTAATTAAATCCCCAATGTCTTCACGTCTATCCCGTAAAGCGGGGATATGAATAGGCACGATATTTAACCGATAAAAAAGATCTTTGCGAAACTCACCGGCTGACACCCTGCCTTTAAGTGATTGATTAGAGGCAACGATAATTCGTACATCCGCCTTCATCACCTGTCTGCCACCCACTCGTTCAAACTCACCTTCTTGCAGTACACGAAGAAGTTTTGCTTGTCCTGACAGGCTCAAACTATCTATTTCATCCAAGAATAGCGTACCTGTACAAGCTCGCTCGAAAAAACCTTTATGAACATTGTAGGCGCCAGTGAATGCCCCCTTTTCATGTCCAAACAAGGCGCTTTCAATTAAGTTTTCAGCAATAGCCGCACAATTTACAGCAATGAATCTTTCCTGATTACGTTCGCTTGCAACATGTATTGCCCGAGCAACAATTTCTTTACCAACGCCTGTTTCGCCGCCTATCATTATATTAACCATAGTCGGTGCAACAATCTGTATTGATTCAAAAACATCACGCATCGTTTGCGACTTCCCAATAACAATGTTTAGCGGATTCTTTCTTACACTCGATTCAGTCGTCTCGCATTGATACCAGTTCGGCGATACCTGCTCTGTTACCTGCACAATAGTGTCAGTATTGTTCAATTTAGAGCTGATAGTTTCTTTTTGTCTATAATATTCATCACCCGATATTGCCTGGTTTTTCTTTTGGTCTAAATAAATACTGACCTCACAACCCGCATCACCCATAGCAATGCGCTTTTTCAATTCAACTTTAGCATAGCCAAAATTTCGTGCAGCAATGCCGCCAAAAACCGAAGAGGTCATTTGACACAGCTCCGGCGTTTCTTTGACCCCTTTACCAAAAGGGCAGCAGGTATTTTCAACGCGGATAATGCCTGTATCACTTGATATCCTGGAAAAACCCCCACCGATCTGATTTTTTATTTCGATAATAACATCGGCATACTGGTCATGCGTTAAAGCATTTTCATACTCTAATTGTTTTCTCGCCGCTTTTTCGAAATCACTACTGGCCAACAAACCAAGATGTTGGATATATTTATTATCGCTTTGTTTTTCTAAATTACGCTTTTGCCCTAATTTTATGCTTTGAATTACAAAGGTTTGAAGAAATGAGGTCGGCGTCAAACGAAACAATGATTTCTTTTTCATCAGAGGCTCTGCTTAGGAAAGTATATCTTTGCTTGTTTCTTATCAAGGCGGGTCATGGTGACACTGATTTGCAACCACAGCTGGCGCTATGTTGATGGGGTTTATTGGATATTTTCGGTTGTAATGCCTCCATTGCTTGTTTACGCCCGATGGCTTTATAACCATGTGCGGCTGGGGGCGATAGAATCAGCTTCTCACAGACCCCACCACAACTTGAACAGGCAGGGCTGGCATCATTAATCCGGTGATTAGCTTCAAACTGCATCTTGCATTGAGTACATCTATAATCATAAGTTGGCATATTATCTACTCTCAATTATAAAAAACTGGAGAATGCTTTAAACACTCTCCAGCCAAACATAATACTTTTTAACCCCAACGAGCAGGTTGTTTGGTTGTCACACCAAACGCCCCCGAAGTGAAATCGGTTCTTAGGCGTTTTTCAGCATCAAGTGTAGGCGCTCTCAATCTGCGTGTTTCTACTTCCCAAATCCAGCCACTGACAATAACATCATCAGGAATGAGTGGGTGATTTTTGAAAGCATTAATAGTTTTCATACAGGTCACATCAACATCGTCCATCATTCCGATCCATTTTGCAAATGAACCTTTTCCAAGCTTTAATTCTGGCAATGTTGGATCGATCACTAGGTTATCGGTGTCGACACCTTTATCGCGAAACATTTTTTCAAGATCTTGAGCATTCGCAGATAGCATGCCACATTGCGTATGTTGCACAATCACTATCTCTTTAGTTCCGAAAAAATTACACGTTAGCATAGCAGAGCGGATTGCATCATCCGTTACAATGCCACCCGCATTACGGAAACAATGCGCATCTCCACCACCGACCGGTGTGTCGACATGAATACCCAGTGCTTCGTCTATCGGCAAACGTTCATCCATACAGGCAAGCACCCACAAACCTGCATTATTGTGTCCATCAGCCCCATAACGGCG
>CAYWLM010000193.1:0-3436 GCA_964459125.1 uncultured Methylomonas sp. | reverse complement strand
CCTGAATTTGCTTTATAATTTCATTCGTCTATTCAAATACGCTGAGTAGTTACAACTCTATTTAATATTTGATGCTCATTGGGGAAAGTTGCAGTTGTAAACAAGAGGTCAGCATATATTGCCGCTACCAGTGGTGCATTAAATAGTTGAATTATAAATATTAAGGATAATTATTTATGCTGCCTTAAAATACTGTCATTTTAAAAAACAATGACTTAAATAACTCAAGGGGGCAGAATATTTGATATTTCCTGTCAGGGCCGATCGGTCGATTAGTATAATCGTACACATTTAACTGAGCCTCACACAACATTTTGATCCATTTCCCGGCAAAAGCATCCTGGATACACGCATTTCGCATTGGACAAGATCAAGGCGATCAAGGGTTTAAAGTTGTTGATTTCTGTAAAAAAGCAACGATTATCGTCTTGAAATGCAGCATGGCAACTGCCTATGCAGGAATAAATATTGCGTTATTTGTGTATAAAAACCTTGTGTTTAAGAGTTGTATTTAATACAAGATTGGGATGATAAAATGAATTCCAACAATCTCATTTGTATAAAGATGTTGGGGTTCATTGCTCACAACCAACCTACGCGCTACCATCCATGCCAGTCGCACCGCCGCTTCGCTTTGCAGCTTTAATATGCCGGTGATACAAAGGGTTATGTGGATAGAGAACTAGCATAATTCTTGAAGTTAAAAACATTAAGTGTAAGATGAGTATGCACCTCTACAGTGCGAAAAGATCAACTACGAAAGACGTAGTTGTTGATTAATTTATTTTAATATAGGGAAAATCATGGCTAACGTTAATACAGATAAATTACTAGAAAATAATAAATTATATGCGAGTGGTCAGGAAGTGCATAAATCATCTCATCCCGGAAAGCAACCGATTAATCCAGCCAAACATGTGGCTGTTGTTGCCTGTATGGATGCGCGGCTTGATGTTGAAGACTTACTTGGCTTAGAAACGGGAGATGCTCATATCATCCGTAATGCCGGAGGTGTTATAACCGAAGATGCAATCCGTTGCCTGATTATCTCGCACCATCTGCTCAACACTAATGAAATTATATTAATCCATCACACCCGTTGTGGCATGCTGGCTTTTACCGACGACCTGCTTAAAGCTGGATTAGAAGGTGATCCAGCGGCTGAGGAGCTGCTTGGCCAGGCTACAGGACGCAAATTTACAAGCTGCAAGCACAGCTCGTCAACACCTGCCCAGTTTCATGCCTTCCGTGGTCCAATCGAAGCTCTTGATTCACCTCGCAATGAGCAGCAAACTGAGCGTCTTAGCTGGGATGTCAGACGATCAATATCCAGAGTTATGAATCATCCATGGATACCTACTGAAGGACCTGATGCTTCGACTGTGAGAGGATTCATCTATGATGTTGATACAGGAAAACTTGAGGAAGTGAGCTACCCGGGACCGATGGGTACGTTCGGCTAGACGCAGATGATAATCGAAGGCAAGTAAACGATTTGGTGATAAAAATACCAAATAACCAGTGCATTACTTGACGCAAAAAAGCGCCGTTCCTATCGTCGCTCTGCTTTTTGCGTCAAGTGATACCGTCGTAAGATACCTAATAACAATAAATATCATATATGTAATACTTTAGAGCCGTAGATACGATTAGCATAAGTGTAATCCGAGCCTCACATAACATCCTTAACGGTCACATAGTCTTGATATAAGATCGATTTATTTAGCTACTAACCGCTTGTCGATAAGCCATTTAGATCGGCATAATCCAACGGCCTAACTATAGACTCCATTTGGATACAGCTGTAAAAAATCTTCAGCCTGACTTGCCGGTAATTGAACTTCTAATTTAACTTGACCGGTAAAATCTTTACTAATAATTTCCCCAGAGAAATTATTCAAAGTGTATTCGAATGATTGTAGTTGCTTATAATCGATTACAAATATCAATTTAGCCAACTCAATAAACTCAATAATATCAGCTGCTTCAATGGCCTGTTTCGCGGTATTACCATAGGCGCGCGTTAAACCTCCTGCGCCTAATTTAATCCCGCCAAAATAGCGCACCACCACACATAAAACGTTAATTAAGTCATGTCCTTCTATATATTTAAATACTGGTTTTCCTGCGGTCCCAGAAGGCTCGCCGGCATCATAAAACCGGCACACCGTGCCTTTATCTGTCAGGATACGATAGGCAAATACTATATGGTTCGCGGATGAATGCAGTGTATGCAAGGCATTTAAATATGCATTTGCCCCCTGCTCAGTAGTACAGGGATAAATCAAGCCAATAAAGCGTGATTTTTTAATGCTCTCTTCTATTATGACTGGGGATTTAACGCACTGCACTTAGTGTCTCTTTAAAGGATGCATGGAAATTCTCATTTGCTTGAATACTATTGGCTATATATGAGTATCCAATAGTATTAAGAGTCATCAAACAGTTGCTTTAACAATAATAAATTTAGCATTCGAGGCAACTAGTCCGACACTGGCAAAATATTTTTTCAAACTTGCCTGATAACCCAAATGTCGATTACCAATAACCCAGAGTTCACCACCTGTCCGTAATACGCTTTTTGCCTGTTGAAACATACGCATGGCTATATGGTCGCCAATTGCTGTTTGCTGGTGAAAAGGTGGATTACATAAAACCAGATCAATACAATCCGGCGCAAGATCTGTTAATGCATCTGCAGCTGTAAATATTGCTTTCCGGCCTTTAAATGCGTGCTCAAAATTTTGCTGTGCTGAAGCCACGGCCATAAATGATTCATCAATAAAATGCAGCTGGGCATCAGGATTGTTTGCAGCAAAAATGAGTCCGACTACTCCATTTCCGCAGCCCAGATCGATTACTTGCTGGTATTTATTATCCTGGGGTAAATGTTGTAGAAAAAATCGCGTACCTATATCTAAATTTTTATGTGAAAAAACATTAGCATGATTACAAATCTGATAATCGCTATTTTCCAGTTGATATATGACTGGATAGGGATTAGCCGGAACAGTGCGCTGAGCATCAGGCTGGGCATAGATTAAACGCGCTTTTTTAACTGCTTTTGATGGTACTGTTCTACCAACCAGGCGTGCAACTGTCTGCCATACTGAAGCAGGTAAATTTTTAACCATACCCGCGACAATAAGCTGAGTATCAGGTTTTAAAGCACTCTGTAGACGAATTAAAATATCTTCTAAATAGGCTAAGGTTTTAGGTACTTTAATCAGAATAAAATCAAACTTTCCTGTAGGCAATTGCAAGCTATTGAATAACTGTACTGCATCAATTGGCAGCGCGTTTAGTGCTAAATTTGCAACGCTTGCCTGCTGAGAGATAACAGAATCAGAGACGGAACAAGGTTGCACTGCATGTAAAGCCACGGCTAAAGCACCAAAGCTATCATTGATTAGCAGTACTCGTGGATGCTCAAAAA
>CAYWLM010000192.1:0-3453 GCA_964459125.1 uncultured Methylomonas sp. | reverse complement strand
ATATGTCTGATGTTTCGGTATTTGAAACTAAAAAGCGTATTTATCGTTCCCACGCAGAGCGTGGGAACGATCATGGTGGGTGTGAAAACGAGACCTCTCTCTTAAAAACCTGCTACGCAAATTGGCATAAACAAAACCAAGCCACTATCGCCGAAATGCAACGCCTGGAACAAGAAAACAACCGCCTATTTATCGAAGCCTACGGCTTGCAAGATGAACTTACGCCTGATGTGCCACTGGAGCAAATCACCTTAACCGTTAATCCTTATTATCGGTATAAAGGGGTTATAGGGGTGAGGGATTAGGGGATAGAAAAAAGAAGGATTTAACTAATCCCTCTCCCCTAAACCCTTATCCCTTAGCTCTAGCAGAGCGTATGCAATCCGATACCCTCGCCGAACTTATTAGCTACGCCATCGGCTGTATGATGGGGCGTTACCGTATCGATAAAGCAGGTTTAATTTATACTCATGCGGGTAATAAAGACTTTGCAGAAATATATAGTAAAGGGGTAAGGGAAGAGGGATTAGGGGGGGAGTGAAGAACATACTAACCCCTCACCCCTATTCCCTATTCCCTATTCCCTATTCCCTATTCCCTAATCCCTACATCAGTCAGGTTAAAATATGTGACTCAATTACAGGTGAGAAAAATGCTGGCATTATTGGTGGAAATATCGAAAATGCTCAACGCATTACGGAGCAAGCTAATCCCTCGCCCCTAACCCCTAACCCCTTTTCTGCCGACGAAGACGGCATTATCCCTCTAACCGATCAAGAATGGTTTGCAGATGATGCCACGCAACGTTTCCGCGAATTTATTTATCGTTCCCACACTCTGCGTGGGAATGCCGCCCTAGACGCTCCGCGTCCCAAAAGCGAACCAAAACTGAACCAGCCACTTGCAACATCTGCGATAAACGATGCAGAGCGTGGGAACGAGTTGAAACTTTCCAAGCCGCAGAAATCGGGAAAATTCATGCTAATGCAGAATGATTTTTGGCGAAGGTATTGTAAAGAGCAGGTTATTAAGGTTCAGGGACAAGCGGAAGCCTTACGCTTTTATAATTTTCCGTTTGAGGCGGTTGAAGAAGCAGTAGCGAATGCCGTATTCCATAAAGGCTACGATAAACAAAATCCGATAGAGATCCATGTGCGTCATGATTGCATTGAGGTGTTGTCATTTCCTGGTCCTTTACCGCCTGTTGATCAACAAATGTTACAAAGGGAAAAGGTTATCGCTAGAGATTGCCGCAATAGCCGTTTAGGTGATTTTTTGAAGGAGTTAAACCTTACTGAAGGTCGAGGAACGGGTTTACCTAAAATTCGGCGTTTTATGGCGAATAATGGTTCGCCTAAGCCTGTTTTTGAAACTGATGCTGATAATGTTTATTTTTTAACTACCTTACCAATTCATGAGCAATTTAAGATTGTTGATAATAAGTCACGGCCAGAGTCACGGCCAGAGTCACGGCTAGAGTCACGGCTAGAGTCACGGCCAGAGTCACGGCCAGAGTCACGGCCAGAGTCACGACCAGAGTCACGGCCAGAGTCAGAACTTGCTATAAAAGTAATGAAGTTCCTGGTAAAAAATGAACTTAGCAAATCAGAATTAGCGAAAAAACTTGAACATAAAACGGTTTCAGGCGAACTGAATAAGCAAATAAAATGGTTGTTGGATTATGGTTTTATTGAAAGAACAATTCCAGATAAACCTAGTAGCCGTTTGCAAAAATATAGATTAACTCAGTTAGGTATAGAGGGGCATTGGGATTCATTAAATCATTAGAAAAGTGAATAAATTTAATAATTGATTGACGTGATAGTTAAATAAAAATAACATACATCGTATGGCATATAAACATAAACAGGTTCGTTTTTCACCTGAAAAAAATACCTTACTCAAAGAGGAGCGGGGCGTTGGTTTTGAAGATGTATTATTAGCGATAGAAATGGGGCATATTCTGGATGATTTAGAGCATCCGAATACTGAGAAATATCCTAATCAATCGATTCTGGTGATGCTGTTAAAGATTAAAAATTATGTGTATATCGTGCCTTATGTTGAGGATGAGAATACTATTTTTTTAAAGACGATTATTCCTTCTCGAAAATTGAATAAGTTGTATAACAAGGCGGTGGATAATGAGCATTAAATTAGATGATGAAGAACAAGCGATTCTTGATAGTGTCGAAGCAGGAGAATGGCAAAGTCAAGGTCAAATAAATGATCGAGTCGCTGAGTTACAGGCTTATTTAAAGCAGGAAAAGAAAAAAGCAGTGTCCGTGCGTTTGTCTGAAAATGACTTGTATGAATTGAAACGCAAAAGCCTTGAAAATGGTATTCCTTATCAGAATGTGATTCAAATGCTGGTGCATCAATATATCAGTAATAAAATTCATTTAGATCTTTGAGCTCTTGTTTCTGGAGTATCTACAAATATAGGTTGTTATGCAAATAGAACAATTGCTTAAAGGCATAGCAGCCAAGTTTAAGCAAAGCCGTTTGGTTTTTTGGTATGATCCTGAACAGAGTTTTCGTGAAGAACTAGATGCGATAGCTATAGATAATGTGACCTTGCTAGATATGTCTGATGTTTCGGTATTGGAAACTAAAAAGCGTATTGAATTAGATGAACCTGCGACTAAATTTTTATTGTACTTTCCTTATGCAGAGCCTGAAGCGGATCGTGATTGGTTGCTGGATATGCGTTTATACAGTGAACAGTTTTTTGCCAATGCCTGCTCTATGCTGTTAAACGAGTTAGGTATTCCTAAAATGTCATTGCGGGGGCATATTCGCTTGAGGGAAGGCTTTTTTACTAGCAAGCAGCGATTAACGGCATTGAAGCTTTTTGTGACTGAAGATGAAACAGAGACTACTTTAGACCGTAAAATGCTGGCGGTTGTGACTAAGGCTGAGTCTGCTTCTTTAACCGATATTATTTTTCGGTTAGTTAAAAGTTATGCAGAAGCATTATTATCAGGGAGCGATGATGTTGAGTTAATGCTGCAATGTGAGAAGTTTGGATTGCTGGGTTCATTTTGGCTGGAGCTAGAATCTCAATTTAGTTATAAGCGTACTCAGCCTTCATTAGAAGATTTTGTTTTAACGTTATTTTGTACTGAATTATGGAGCCAGATTGATGCTGATGATCGGGACTGGTTGCTCAATAATGTTTTAAAAACAGGTTCAGGTCGGGCTACGGCTTTGGCGTTTATGAGTGCTTGGCGAGATAGTCGTAGCTTTGCTGAATCACATGATGTGATTTCTAAAATTATTGCTCAGCAACTGGAGGTTGATTCACGTTGTAAGTCTTATCACCCTATTCAAATTATTGAGTGTGATACCTTCGAGGTTGTTGAGCAGGCGATTATTAGAGGGTTAGTAGCTGACTTGTTAGATCCCGGTCATAAACTTGATAGAGTGCAATTTGAGCGTATTCTTTCCAGG
>CAYWLM010000191.1:0-3515 GCA_964459125.1 uncultured Methylomonas sp. | reverse complement strand
CTACGTGAACATTGCGTGAACGCAATGCATTAAAACGTTCACGTTATGTTCACATGCAATCCTGAATAATAACTCCTAACCATAGGAGTTAAAGCCATGCGAATTACGTTAATAGTGTTATTAGTGTCCTTGACTGCTTGCAGTTCAAACAAAAGTAACACGATAAATCAATACCTGGAATTGATTGCGACAGATCAGGAGACTGAAATGGATACACGTGTAGTAAATTTTGCTGATCTTTATAATAATTTAGATCATAACAATGTTGCTAGCGAAGCGAGAAAAACCTATGCAGAATCCTTATATTTCAACGATACGCTGGTCACTATTGAGAATCGTAAGGAACTGATCGAATATCTGCAACAGACCCAACAGCAAGTTGAATCCATGAGTCTGGAAGTGATCAATGTATTTGCCAAGGATGACGATGTTTTTGTGCAGTGGAAAATGCAAACGCTGTTTACTATCATGGGCAAACGCAGCAATGTAAAGTCCATAGGTATTAGTCATTTACGCTTTGATGAGGATGGGAAAATAATATTGCACCAGGATTACTGGGACAGTACCAACGGATTCTTTCAACATATCCCTGTTATAGGAGGACTCATATCATGGGTAAAAAATCGCTTACATTAATTATCACGGGCTTAATAATATGCCTAAGCAGTTTTTCAGCTTTCGCTAATGACAGCCTGCCAACTAATCTGATCACTAATAAAGCTAATTTAAAACGCTGCAGTCAGGGTGAATTAAAGGCTTTCATGATCATTCATGTGGGCTATGCTGCTCTGTATCTCAATAACTGCGTGCAGTTGAAAAATGTATTATCCTCTGAACCGAAAAGGCTACGTTTTGTCTACGAACGATCGATCCCTGCGAATGCTTTTCAGGAAGCTGCAGTGGAATATTTAAAACTAAATTTAGGTGCCAGATATGATGCCTGGCAAGAAACGATTGAACAATTCAATCAGGCTTATCAAACGGTCAAAGAGGGTGATTATTATGATTTAAGTTACCATCCTAAAGATGGTTTAAGCCTGGCATTGAATGGCACGCAACTGGCTACTATAAATGATCCTGAAATTGGCCTGGCTTATCTTAATATCTGGTTTGGTAAAGAAGCTTTTTCGGAAAATTTAAAAGCCGCCTTATTAACCCCGGAACAGATATAATTATTCCCATCCTGGACATGGTTTGATGATCTGCAACAGCAAATAAACCTAGCCTGGATGGAGTTTACTGAAGACGGTTTTTCCACTTTTTCGTATAAGGCAAGCGCCTTACGAACTAGATTAATAGAGGTTCCGAGATGAAAATACTGATAACAGGCGGCACTGGATTTATAGGCAGTGCTTTGATAAAAAAATTACTGCCACAAGAGCACCAGATTACTGTGCTGAGTAGAAATGCTGACAAAGTCGTTAAGCTATTTGCTGGCAATGTGACACCGCTAAAAGGTTTACAAGCCTTAGATGTCAGTGATCACTTCGATATCATCATCAATCTGGCTGGTGCGCCGATCTTTGATAAACGCTGGACAGCAGCACAGAAAACCATTATTCGCGACAGCCGCATACAATTGACGCAACAATTAATTGACAAAATTGCCACTATGCAGCAAAAACCACAGCTATTGATCAGTGGTTCTGCAATTGGCTTTTACGGTGATCAGGGCGACACTGAGTTGACTGAACAAAGTAATAGTGTTGCAGATTTTTCTCAGCAATTATGCGCCGACTGGGAGCAAGCCGCTTTGCAAGCCGAGCAATATGGTGTCCGGGTTTGTTTAATACGTACTGGCCTGGTATTAGGCAGGGACGGGGGGTTATTGCAACGTATGTTATTGCCATTCAAACTGGGTCTGGGTGGACGCATAGGTAACGGTCGGCAATGGATGTCGTGGATTCATCTGCAAGACTGGATTGCCATCGCCGAAAATATGATTAATGATAACAGCATGCAGGGTGCCTACAATGCGACGGCAATTAACCCGGTGACTAATCTGGAGTTTAGCAAAACATTAGCTGAGGTTTTAAATAGACCGGCTTTTCTGCCTTTGCCAGCCTGCGTATTAAAAAGATTATTGGGCGAAATGTCGGAGCTCGTTTTAGGCAGTCAAAAAGTGTTACCCGAGCGTCTGCTACAGCAGGGTTTTGAATTTCAGTTCAGCGATTTACGTCATGCGTTAAGCGATATTTTAAAGTAGATTACATAAACTATCGGTCTATGATCGTCGTTTATAACCCATCAGATTAGTTTTAATTGAGGAAATATCATGCACAAAATAACATACGTTGTAGGTGTCATTTTAGTATTGGCGATTTCTGGCTGTGAAGACATGAAAATGGATAAAAAAGTAACCAAGAAAATTACGCTAGTGCAGTAAAAAAGGCCTGGTGGCTTTGTATCCTTGCGATAGTGATCTAAAGCTTATAAGGGCAAGATCATTTGAGATGCATATTTCTTGGGTTCAGCAAAAATAAAGCAGATCATTTTCTTTTTGCTGAAAAGCAAGATCAAACTTTTTGCATATAAATAGAATGATTACAATTATTTTAGGAGATTATCCAATGAAAAAGTTGATAATTATTATGAGCAGTTTTTTTCTGGCTAGTTGCAGTGTTTTTGGCATACGCACAACTAAAGAACCAGACTATCAGGTTCTTGAAAAATATGAGCAGATTGAAATCAGACATTATCCTGCGCTGATTATTGCCGAGACTAAAATAAGCGGTGATTATAAGCAGGCAAGCAAGCAAGGTTTTCAGCGTCTTGCAGGGTATATTTTTGGTGATAACAAACAAAAACTCAAGCTGGATATGACCACTCCGGTTATGCAGGAGCAAGAGGCAGAATCTGAAACCATAAGTATGACTGCACCCGTAATTCAGGAAAAAATCGATTCATCCTGGGTAATGGCTTTTGTACTGCCAGAAGAGTATCTGTTAGCGACCGTACCAGAACCAACCGACCCAGCTGTTTTGATTAAACAGCTACCTGAAAAAACTGTTGCCGTGCTGCAATATTCTGGCAGCTTAGCAGATCAAACGATGTCTGAAAAGGCTGAACAACTAAACCGCTGGTTGATCGATAATGCATACCATCCGATCTCCGCTTATCGTTCTGCGGCTTACGATCCACCCTGGACTTTACCGTTTCTGCGACGTAATGAAATACATATTGATATACAAGCAGTAAAATAACTGCTGACCTGATTATGAAACGGTTCCTCAATCTTGGCACAGGCTTATGCATTTTAAGCTTTGCTGGTATTAATAAGGCCGAAGTAGAATCTGTTGATTTCAGTCGTAGTGTAGTAAAAATACTGGCGATATCCCCAAGCGGTAAACAAAATATGGGCTCAGGTGTGGTGATTGCGCATAATAAAATCGCCACTAACTGCCATGTGACGCGTATCGCCAGACGCGCATATATTATTAAGGAAGACCGTCTTTATGCAGTGCTAGCTCAAGCAGCGATACCAGAACTTGATGTGTGTATTCTTGAAACAGCCC
>CAYWLM010000190.1:0-3515 GCA_964459125.1 uncultured Methylomonas sp. | reverse complement strand
CGCTTGGCTATTAGTGTAGCCTGCTCCAGCCTGGGTAACAGGTCCCATAGCGCGGGTAGGTCGCGCGCATAATGTTTGTTGAGAAATTGTCCAACCTGGGGAGAAATCTCAAACCCCAGATGTCTGGCTTTGCAGGTGAATGCTGCTATCCGTTCTGCATCGGTAAGTTCTTGTAGTTTTAGAGTCAAGCCCCAGCTCATACGGGTTTTTAAATCGGCCAATTGCATGGCTAGATAATTAGGTGGACAATGCGCAGAAATGATTAGTTGGTTATTATTTTCCCGGTGTTGATTATAAAAATTGAACAGGGCAAGTTCCCAGGCATTATTTCCTGCGCAATATTCAATATTGTCTATACAGACAAGTTCAAACGTCTCTAGGCCTTCAAGAATATTAAGGTCGGGGAGTTCACTCTTTTGTAAAGGCAGATAAAAGGCTGTTAGTTGAAGCTGGTGGGCTTGCAGGCAGCATGCCTGTAATAGATGAGATTTACCCTGGCCGTGCTCGCCCCAGAGATATATTTGTTGATCGCCTTGGCCACTCGCTGTATCTGTTAGATACTGAACGACCTCTTGATTACTCGCCGTATAAAAACTGGCAAAGGATTGCTCGGCCTTAAGATCAAATTGTAGCGGGATTTGCTCTGCCATTATTATTGATTTCTTGCCGAATAACGTACAAAAAAAGTACAAGCTAAAAATAGCGTCAGGCTGAAAAATACTTCTAAGGCAGGTAATAAAAAATCTGCCCGGGCATACGTCTCAATACAGCCGTGGATAAAATAAGGCATACTCAGATAAGCCATCCAGGAACAGCTTTTTAAATTGCCTTTTAAAAAACCTCTAAACACCAATAGTAATGGGCTTACCGTTACAATCAGAGACAAGGCAACGGGGAGTTTTTCAGGCGGTGATAAAACGGTATTCCAGAGCATAAGTAGAATAAATAATCCCAGATAAGCACATAAGGCGATGGCGTAATAATGACGTGCATTCATGATGTTTTTAATTGTATAGCGGTTTGCGCCAAACGAGCGCCTAAGGCAAAGCAAAGTGTTTTTTCATCTTTACTTAATGATTGTTGAATATGCGCAACATGGCTAGCACCATAGGGTGTTCCTCCTGTTTGTGTTTCTCTTAAGGCGTCTTCACTACTAGGAAGTCCTAACAGAATCATGCCATGGTGAAATAAGGGTAGCATCATAGACAGTAAAGTTGTTTCCTGCCCGCCGTGCATACTTCCTGTCGAGGTGAATACGGCTGCAGGCTTATTAGTCAATGAACCGCTAAACCAGGCTTCAGTGGTATTATCAAGAAAGTATTTAAGTGGTGCTGCCATATTGCCAAAATGCGTGGGGCTACCTAAAGCCAGGCCATCGCAGCTTTTTAAATCATCTAGCGTGACATAAAGCGAGCCTGACTCCGGGATATCATCAGCAGTTTTTTCACACACTGTTGATATCCTAGGTACGGTGCGCAGGCTGGCTTCTGCAGCGGAAACAGACTCAATGCCACGGGCAATTTGCTGTGCCATAGCCTTAGTAGCACCATCGCGGCTGTAATATAAGACCAGGATATTGACCATTTTTTAACTCTAAAAACTAAGAAACATGCTGAATTCTCAGTATTAATTATGAAAATATAAACCTGGGAAACAGGTTTTCTTGAATATTCAGTGGCTACACTGAGTATTTATAAAATCGCTAAAACACTTTCAGGCGGGCGGCCGACCGCGGCTTTACCATTGGCTAATACAATAGGCCGTTCAATTAATTTAGGCGTGTTAACCATGCCAGTAATTAAAGCATCTCGATCCAGATCAGGGTTGTCCATCCCTGTTGCTTTATATTCAGCTTCACTTTTACGCATTAATTCACGTGGTTGCATATCCAGCAATTGCAAAATAGTATTTAATTCAGCTGCTGTAGGCGGATTTTTTAAATATTCAATGACTTCAGCCTGTACGCCATTTTCTTCCAATAACTGTAGTGTTTGACGTGATTTACTGCATCTTGGGTTATGGTAAATTTTTACGCTCATGGTTTTATCCAGACAAAAATTAAAAAACTTATAATAGCACACACAAGGGGAGTTTAGGCCTTATAAACACTTGAGTAGCATTGCATGAAAGTTTTGCACAAAGCATATGTCTAGCATATCTTGTGGACTGTAAAAATTATTGTTTCTCGGTTAAGCCTGGTTGCTACGCATTCTTGTTATCAGTGCCTGTTTGTAAAATAAATAATAGCCCAGCATCATCAAGCTACGAATAAGCATAAATGAGCTTAATGCCAGCCACAATCCATGGTTACCCAAATCTTGAGTGAAATACCAGGTAGGTAAAAAAACCACACACAGCGAAACTAAAATGCAATCTCGCATTTGCCTGGATAAGGTTGCTCCGATAAATACGCCATCCATTAGAAAACTGCTAAAAGATATTAACGGTAAGATGATCAGCCAAGGTAAATACGCATAGGCTGATTCCCGAACCTCGGTTAAATGAGTCAAAGCATTAATAATGTCTTTCCCTGCGTAACTAAATGTGAGTGTAAATAATAGAGCAATAAGTAACGACCATAAGCCTGCTGTCTTCAGTGATTGTTGAAACAGGTGCTTGTTGTTAGCGCCTAAGGCCCGACCAATCAAGGCTTCTGCTGCATGAGCAAAGCCATCTAAAGCATAAGCCATAAACGTCTGAAAATTCATTAAAACAGCATTGGCTGCTAAAATGGCAGTACCAAATTTTTCGCCTTGTACAGTAAAAAAACTAAAGGTAAAAATTAAACACAGAGTGCGCACAAACAAATGACTATTTATCAATAGCATGGCTTTAATCTTGTCGAGTTGAAACAGATAAGACCATGATAGGGAACCAGAGCACTCCGGGATACTCCGGGTGATCATGATAATTCCAAGAATTAAACCAGTATATTCTGCTACTACGGATGCCAGTGCAACGCCTGCGGAATTCATGCCGTAATGCACGACAAACAATAGGTCCAGGCAAATATTACATAAATTAACCGTGACTACGATAAATAAAGGACTTTTAGTATTTTGCCTGCCTAAAAACCAGCCTAAAATCACATACTGACATAAAGTTGCAGGTGCACTCCAGATGCGTATATAAAAATATTGCTGTGCCAGAGGCTCGATACTATCGTTACAATTAATCAGGTAAAAGCTAAGCGCAGCAATGGGCTGTTGAAATACAAGAATCAGCAGGGAAATACTCAGAGCAAGCACAGTAGCGCGAACTAATATGGCTTGTAATGCGAGTGAATCATTAGCCCCAAAAGCTTGAGCGCTAAGCCCTGAAGTGCCCATGCGTAAAAAGCCAAAACCCCAAAAAATAAAACTGAAAATCAGCCCGGCAAGCGCGACAGCAGCCAGGAAATCAGCATTATCTAGATGCCCCATAACAGCGGTATCAACCAGACCTAATAAGGGCGTAGAAATATTGGCAATAATCATCGGTAGTGCAAGCTGCCAGACCTGCCGATGATTAAAGTG
>CAYWLM010000189.1:0-3518 GCA_964459125.1 uncultured Methylomonas sp. | reverse complement strand
CCGATTTTATCCAGTGCTGCGTCAGAAATAGTTAGCTGAATATCCCTTTCCTGTAGACGCGAGCGCAAGAATTCAATCTGAATTTTTGCAATAGCGCGAATGTTATCCTGGCCTAAAGGATGGAATACCACTGTTTCATCAATACGATTAATAAATTCAGGTCTGAAATGTCCTCCAACTACAGTCATAACCGCTTGCTTCATGGTTTCGTAATTTTCTTCTCCGGCCAGTTGCTGAATTAAATCAGAGCCTAGGTTAGAGGTCATTACAATCACCGTATTGCGGAAATCAACTGTACGTCCTTGACCATCGGTTAAACGACCATCATCCAGTACCTGCAAGAGTATATTAAAAACATCCGCATGCGCTTTTTCCACTTCATCCAGTAAAATCACTGAATAAGGGCGGCGGCGTACTGCTTCAGTTAGGTAACCGCCTTCTTCATAACCGACATATCCCGGAGGAGCACCTACCAGACGTGCCACAGAATGTTTTTCCATAAATTCAGACATATCAATACGAATCATGGCTTCTTCGGTATCAAATAAGAAATCAGCCAGGGCCTTGCATAGCTCGGTCTTACCGACTCCGGTAGGGCCGAGAAATAAGAATGAACCATTGGGTCGATTCGGATCGGATAACCCAGCACGAGAACGACGTACTGCATCACTGACAGCCTTTAGCGCCTCATCTTGACCGATAACACGATCTGCCAGGTGTTGCTCCATATTTAACAGTTTGTCACGTTCACCATCGAGCATTTTTGAAACGGGAATACCTGTCCATTTAGACACGACTTCGGCAATTTCTTCTTCAGTCACTTTATTACGTAATAAAGTCATCTCCTGTGTTTCTGCCACTGAAGCTAAAGCTAATTGGCGTTCAAGTTCGGGGATTCTACCGTATTGTAATTCGGACATACGGGTTAAATCACTACTGCGTCTCGCGGTTTCTAATTCAAACCGTGCTTGATCTAACTCTTCTTTGACATGGGCAGAGCCTTGTAACGCGGATTTTTCGGCTTTCCATATTTCATCTAAGTCAGCAGCCTCTTTTTCTAGTTCATGAATTTGATTTTCTAAGCTGCTTAAACGCTTTTTAGATGCTTCATCTGAATCTTTTTTCATCGCCTCAGCTTCAATTTTTAATTGAATCAAGCGGCGATCTAATTTATCCATTATTTCAGGTTTAGAATCAATTTCCATACGAATACGACTGGCCGATTCATCAATCAAATCAATTGCTTTGTCAGGCAATTGACGGTCGGCTATATAACGATGCGATAATTGAGCAGCGGCAATAATAGCAGGATCGGTAATGTCAACCCCATGATGCACTTCATATTTTTCTTTTAAACCGCGTAAAATAGCAATGGTATCTTCAACAGAAGGTTCTTCAACTAATACTTTCTGGAAACGCCGTTCTAATGCTGCATCTTTCTCAATATATTTACGATATTCATCCAGAGTCGTTGCTCCGACACAGTGTAATTCGCCACGTGCCAGTGCAGGTTTAAGCATATTACCTGCATCCATAGCGCCTTCTGCTTTACCTGCACCGACCATGGTATGTAATTCATCAATAAACAGGATAATTTGACCTTCCTGCTTGGACAGGTCCTTGAGTACCGCTTTTAAGCGTTCTTCAAATTCACCTCTAAATTTAGCGCCAGCAATTAGTGCAGCCATATCCAGAGATAATACCCGCTTGCCTTTAATGCCGTCAGGGACTTCACCATTGACAATACGTAATGCCAGGCCTTCTACGATCGCCGTTTTACCAACACCTGGCTCACCAATTAACACTGGATTATTTTTAGTTCGCCGTTGTAATACTTGAATAGTACGACGGATTTCATCATCACGACCAATAACCGGGTCTAGCTTGCCTTGTTCAGCGCGTTCTGTCAGATCAATGGTATATGTCTTCAGCGCATTGCGCTGATCTTCGGCATTTTCATCGTGCACATTTTCACCGCCACGTATTTGTGCGATCGCCTGCTCGATTAATGCTGGTGTAACATTCGCCTGTTTTAATATATTTGCTAGTTGGCCTTTGCTTGCGCATGCAGCCAAAAGGAATATTTCACTGGAAACAAAGCTGTCATTACGCTTAACAGCCAATTGTTCGGTAAGGTTTAATAGCTTGTTCAAATCATTGGAAATCTGGATATCCCCGCCTGTTCCAGTAACGGAGGGCATAGCCCCGAGTTCTTTTTCAAGTAATTGAGTTAACGCCTGAGTATTAATGCCTGCCTGATTCATTAGCGGCTTAATACTCCCCCCTTGTTGTTCCAGCATGGCTAACAGCAGGTGTACGCCTTCAATAAATTGATGGTCTTTAGCTAACGCCAGACTCTGTGCATCATTGAGTGCACTTTTAAATTTACTGGTGAGTTTTTCAGGATTCATTGTATTGCCTATGCACTTAAGTTAATTAATTGCTTCTATAGTTGGGGGAATGTGGGGGTTTTCAAGTTGATAGCTTATATTAACTTAGTTATTTTATGGATAAAATGTATATTGTGAGATAGATCACATTTCTCCCCGGTAATAATATCAATCTTTTTAGGCAGATAGTTGAACTTAATGTTTTGTTTGATAATCTAACTTCCTGTCAAATACAAGATGTCCCATCGCTGTGCTTGTTTATCTAGCCGCATTTTATATGTAAAACCTGTCTTGAAATACGCCTCAGTCATGATACAAAGCTTCACCTTTAGAGAGATATAAAGGTAATGTTGTTTTTGAATGTGTCAATGCAAAGGAACACGTAGATGTGGGAGACTGTTTTTGCTTGTGTATTTGATGCATAGACGACGCTTGATTTGTGAGAGGCAGTAATTTTCTACCGCGCGTCTTGCTAAGCTATTATCCTGTTTCTGGCGCAAACTCAAACTGCACTTTTAATGGAAAATGATCTGAAGATTCTACGGGAATGATCTCAGCCTTGATTACTTTTAGGCCTCTGAAGAAAATATGATCCAGTCGGTGTCCCCAGACAAGCATTGATTCATTACTGACAAAATCGACTTTAAGTAAGCCTAATTCCTCAGTGCCGATAAGCTGGTTTAGGGCTAATTCTCGTTGGTCACTCCAGGTATTAAAGTCACCGCCGAAAACAATTGGCCCCTGGTGGCGTGCTAGAACCATTTTGATTTGCTTTAATTGTTCGCTAAATTCCGCAATACCCAGAGTAAAATTGATTGCATGAATATTTGCGACTAAAAGAGGGTGTTGCGCATTTCTGATAGGATAATAAGAGATCAGGGATGATTTTGGTAAAAGTGCGAGTGGCTCAGTTGCCCGTTGTGCGCAACTGGCTTGAGCCGGAATATCTCCTATAGTCATTACACCTGCATGAATATTACGGTAGCGGAATGCGGAAATCATATCCCAATTTTGTCCGGTAGTTGCAATAAATTGGTTTAGAGTCCTGGTTAAATAGGCTTCCTGTAAAAGAATCAAATCGCTTGCATTGCTTAAAGTCATTAAATCCTTCTTCCAGCCTGCTTTGTT
>CAYWLM010000188.1:0-3548 GCA_964459125.1 uncultured Methylomonas sp. | reverse complement strand
CTATAATTTAATTTGACCGGTAAGAGAACACTTGTGAGCGAACATAAAGCAGAGAGTTTAAACTATAAAAGTGCGGGCGTAGACATAGAAGCAGGCAATACGCTTGTTGAACGTATTAAACCGATTGCAGCCAAAACCCGGACAGCAGGCGTCATGTCTGGATTAGGCGGCTTTGGTTCAATGTTTGAACTGCCTCTGGATCGCTATAAGCATCCCGTTCTGGTATCAGGCACCGATGGGGTGGGCACAAAATTAAAACTCGCGATTGATTTAAACCAGCACAATACGGTCGGCATAGACCTGGTTGGCATGTGTGTTAATGACATTATAGTGCAAGGTGCCGAGTCACTTTTTTTTCTGGATTATTTTGCTACCGGTAAATTAGATGTCGATATTGCTACGTCAGTTGTTGAGGGCATTGGTAAAGGCTGTGAACTTGCAGGCGCTGCATTGGTCGGAGGTGAAACAGCTGAAATGCCAGGTATGTACGCTGATGGCGAATATGATCTTGCTGGTTTTTGCGTTGGAATTGTCGAAAAGGAAGCAATTATTGATGGTAGTAAAGTTTCCGCAGGCGACAAACTGATCGGCATTGCCTCCTCAGGGCCGCACTCGAATGGTTACTCCCTGATTCGTAAAATTATCCAACGTAGCAATATCCCGCTAACTGAAACACTGGAAGGCAAGCCTCTTGCCGAGCATTTAATGGAGCCAACACGGATTTATGTTAAGCCGCTACTACAATTAATCAGCCAGCTTCCTGTGCATGCAATGGCACATATTACCGGTGGCGGCATTACCGAGAATTTGCCTCGAGTGTTGCCAGAAGGCTTAAGCGCCAGCATAGACCTTAATTCATGGACACAGCCGGCTATTTTTCAATGGCTGCAAGAACAAGGCAATGTGACTCAGGCTGATATGCTGACTACCTTTAACTGCGGCATCGGCATGATTGTCTGTATCAGTGCAGAACATGAAGCTACAGCTATAACTATTTTAAATGCATTAGGTGAGCAAGCCTTTTCCATTGGTAAAATCATCAATACACCTGATAAAAAACAAGTCGATTATTACACTGCGTAGAACGGAACTCAGCTCCTATTTATGAGATAGCACTTTGTAGTGGTCATATTTGCTGCGTTTTTCCAAGCGGACTGAAGTCAGACCTACGAGATTATTATCCTTTGGAGAAGGACTGGTTTTTCAAATATTCAGCCATATATTAAACTAAGCCCGTTTTATACAAAACAAATAGCCCACAGGTCACTATGAATAAATTATCTAGCTTCTTTTTAACAGTTTTGATAACTGCTACTTTAAGCTGTGCCGGAATTTCGGATGCCGAAGCCAAACGTTTTGGTGGCGCTAGCTCATTTGGAAGTACATCAAAATACAGCAAGTCATATGCGCGTAAATCAAGCCCTGCACAAAAAACACCAAGTCAGCAACAAGCCTATAACAAAAATCAGTCTGCCCGCCAGACCATGTCTAAACGTGGCGGCTTAATGGGATTACTCGGAGGTCTGGCACTAGGCGGTCTGCTTGGCTCGCTGTTTTTTGGCGGCGCTTTTGAAAACTTTAATTTTATGGATATTCTGATATTTGGCGGTATTGCCTATTTATTATTCAGATTATTTGCCGCTAAAACGCGAAACTCCACAAGCAACCCAGCTTATAATCGTAATAGTTATGATCACAGTACACACTCTGAGCCGCTAGGTGGAAGTTATCAGGGCGCAAATAATGCCACTACCAATCCAGCAGGATTTGACACCGATATATTCTCACGCAAGAGCCAGCAAACTCATTTTGATGCAGCTAACAATACAATAGAAGAAAAGCTAATTGAAAATGCAATTGTATTACCTAAAAATTTTGATGAGCAGGATTTTCTTAATGGTGCGAAAGGTGCCTTTAAAATGCTGCAAATCGCTTGGGACAAAAGGGATTTAGCTGAAATTCGTAGCCTGACTACCGACAAAGTATTTGCTGAAATTCAATCACAACTGCAAGGCTCAAGCACTGAGAATCATACTGATGTATTAAAAATAGAGGCTGAGTTACTAGAAATAAGGGAGATAGGCAATGATCTGGAAGCCGTGGTCTTATTCGATACTCTTATGCGTGAAAAAATTAGTTCACATGCAGAACAGGTACGTGAAGTCTGGACCTTTATCAAACCAAAAAATAGTATGCAGGCAAAATGGTATCTGGATGGTTTACAGCAACTTGCAGATTAAGTCTTAGCTGCCATACCCTAAATAAGCCCGCTGTTTCCTGACTTTCAGCGGGATTAAGCCTCAGGCTACCCAATGTTTTGAATACATATTCATCATCTTTCCCCCTCTCTTCTATGAAACAAAAAATACGCGAATTTATTTTTAACGAACTTATTTTTGTCGCAGAGCCTGAAAAATTTTCAGATGATGATGACTTATTGGATGCTGGCCTGGACAGCATGGGCATAATGCGCTTGATTATGCACATAGAAGAGCAATTTTCAGTCACCCTGCCCGATTCTGAAATTGACCCGGATAACGTCAACTCTTTCAATGCCCTGGAACAATGGATATTGCAACATAAAGCATGAAAACAACGGGCGCAAGCGAAGACATTATTCAAATACTCAATCCAGCCGATTGCTTTACATTGGCAATGGATGAAGAAATACGCAAAGAACAGATGCCTGGCAGTCTTTGTGGCTTTGCCCTGGAGCTTGCCCACACACCGGATATTAAAGCATTAGAACAGCGTATCGATGAATTTGGTGATCGCTTTCCGCTGGCTTTTGCCAGCTTGCAGCAACGCGGTAAACGTTTTTTCTGGTGTACACGAGAGCAACGCCACCCGCTTTTTTATCAGCACACTGATGTCAATCATGCAGATGAAGACGCATTCCATAAAGATACTGTTGTAAAACTGCTCAATCACAAACAGCAACGCGAAACACTTCCGCCACTGGAATTCCATCTGATTTGCAGCGCCTCAAAAAACACTTTTTTAATGCGCTGGATACACCCTTTCTGCGATGCCCGCGGTGCTGATTTAATTTTAAAGTATCTTTGCACTGAATCTTTAGAAGCCCGCAATGGCTTTGACCTCCCCAAACTTGAACCTCTGGTCAGTATTCAATTAGCGAAATACAAATGGTGGCAAAAAATTGGCTTTTTTTTAAAAGCTAAACGCTATATTGCTAAATTAGACAGCTTACAAAGCATTATCCATGCAGATACCAGCCTGGCGCCCAGGCAATTAAATTTTAATACTTACACGCTCAGCCTGGAACAAACCCGGACGATCAATACCCTTGCCCGCCAGCAAGTCGGCTTAACCGGCACTAGCTTATATTATGCCGGCTGTTTTATGCGCGCATTGCACAAGATGAACCCTGAACAGCCGGGCGAAGCATACTGCACGCCTTATGCTTTTAATTTACGTAAAAACAAAGCTCTAAGTCCCTTATTAAGCAATCATGTCGCCCCTTTATTTGCCCAGGCTCCGAAAGCTTTACTGCAGGATAAAGCCGCGCTATTTGAGCATCTAAAACA
>CAYWLM010000187.1:0-3628 GCA_964459125.1 uncultured Methylomonas sp. | reverse complement strand
CGGCTACCATTTACATAGGCCGCCGTTAATTCATGTGCAGGTGCTTCAAAAATCTGTTTACACTGTCCGAACTCGATTAAACAGCCAGCACGTTCACTGACCCAGAAAAATCCCGCATAATTAGCAATGCGTTTAGCCTGAGCTAGATTATGCGTAACGATGATGATCGTATAACGCCCCCGCAAACGATTGATTAAATCTTCTACCACGGCAGAAGACAAAGGATCTAAGGCACTACAAGGTTCATCCATTAATAATACTTTGGGTTGTAAAGCCAGGGCTCTGGCAATGCATAAACGCTGTTGCTGACCGCCGGATAAAGCCAGTGCTGATGAATCTAAACGGTCTTTTACTTCCTCCCATAAACCGACATCCTGCAAAACCTGTTGCAAAATCACGTTTAACTCACTGTTTTTGTTGATGCCGTGTTCGCGTAAGGGCAGTTCAATATTACGTCGGATAGACAAAGGGAAGGGCATGGTTTTTTGAAAAATCATACCAATATCGCGACGCAAATTTAATACGTCTAACTGGGAACTGCGTAAATTAATGTCATTAAAGCGAATATCCCCCGTAACCTTACAATCAGGAATCATATCGGTTAAGCGATTTAACGTGGATAGAAAGCTGGTTTTTCCGCAACCTGATGGCCCGATAAGCGCAGTAATACAACCTTCGTAAATATCCAGAGAAATATTTTTTAAGGCTGGTGTAGAACCGTAGTTAAGCGATAGGTTTTTAATGCTAAATAAAGTTCTCGGTACACAGCAAGGCGGTCCGGTTTGTATAGGCCCTAAAGTATAGCTCTCCTCAGGTGTTTTGTGTTCAGCCAGATCTAGCGGCGTTGCTGATTCTATAAATAAGGGATTCATAAGCGGATAATTCTCCTGTGCATCCAGTGATTAGCCAGGCTGCTGGAAACACTGTTGATTATAAATAAAAATGTGATTAACACTAACGCTGCTGAATTGGCATTAGCATCACCGCCAGCGACATTCATGGACAAATCATAAATATGTACGGATAACGCACGCCCCGAATCCATTAATGAATCGGGCATTCGATCGACATAGCCACTGGTAAAGATAAGTGCCGCAGTTTCGGCACCTGCCCGGCCTATACCTAACATCAAGCCAGCAACAAGTGCGGGAATGGCCGTTGGTAATAACAGGTGAATCAATGCCGAGGTTCGAGTCATGCCCAAAGCCGCTGCCGATAGGCGATAATCATTAGGCGTAGAACGTAAACCTTCTGTGGCGCTACGAATTAGAATCGGTAAAACCATACAAGCCAGGGTCAGTCCGCCAGATAACATGGAAAAGCCCAGTCCTAAATAAATACAAAAAAATGCATTGCCAAATAAGCCAAAAACAATGGAGGGGATACCAGCAAGTACATCCAGACTACGTTCAACAAACCGGCCAAAAGTACTGTTTTGCGTGGTGAATTCGGTCAGCAAAACCGCTGTTGCTAAGCCTAGCGGTGCAGCCGTAGCGATAGCAACCAGCAGAATTAATCCGCTTGATACGATAATCGAAGCAATGCCACCAGAACGTCCAGCATCTTGCGGGGATTCGACAAGGTATGCCCAGGATAGTCCAGCTAATCCCTGACTGATAATATCCATCAGTAGGCACAAAAACACACCCGTAACCAGGCAGGCTGATAGCCAAATCAAAAAAGTTGCTATGCCATTTTTAGACATAAACAGGCCTCCGTTTAAAAACCTCTGCCATACTGACTAAGAGTAAAACCATCAGCATCAGGGCCAACCCTGACACAAAAAGCGCTGCTCGATGATCACCCATAGCATAAGACATTTCCAAGGCGATATTGGCCGTTAATGTGCGCACTGAATCAAATAAACTGTGCGGATGTTGTACAACATTCCCGGCGACCATCAGTACCGCCATGGTTTCGCCTATGGCGCGTCCAGCGGCTAGCATAGTGCCTGAAGTAATACCTGAATGCGCGGCAGGAAGAATAACGCCTTTGATCATACCCCAGCGTGTTAAACCGAGTGCGGCTGCTCCTTGATGATAGGCGGCGGGTACTGCAAGAAGCGCTGATTCTACGGTTAAAGCCACTGTCGGTAAAATCATCAGTGCAAGCACTAAAATGGCAGTCAGTAAACTAACCCCCGGCGGATGCAGCTGGCCAATTAAAGGAGCCAATGTAGTTAATCCCCAGAGTCCGTAAACTACGGAAGGGATCCCCGCCAGTAATTCAATCAGGCGACGATACCATGCCGCCAGAGCCGGCGGCGCATAATAGCGACTGAATAATGCGGAGGCAATGCCCAGAGGTGTTGCCAGTAACAATGCGCCAAAGGTTGAAAGCAGCGTTGCTGAAAGCATCGGTGTTATATTGTATAAGCTTTGTGCCGGGTGCCAGGAGGCATCACTGATAAATCTTGTTATCGACACATGCTTTAAAACCGGCCAGGATTCCTTGAGCAGAAAAACTAAGATCAAAATGACTACAGCAGCTGAAATCAGTGCACAAAGCCGTAGTACGAACGTGAGATTTTTATCAGTGTGCGACAGGGACAAAATATTGCGCCTCGATAAGGTCATTGACTTGTGCTGAGCTAGCAAAATCAATAAATATTTTTTCAATGCCGGAAGGTGTTTCGCGCATAACTAAATTTAAAGGCCTGGACAACGGGAAAGTATGATTACGAACATTTTCAACTGAAGCGACGACGCCATCAAGAGGCAGGAGTTTAATCGGTACATCATGTGTTGCTTCATATTCGGCGGCCCCTACCGAGACATAGCCGATCGCATCAGGGTTTCCGGAAACGGTTTTAATGCCTTGTTGATTATCACCAATTATGACGTGTGGTTTAATTGCTGTATTTTTCAAACCGAAATGATGTAGAAACAGTTCCAGCGTCGAACGACCTTCTGCTTTATTGACCACGGTAATCGGAGCATTGTTACCACCCACTTGCTGCCAGTTGACAATTTTACCAGTATAAATAGCGATGATTTGCTGTTTATCCAGTGAGCTGATCGGATTAGCCTGATTTATGATCATACTGATACCGTCCATAGCAATGGTAAAGCTAAGCAAATCAGTTTCATTATCTTTTAGTGCGCGAGATGCCATACCTATATTGGCAAGTCCTGTACGTGCATCGTTCACACCTCGGGATGACCCGCCTGTTTGTACATCAACCCGGACATTAGGATATAAGGACTCAAAACGTTTGCCAATTTCAGACGCTAAAGGCGCTACCGTACTGGATCCCGTTAATGTCAGTTTTTTAATAACATTGTCTGGCTGGCCAGTGTTAGTCTTAAAATAGCTCCAGGCAGTCGCTGATATGATTAAAATTATTGCAAATAGGCTCAGTTTTTTCATTGTTATTATCTGTGATTGTGTGAGTTTTTATTAAGCAACATGCACGACACGCTTAGGCACAATGGGGAGCGGATCTTTAGTCCGCCTTTTAAAATGCAGGCTAAAGACCGCTCCCCAAATAATGATGTAAAGGTTATTTTGTGCACGTTCCTATCATATATACAGGGAATAACTTCGATCATGATGTCAACTTTATTTTTTTCGGTTCTGTCTATATTGAGCTAAGACGTAATCCAGGCTCCATTTCCCAGGACCATTA
>CAYWLM010000186.1:0-3634 GCA_964459125.1 uncultured Methylomonas sp. | reverse complement strand
AACCTACGCTAGTGCTTTGTTATTTAATGGAACATTCCTTAACTTAATGGCAGTGGCGCAGAGCATACAAACGACTTTACCTTATCCATGTTTAGCCAAATTCATTCGACTTGTATTTGACAAATCAATTTGTCATAATGATATTGAATGTAATTCATCGATAGGTACCAGACATGTTAGAGGCAAAATTATCCGATTTCAGAAATCCTTCATTTTTCATTAATCAGACTGATGTCGTACACATTGTTGATAGTCGAAAAAAGAAAGAAATCGGCTTTTTTATACCTGCGGTCTTAAAAGAGTCATTTACTGACTATCTGCAACAAGAAGAGTTGCGGAAAAAACAAGCGCTATTAAACAGAATTGTGCTTGCACAAAGAGCCGACCCCATTGAAGACAGTGCTGTAGGCGACGGAATTGATTAATATAAAAAGGGGGGATATTTGTCTTGTCGACTTTAACCCCTCAAAAGACAAGGAAATGGGTAAAATAAGACCCGCTGTTGTTATCAGTAAAAATGCAGATAACCAGATACTTGATACCGTCGTTGTTTTACCAATATCAAGTATGCTTGTTGATGATGCCCTACCCTATCGCGTTTATTTACCTTTAAGGGCCGGTTTAGATAAAAATTCTAATGTGTGTATTTACGAAGTGAGAGCCCTATCTAAAAAACGGGTTGTTCAAGTAGTCTCCCAGGTGACACAGCTTGAAATGGAACTTATTGAACAATCATTTATCCAGGTCTTTATTGAGTGATATTGCTAATTTTAAATAATGAATTTTGAACAATTAAAGCCCCAAATAATACAATTGGCACAAGAAAATAACAGCATAGAAATTCTATGGCTCTACGGCTCTTATGCTCAAAACACTGCACATCAAAACAGTGATATAGATCTAGCCGTTGTTTTTAAAACCTGGGAAAAAGACCTTATAGAGCGACGCTTAAGGCCGGAATTGTTAGCCATAGAATGGCAACAAACACTCAGCCTAAAAGAAAAGCAACTCAGTGTTTTAGATATGGCAATAGCCCCTATTCCTATTGCCATGGCAGTGCTAACAAGTGGACACATACTCTTGAGTAAAAACCTGTCTCGACAACTTCAAGAGCAACAACGCATCATGTCAAAATGGGAAATAGACTATTTGTATCATTATCAAAACCAACAGGCACTCTATGGATAATACCTATCTGTTTTCCATGCGCGAACATCTGGACGAATTAAAAAGTGAATTGCAGGGTTTAACTGAAATTATTGCGCAGTGCGATTTAAGTCGCTATGAATATCGGGCTGCTGAACGAACCTTACAAGTCTTGATAGAGCCTGTATCGGCATTGCAAAACATTGGACTTACGCATTAAATAAAACAGCTTCTGCTGATGCCTATACTGCGTTTGAAAAGCTATCGCAACAAGGTATAAAAAGCGTAAATGCCGTGGAATGGCGTAAAATCATCGGCATGAGAGATGCTTTAGTGCATGATTATCTGAATATAGAACCAGAAATAATCAGAGCTATTATAAAGAATTCAACTTACCAGGCGCTTTTTGTTTTTGCTGAAAATGGCTTAGCAAGCTATATATGCAAATAATGAACAATAGACTTTAACTCTTTTTTATAAACAATAAATGGCAAATCAAGATCAGTTTCAATTTACTATCGAAGCAGGTAAAACCGAACGCCATTACTGGATGGATCTTTGGCGCTACCGTGAATTATTTTATATCCTGGCCTGGCGTGATATTGCCGTGCGTTATAAACAAACGGTGATCGGTTTACTCTGGGCCATTATTCGCCCACTACTGACCATGATTATTTTTGTCATCGTCTTTGGCAAAATCGCCAAATTACCCAGCGAAGGCGTACCCTACCCGATTTTTGTCTTTGCCGCGATGTTACCCTGGACCTTTTTTGCTTCTGCTTTCTCGGATGCCAGCAACAGCCTGATTGGTAATGCCAATTTAATCTCCAAAGTGTATTTTCCCCGGCTCATTATTCCAGCTGCCTCGGTAATTGTCTCTGCGGTAGATTTTATGATTTCACTACTCATCCTATTTGCACTCATGGTCTGGTATCAATACTGGCCCAGCTGGCAAATACTCACATTACCCTTATTTTTACTACTCGGCTTCTTTGCTGCATTGGGAGCCGGGCTATTTGTCGCATCACTTAATGTTAAATACCGTGATTTTCGCTTTGTCATTCCCTTTGTTGTGCAATTAGGGCTGTATATTTCGCCAGTAGGGTTTAGCTCAACGATCGTTCCTGAGGCATACCGGATATTCTATTATTTAAACCCGATGGTTGGCGTTATTGATGGTTTTCGCTGGGCGATCAGCGGTGGTAAAACAGCACTAAATCACACTGAAATCAGCTTATCCGTAGGTATTATTGCCTTGCTTTGTATTATCGGCATAGTCACATTCAGGAAAACCGAAAAAACCTTTGCGGATGTGATTTAAATGCAAACAACAGAAGAACTCATCCAACAAGGCGAAGGCCAGAAAGTTGAGTTTAAAAGCTCTTTTCAAAAAGAAGTGATAGAAACCGTGGTTGCTTTTGCCAATGCCAAAGGCGGGGAAATATTGATTGGCGTAGATGATAAGGGCGCAATCGTAGGCGTAGACTGTAATCAGGAAAGTCTGCAAAACTGGATTAACCAAATTAAACAAAATACAGCGCCGGCACTGATACCGGATATTAGTGTAGAAGAAATTGACAGTAAAAAAATCCATGATGATGCCTGGACGATTCTACGCAAACATGAACTCATAAAAGACGACAAACTCACTTTTGCCGCTTATTTGCTTTTTGTTAATAACAGTTCGCCGCTTACCAGTATCAATCGCCTTTATCCGCAAACACCTGATGGTAGAATACATCATTACCGGTGAGCCACAGCGCACAGAAAAGTACGATTATCCCCTAGATGCGATTCGAGAGATCATCATTAATATGATAGTCCACCGAGATTATCGAGACAGCGGCAATTCAGTCGTCAAAATATTTGATGACCGAATGGAGTTTTTTAACCCGGGAAAACTGTATGACGATATCACCATAGAAAAGCTAGTGAGTGGTGACTATTCATCCAGAAGCAGAAACAGAGCGCTCGCTAAAATTTTTAAAGAAGCAGGAATCATTGAGCGCTATGGCTCAGGCATTAAAAGAATAATAAATGCATAGATCATGGAATAGTCGCCCCTTTATTTGAAGAATATCAACATGGCTTCAGGGTAGTTTTATATAAACAAAAAAACAGTGGCTGTGTAAATTCTATTTATGAGTTAATATAAAAACAACCCAACCTCAAAGCAAAACAAATTGCAGAGCAACTACAAACATCCTTCAATTGGAGCTAAAAGTAGTTTACCCTTTTTAGGGTGAGTTATCGTCATTCCTGCATGCTTCTAGCAGGAATCTTGCGTATACAAAGAGATTCCCGATAAAGCTTGTGCCCAGCTTGACTGGGTAGCACTCGGGAATCACGATGTTAATGAAATGAAAGTGTAAACTGACCAATATGAAAGATGCCCAACTACAAACACCTTTAAGAACAGTGGAAAGAGAACTAAAAAAGGTATCCGGTATAAATTACAGGGAAAGTCTAATTTTTTAGATAAACAGCC
>CAYWLM010000185.1:0-3638 GCA_964459125.1 uncultured Methylomonas sp. | reverse complement strand
GTCCTACCCCAGCAAGAGTTCGGGAAACTGTGTTTAACTGGTTACAATATGATGTGGTTGCGAGTCGGTGCCTGGATTTATATGCAGGCAGTGGTGCCTTAGGTATGGAAGCGGCATCGCGTGGTGCAAAGTCTGTTGTTCAGGTTGAGAATGATGCGCAAGTGTGTCGGCAATTAAAGCACAACACTGATTTAGTTGCTACGAGTAAGGTTAAAATTGTGCAACAGGATGTTTTTCGATATCTGGCAGGTAATGCTGAAGAATTTGACCTGGTTTTTTTAGACCCGCCGTTTGCCAGAGGCTATGCTGTGCAAGCGGCAAACTGGTTAGAAGATAAACTATGGCTGGCAAGTCACGCGAAAATCTATATTGAAGTAGAAAGCCAATTAAAATTAACCGGGCTACCCGCAAACTGGACAATGTTAAAACATAAAACAGCTGGTGAGGTTGCTTATTATTTATTCGGGCGGATGGAAGAATAAGTGTATACAGATCGAAGGGACGGTTTTTAGTTTGCTTATATTGCACAATCAGAGGTTTAGGCCACGTCCTGCAGCACTTTTCAAAGCAAAACTATTGGCTGTAGTGTTACCGAAACAGTTTCAGCATCTCAGTTTATATAGTTAAAATAAATAAGCCCATTTAATAAATAGCAAGGTATAATAATCGGCTAAGAAAAATTCTGTGTATTATCAATGTACTCGCTTTAGAAAAAGATAATGAATATAACGGCAATATACCCAGGGACATTTGATCCTGTCACCAATGGACATTTAGATATTATTGCCCGTGCGGCAAAGTTATATCATAAAGTTATTGTCGCGGTCGCTGTTAACAGCAATAAAGTGCCTCTGTTTGACATAGAGCAACGTGTTGCCTTAATAGAGCAGGTAACCACTGAATTTGCTAATGTGCAGATTATCGGCTTTGATAATCTACTCGTTGATTGTGCAAAACAACAGGGTGCAAATGTTGTACTCCGTGGTTTAAGAGCGATTTCAGACTTTGAGTATGAGTTTCAGTTAGCCGGGATGAATCGCCGTTTATCGCCTGATCTAGAAACTATGTTTCTAACTCCTGCCGAACAATATGAGTTCATTTCCTCGAGTATGATTAAGGAAATTGCAAGGTTAGGTGGAGACGTCGCCGAATTTGTACCTGATAATGTGCTACAGCATTTAATAGAAAAGTTTAATAGGGGAAAGCATGTCACTACTAATTGATGATGAATGTATAAATTGCGATGTTTGTGAGCCAGAGTGCCCGAATGGCGCTATCTCTCAAGGAGAAGATATCTATATTATCGATCCTGAGCTATGTACTGAGTGTGTCGGACATCATGATGTACCACAATGTATTGAAGTCTGTCCGGTAGATTGTATTGATAAAGATCCCGCAAAAGTTGAAGACCAGGATTCACTTTATCAAAAGTATCTAAAACTGACAGCCTGATAAATTTTAGCATTACCCGGACTAAAAAAGAGGAGCAATTGCTCCTCTTTTTTTTTCAGTAAGTAGCGAGAAATTTTATCCGTTAACAACTTGAAAACCACAATTGAATTTAGAGTAAATAAAACAACATGGCATTAATACGCTTAAAAAAAATTTCCATTGCATTTGGCACACACGCGCTACTTAAACAGGCCGAATTTCAATTGGAAGAAGGCGAACGAGTAGGTTTGCTAGGTCGTAATGGAGAAGGGAAATCTACTCTGATGAAAATTATCATGCGCCAAATTCATGCAGATGAAGGTGACGTCTGGTACAAACCCGAATTGCGTATTGCAGTACTAGAGCAAATGCCACATCTGCCAGATGAAGAAACTATCTATGATGTTGTCGCAGGTGGCTTAGGCGAAGTAGGAGGGTGGATTAAACGCTATCACGAACTAACCTTGTTGTTAGACTTTACTGATGCGGTCATGAAAGAGATGGGTGATTTACAGCATAAGCTTGATGTACATAATGGCTGGCAAATTCAGCAACGGGTAGAAAACATTTTAACCCGTTTGAATCTACCCTCAGAAACTAAGGTAAAAGGTTTGTCGGGTGGATGGAAGCGTCGTGTCTCTCTGGCTAAAGCATTAGTTATAGACCCTGAGGTATTATTGCTGGACGAACCAACCAACCATCTGGATTTAGAAAGTATCATGTGGCTGGAAGAGCAATTACTCAGTTTTAAAGGGGCTATATTATTTATCACTCATGACCGGTCATTTCTACAAAAATTAGCGACGCGCATTATTGATCTGGATAGAGGGCAACTGGTTTCATGGCCGGGGGATTATGCTGATTATCTGGTTAAAAAAGCCGCCTCATTAGAGGAAGAGGCTACACAAAATGCACTATTTGATAAAAAACTTGCTGAAGAAGAAGTCTGGATACGTCAAGGAATCAAGGCGCGTAGAACACGTAATGAAGGCCGCGTCAGGGCTTTGGTGGCGTTGCGTAAAGAGCGTTCACAACGACGTAATTTACAAGGCACCAGTAAATTATCGATGGAAAGCGGTGAATCCTCAGGTAAGAAAGTTATTGAAATGAAAAATGTCAGCTTTGCATACCCTGAAAACGCGATTGTCAAAAACTTTTCCACCGTCATTCAGCGAGGTGACAAAATAGGTTTAATCGGTCCTAATGGTGCAGGTAAAACCAGCTTCCTAAAGCTATTATTGAAAGACCTGGAGCCTGATAGTGGCTCTGTTGAACAAGGTACAAAATTGCAGGTTGCCTATTTTGATCAGCTGAGAGAAGAGCTAAACCCTGAAATCAGCGTTGCTGATTCGATTGCAGATGGTAATGATCATGTGTTGATTAATGGTGAGCCTAGGCATGTTATGTCCTATTTAGGTGATTTTCTATTTGCACCGGCACGTGCGCGTTCTCCTGTGAAAACCTTGTCTGGTGGTGAAAAAAACCGCTTATTATTAGCGAAATTATTTACTAAAACCGCCAATCTAATCATTATGGATGAACCCACCAATGATTTAGATATGGAAACCCTGGAATTACTGGAAGAGCGTCTGGTTGAATATACGGGTACTTTACTGATTGTGAGTCATGACCGAGCCTTTTTGGATAATGTTGTTACCAGCGTCATCGTTTTTGAAGGGGAGGGTGTGGTTAATGAATTTGTTGGCGGTTACTCAGACTGGTTAGCCTATAGTCAGGCACTTGCAAAGGAGCAGTCCAAAAATAATAAAAAAATAGCTAAAACCACAAATAATCAGGCAGTTGAAGCACCCACTAAAAAGAAAAAAATAAGTTACAAAGAACAAAAAGAACTTGCTGAACTCCCCTCCACCATAGAAGCCCTGGAAAGTAAGCAGACAGAGATTAGTGGACACATAGCTGCTCCAGAGTTTTATCAACAAGATCAGGCAAAAGTCAATACTGTGCTTGCAGAGTTAGCAAAAATTGATGCCGATTTAGTGCAAGCCTATGCACGCTGGGATGAGCTAGAGGCCTTGGTAGAATAATAGATTGCAATAAATGCTATGCTGATTTAGAATAATCGGCTGTTCAATGCTCGTTGGGCAGTCTAAACACGGAGAGCTGGCCGAGCGGCCGAAGGCGCACGCCTGGAAAGTGTGTATACGGCAACGTATCAAGGGTTCGAATCCCTTGCTCTCCGCCATTAT
>CAYWLM010000184.1:0-3638 GCA_964459125.1 uncultured Methylomonas sp. | reverse complement strand
GTTGCGGCATTTCTGGGTGAAGCAGAGGAATCCGGAACAACGTTGTTTATCTAGCGATTAAGCCCACGCTTATTCTGCAGATTTAAGTGTACTAGCTCAGGCTTGATCTGATAGTTGCCCGTTTTTATGGGTGTCTGTTAGATTAACTGAGCTAAATGCTTAATGACGCAAGCTGAATTAAAAAGTATGCCGTGTGTTGCCATGAATCGCTGAATGGGTAAAAGTTTTTGGTGATGCAAAGATGACTACAGCAATGCTGGATCGAATGGTGAAATCATAACGCAGCAAAATCCAAGGGCTTCTCTACGCGATCTTGCAGTCACTTCATGCTTTAGTAAATTGTAATAAAATGCTCTACACTACACATTCTACCTTGATGTTGGGTCAACAAATACTTTAACTTAGAGAGCAAGTCCTGGTTAAATTGTTTACAACGAAATCCATGATGCTATCGATTTGTAATTAAACTGTCACATAAATTCCACATACTCAATAATTTAATAATTTCAATAAATCCTTCACCTACCGTAGCTTAATTTTATGCCTATTAAAAAGTTCATTCACAGCAAACCAGCCGAATCGATTACCGAACTGCCGAGTAAGGGACTCAAAAAAAAGGATTTGATGAACAATTTCAAAGAATATTATGTCAATTTACTGGGCCGGGATGAACACAGTAAAAATATCCATTATGCCTATGAAGCACTAGGTTTAACCATTCGCGACCGGCTAATGGAGCGCTGGAAAGACACACATAAAACCTATAAACAGGCCAAATGCAGAAGAACCTTTTACCTATCGATGGAATACCTGATGGGACGCTCGCTCAGTAATGCCATGTTAAACCTGGGTATCACCGATACGGCAACACAGGCCATGTATGATCTGGGCATAGAAATCGAAGAATTAATCGATAATGAAATGGATGCGGGCCTGGGTAATGGTGGCTTAGGTAGACTCGCTGCCTGCTTTATGGATAGCTGCGCAACATTACAACTGCCGGTTATTGGTTATGGTCTACGCTATGAATACGGCATGTTTACCCAGGTTATTGTTAATGGTCAACAGGAAGAAAAGCCCGACCACTGGTTAAGATTGCGTAATGTCTGGGAAATCAAAAGACAGGAATACTCACACCTCATCAGATTTGGCGGAAGAGTTGAAATACAAACGCATATTGATGGCCTGCAGCAGTTTATCTGGGTCGATACCGATGATGTCTTAGCGGTCCCCTATGATACGCCTGTGCCCGGCTATCAGAATAATACCGTAAACACCTTGCGTCTGTGGAAAGCAGAAGCAACTGAAGAATTTAATTTAAATGAATTTAATTCCGGAGACTATGCCGAAGCCGTTGCCGATAAAATCGGTGCAGAAAATATCACCATGGTGCTGTATCCGAATGATGCCAATGAAAATGGCAAATCGCTGCGTTTGCGCCAACAGTATTTTCTAGCATCAGCCAGTCTGCAAGATGTTATTGCGCACTGGGTCAGTTTGTATGGCGAAGATTTTACTCTGTTTGCAAAAAAAAGCTGTTTTCAGCTCAACGACACCCACCCCAGTATTGCGGTTGCTGAATTGATGCGCTTGCTAATAGATATTCATGATGTACCTTGGGCTGACGCCTGGCATATTACGCGTGCAACAATGGCTTATACCAATCACACTTTATTGCCGGAAGCTCTGGAAAAATGGCCGGTGTCGCTGATGCAAAAACTATTGCCACGGCTAATGGATATTATTTATGAAATAAACGCCAGATTTTTGACCGAAGTTGCCGCTAAATGGCCCGGCGATACCGCAATGTTACGACGCATGTCAATTATCGAAGAAGGCGAACAAAAACAAGTACGCATGGCTTATCTTGCCATCGTCGGAAGCTTTTCGGTTAATGGTGTCGCTGAATTGCACTCCAGACTGTTGCAGCAGGATTTATTTGCCGACTTTTTTGCCTTATGGCCGGACAAATTTAATAACAAAACCAATGGAGTGACCCCAAGGCGCTGGCTGGCGGGTTGCAATCCGGAATTAGCAGAATTAATCACTGACACCATCGGATCGGGATGGATCACTGACCTGTCATTACTCAAACAACTGGCACCTTATGCCGATGATGAAAAGTTCAGAAAACAATGGCGGGCGATCAAACAAACAGCAAAACAGCATTTAGCCGATTACAAAAAACAGCAGCATGATATTGATATTAATATCGATGCTATTTTTGACGTTCAGGTAAAGCGTATTCATGAATACAAACGCCAGATCTTAAATGTTTTGCATGTGATTCATTTATACAATCGCATAAAAAAAGGTGACACTGAAAATTTTGTACCCCGCTGTATCTTAATCGGCGGTAAAGCCGCTCCCGGCTATGAAATGGCCAAAAAAATCATTAAATTGATCAATAATGTGGCGCATGTCATTAATGATGATCCGGACACCCAAGGTAAGTTAAAGCTGTTTTTCCTGGCCGATTACAATGTCTCTGCGATGGAGAAAATCTGTCCTGGCGCTGATTTGTCGGAACAGATTTCAACCGCCGGCAAGGAAGCCTCAGGCACTGGCAATATGAAACTGATGATGAATGGTGCGATCACTATTGGTACCTTAGATGGCGCTAATATTGAAATTCGTCAGGAAGTCGGCGACGAAAATTTCTTCTTGTTTGGCTTAACGGAAGAGCAAGTCGCCGCGCGGCGTACGCATTATGATCCAGTGATGATTATCCAGCAGGATGACGCATTGCAAGAAGTGATGAATCTACTGGAATGCGGGCATTTTAATCAGTTCGAACCGGGTATTTTTAATGACTTAATTGAATCGCTTAAAAACCCGGCCGATCCGTGGATGACAATTGCCGATTTTCGCAGTTACATCGATGCCCAAACCCGGGTTGATGATGCCTATCGTGATCAGGATCACTGGGTCAAAATGAGTATCATGAATGTCGCCCATTGCGGTAAGTTCTCCTCGGAGCGTACCATCAATGAATACAATCAGGACATCTGGAAATTACCCAGACTCCCGGTTAAACATAAAAAAGCGTAACTTTTCATTAGTTACAGGTAAAATTTAGTAGTAATCGGGCTAAATGTATGAAAACACGGGCGTACACAAAAATTTCCAGTTGACCTCTGGCAGCGCAGTTTCTTTTCAGAGGTCATTTTTTATCAAAGTTCATCGTGTTACCAGAATTTAATGAGTAAATGGATCAAGTAATATGAACGGAACCGGCTTTATCAGACCTTGATGCAATAGCAAAATATATAGCACTTGATAAACCAAGTGCCGCTGCCCGTTTAGTACAAAATATTTTCTCTAGTATAGACCATCGAGGACAGTTTCCTGGGTCTGGACCACTGTTATTAAGTTAAGGAATGTTCCAATAAATAACAAAGCACTAGCGTAAGTTGGGTTAGATTTTTTTTGCGTAGCAATAAAAAACGTAACCCAACATCTTAGGCAATATCAAAAATCTTGGGTACGTTATCTGCGCTTTGCTTAGATAAGTTAAACCAACCTACAGCAATACATTGTTTTACATTATTTATCTCTTAACTTAATGGCAGTGGGGGTCTGGACTAGGCTGTCGAAAAACGATTTTTAGGCTGCCTTAGATTTCCCCGTATTTTGGC
>CAYWLM010000183.1:0-3721 GCA_964459125.1 uncultured Methylomonas sp. | reverse complement strand
TCAACCGCTGTCTTTTGTCGCAGTACCTTTGAAAATGCGGTGAACTGGTTATATGATCATGATGCACAGTTAACCAGGCCCTGGCGAGCTGACTTAAGTACGTTGATGCATGAGCATGCCTTTCGGTCGTTGTTTAATAGCAGCTTGTTTTTTGAACTCAATCTGATTCGTAAAACCGGCAATGCGGCGGCTCATGGTAATAAGATCAGTGAACAAGATGCCTTAGCATCATTGAAGTATCTATTCCGGTTTTTACAATTTTTGGCTATCTACTATGGTCAATCAATACCTGAGACACACAACTTTGATGAAGCACTCATTCCCACCGCAATATCATCCACTGGCGATAAACACCCCCAGCAAGACCAGCAAGCACTACAGGGTTTAATTGCTGATCTGGAACAAAAAAATCAAGCATTCCGCAAGACTGAACAGGCACTACAACAACAGGCAGAAGAAAATAGTGCATTAAAAGCACAACTGGAACAACAGCAACTTGAAATATCCACACGTAAAACAGAACGCGAAAAGACGGTTGATGAATCCACAGCAATACCCTTATTAGTCTCAGAAGCTGAAACGCGCAAACGCTATATTGACTTATCGTTAAAGGAATGTGGCTGGGATAAATTGCGTGAGGGTCGAGAGCTGGAATATGCAGTTAAAGGCATGCCACTCAGTACCAATCCTAGTGGACTTGGTTATGTTGACTATGTGTTATGGGGTGATGATGGCTTGCCGTTAGCGGTGGTTGAAGCGAAGAAAACTATGCTCAGTCCTAAAAAAGGAAAACATCAGGCGGAACTGTATGCAGATTGTTTGCAAGCAATGCATGGTCAACGTCCGATTATCTTTTATAGCAATGGCTTTGAAACCTATCTATGGGATGATTGTTTTTCACCTGAACGTGATGTGCAGGGGTTTTATACTAAAGATGAATTACAGTTATTAATTGATCGTAGAACCACTCGAACTGATTTACGCGACTTTAAGGTCAATACCAGCATTGCCGGACGGGCTTATCAATTAGAAGCGATTGCCCGAGTGGCTGAAAACAGCATCAGTTTAAATCAACAGGGTGAGTTACGCGGACGGGCAAGGCAAAGTTTGTTGGTGATGGCGACAGGCAGTGGTAAAACCAGAACTGCTTGCGCTATTGTCGATATGCTGACTAAGTGTAACTGGGCGAAACGCGTGTTGTTTTTAGCGGATCGTAATGCCCTGGTGAGTCAGGCGAAGAATGCCTTTAATGAGCATTTACCGCATTTATCTGCGATTGATTTAACCAAAGAACATGAAGACAACGGCACTCGGTTAGTCTTTTCTACCTACCCGACCATTATGAACCGGATTGATGGCATGCTGGCTACCGATTTACGCTTTTATGGTATCGGGCATTTTGATCTGATTATTATTGATGAAGCGCATCGCTCGGTTTACCAAAAGTATAAAGCGATATTTGCTTACTTTGATGCATTATTAGTTGGTTTAACGGCGACACCTAAAACAGAGGTGGATCATAATACTTATGGCTTGTTTGGCATAGAAAATGATAACCCGACTTTTGCTTATGAATTAGATAAAGCGGTAGCTGAAGGTTATCTGGTACCACCCAAAGCGATTTCAGTTCCGTTGAAGTTTTTGCGCGTAGGGATTAAGTACAAAGATTTATCAGCTGCTGAAAAAGAAGACTATGAATTAAAATTTGGCGATCCTACTTTAAACGAAGCGCCGGATGAGATTGCCAGCAGTGCGTTAAACAAATGGTTATTTAATACCGATACTGTCGATAAAGTGCTGAATCATTTAATGACCAATGGTATTAAAGTTGAAGGCGGTGATAAGTTGGGTAAAACCATTATCTTTGCCAAGAACCATGCGCATGCAATTTTTATCGAACAGCGCTTTAACAAGAATTATCCCGAGTATGCCGGTAAGTTTCTGCGCGTGATTGATAATTATGCAACTAAAGCACAAAATTTATTGGAAATCTTTGTTGATCCTTATGCAGAACAAGATCCTCAGATTGCGGTATCAGTGGATATGATGGACACCGGTGTCGATGCACCACGCGTCATCAATCTGATTTTCTTTAAACAGGTCAAGTCAGCAACCAAGTTCTGGCAAATGATAGGCCGAGGGACGCGTTTATGTCCTGATTTGTTCGGTCCGGGGCTGGATAAGAAAGAGTTTGCTATTTTTGATTACTGCCAAAACTTTGAGTTTTTTGGTGTTAATCCTGATGGGATTGAAGGTAATGCCATTAAAAGTTTAACGCAACAGGTGTTTGAGGCTAAACTGGAAGTTGCTCTATTAATCCGTGAACAAGCAGATAGCACGGATGAACAACGAGAACTGGCAGAAGCGTATATTACCGAGCTTAATCAATTAGCTGCTGGATTAGATCGAGAGCGTTTTGTAGTGAAAGCAGAAATGCGGGCTGTGGTTGAGTTTAGCAATAAAGATCGATGGGTGAATTTATCCAAAGGCGATATGCTGGAAATAAATAGCCATTTATCATCGCTGATCTTGCCCGATAAAAATGACGATGAATTAGCCAGGCGCTTTGATGTATTAATCCTGAATTACCAACTGGCGTTATTAACAGCGGCTTATAGTACAGACCGTTATATCAATAAAATCAGTGCTACTGCTAAAGCGTTATTGAAGAAACAGAATATTCCTGCTGTTGCTTTGCAAGTGCTGTTATTAAATGAACTACAAACTGAACCCTTCTGGCAATGCATTAATATTAATCGTTTAGAGAACGTCCGCGTCTCGATGCGCGATTTGATTAAATATCTGGATAAAGATAAGCAAGAAAATGTCATTAGCAATTTTGTCGATGATTTAGATTATGAAGGGGTTAAAAATCATGATTTAATCCCTGGTTATAGTAACCTGCAAAGTTACAAGGATCGTGTTGAATCTTATATTCGCAAGCATAAAGATCATCTGGTTATATATAAGCTCAAGACTAATAAGCCGGTGACTGAAACTGAAATCAATGCTCTGGAAGATATTTTGTTTGATGGCGTTACTATTGGTAGTAAGCAAGATTACATTGATAC
The DNA here is from genome assembly GCA_964459125.1 of uncultured Methylomonas sp. Lineage (GTDB taxonomy): Bacteria > Pseudomonadota > Gammaproteobacteria > Methylococcales > Methylomonadaceae > Methyloprofundus. The sequence goes on along the minus strand of CAYWLM010000183.1, from coordinate 650 downwards.
TTATGGTGATAAGCCACTTGGTGAGTTTATCCGTGCGATTGTCGGACTGGATAGTCAGGCTGCTCAAGCGGCATTTGCAGAGTTTATTCAGACTGGAAGTCTACGTGCCGACCAGATGACCTTTGTCAACACTATCATCAGCTATTTAACCACTAATGGCACGATAGATAAGCAGATGTTATTTGAAGCTCCGTTTACTAATATTCATGATCAAGGCTTGTTTGGAGTATTTGATGATGCGGGTGTGGTGCAAGTGATCAAGCTGATTGATCAGGTGAACCGGAATGCTTTGGCGGCCTAGAATGGCTGTTTATACTTCGCACGGCCACGGTTGCGATTTTCTGGCGGCCTATTTTTGCCGATAGCTGCGTTGCTGAATCAGTTGCGTAGCTTGCTATGCGCCTGTTTCAACGCCTTGCTCTCGACCAAAATCAACTCGCTATAAAATCCGCAACCGTCACCGCGCGAAGTATAACTGAATCAATGTGTTCAAACTTTAATTTTCCTTTTTGTGGTGAATAGCTTAACCTTACCTGATTACATACAACTCACAGCCAAATTAAAAAAATCCTAAAATATCAGTATGTGAAGAGTCTCGTCATTCCCGGTGCGGCAAGCGAAGCTTGTCATTTCTTGCAAGGTGAAAGTCC
>CAYWLM010000182.1:0-3793 GCA_964459125.1 uncultured Methylomonas sp. | reverse complement strand
GACGATTAATATTATCCGGCATTCTGACTCGCCAGGTAATCTTCGTAGCTGCCACGAAAATCAACAATCCCTGTTGGTGTTAATTCCAGTATGCGAGTCGCCAGACTGGAGACAAATTCACGGTCATGACTGACAAAAATCAGGGTACCTGGATAATTTTCCAAAGCCAGATTCAGTGCTTCAATAGATTCCATATCCAGGTGATTGGTGGGCTCGTCCAGTAAGAGGATATTATTACGTCGCAACATCAGCTTACCAAAAATCATCCGGCCTTTTTCACCCCCTGACAGGACACTCACCTTTTTAGAGATATCATCCTGGGTAAATAATAAGCGTCCCAGAGTACCGCGTATGACCTGATCATCATCACTCGGTTGTCGCCATTGCTCCATCCAGTCGAATAACTGTTTGTCTTCTGCAAAATCTGCAGCGTGATCCTGTGCGCAATAGCCTATATCTGAGTTTTCAGACCATTTGACCTTACCGGCTGTCGGTTCTGTTGTTCCTGCCAGGCATTTTAATAGAGTGCTTTTGCCTATTCCGTTCGGGCCGATAATTGCAATACGTTCTCCAACTTCTACCATTAAATTAAAATTGCTAAATAATATTTCATCATAACTTTTAGCCAGTCCGTCTATTTCTAGTGCAAGCCTGTGTAGCTTTTTGTCTTGATCAAAACGGATAAACGGGTTTTTGCGGCTAGATGGCTTTATCTCGGTCAGATCAATTTTTTCCAGTTGTCTTGCACGGGAAGTCGCTTGTTTGGATTTTGACGCATTGGCTGAAAATCGACTGACAAAAGCTTTTAATTCAGTAATTTTTGCTTGTTTTCTGGCATTATCAGTCTGTAGCTGTTCTGTGACCATAGTTGATGCAGTCATATAATCATCATAAGAGCCTGGATAAAGGCGCAGCTCACCATAATCCAGATCAGCCATATGGGTACATATGCTGTTTAAGAAATGACGATCATGCGAGATAATAATCATCGTGCAATTACGCTGACTTAGCACCTCTTCTAACCAGCGAATGGCGTTGATATCCAGGTTATTCGTAGGCTCATCCAGCAACATGATATCTGGTTCGGAGAATAGTACCTGCGCTAATAATACGCGTAATTTCCAGCCTGGAGCGACTGCACTCATAAGCCCATAGTGTTGATCTTGTGGAATACCTACGCCTGCCAATAATTCGCTGGCTCGTGCTTCAGCCGTATAACCATCCATCTCGGCAAACTCAGACTCTAGCTCGGCTGCACGCATACCATCTGCTTCAGTCATCTCAAGGTTGGAGTATATAGCGTCACGTTCTGACTTTACTTTCCATAGCTCTTCGTGTCCCATAATAACGGCATCCACTACTGCATATTGCTCATAAGCAAACTGATCCTGCTTCAATTTACCGATACGTTCATGAGGATCTTTGGAGAGATTTCCTGCTGAGGCTTCAAGATCGCCACCCAGAATTTTCATAAAGGTTGATTTGCCACAACCATTGGCACCAATAAGTCCATAACGATTTCCGTTACCAAATTTAACAGATACGTTTTCAAAAAGTGGCTTGGCGCCAAATTGCATAGTGATATTTGCAGTTGTAAGCATGATAATATTCTAGGGAGTAAAGTAACAACGACAAACTCATAAGCCTGAAGAGACAGGAAATATAGATATGCCGTTTAGGTATGTAATATCTTTAAAAGGAGGCGTATTTTACGCGATTTCGATATCTAAATGTGAGTAAATCAGATAATTCTGCTACTTAAGTTTGAATCCCTTGTTGAACTCTACTTTTTAGCTGATTTTTATGGCTATAGGTTGAATAAGTCAACGTTGCATGCCGTGAGTGTTACGCGTGAGTATTCTTGGTGCTACGACTGGGTGCTTGAGCTTCACCCAGTGAAAACTGTATGCATGCCTGAAATAAGCTTTTGTAAAATTAGGGGCTGCGGCAACCAGGCATACTTTAAATTAATGATACTTTGTACAAGCGGACGCGTACAATGAAGTTCTTGTGTTATAAATTAAAGAGGAAAAGATGAAAATATTAAATTTTATAGTTATTTTATTAAGCTTATCAACATTTACAGGAGTTGGTTATGCCGCTATTCCTCTTGAATCAGATAATCAAATTCTAGGCAGCTGGAAACTTGACACGACCAAACAGTCTGCCACCAGCAGTGAACTTATTGAGCGAGAAGACACCTGGACATTTAAAAATGGCACAGTGACGATTACTAATATCCCTCGAGATGGCGGACATTACGATCAATCACCAGTTAAATATGTCATAGAGGATGGTAAATTAAAAGTTTCGGTACTAGGCAGAGCTGGTAAATTCGATATATTTTCCCTGGAAGAAAGAAGCGAAAATAATATGATATTAAAAGCTAAATATGGAAATATTTATCAGTTCACTAAAAAGTAAGTCGTATTGCTAATGCTTTAATATTGTTAACGCCTAAGCCAAATCGTTGGAATAATTATCTAGCGCAGCAGTGAGACTGGCATGTTATCAGCTAGCTAGTGAAAGTTCAGCCTTTGCCTTGTGTGAAGGTTAAATTAGGTGAAAGCAAGAGTCCCAAAGAAACTCTCAGTAGCTACCCACCAGGGAATAGCGGTTACTGGGAGCCAATGCGCAGGCTGAGCAATTTCCAGTCTAATAGATCAGCTAAACAAAATACATCTTCGTAAGGCGCTCGTTACCACCGAAGAGCCGTCTGAGTTTGTCGAAGTAACTGCGCCACTTGCGATCCAATGGCAAAGCAGTAGGGAGTCAGGGTCAACCCGATTGTAGCTTTCCCGGAAAATTGTGACGTGCTTATAGTCATTGGGTGAAAGCAGAGCAGGGGGCGGCAGTGGACAGTAAATCAGCATAGAATCTGACGCGACTGCAGAATTATTGAGGGTACATAAGGAATCTTTTTTTCACTTTTTAGTTGATACATTTCAGAAAAAAGAGGTTTGTTGACCAATTCTTCAGGACTCTTATCACGGATATAAGGACTAACAACATTGCTTCTTCTGCAATAAGCTGTTATTTTTCTTTTCTGTCACTCGCACGACTACAGTGCTAGTAATTATTATTTGAGGCAGATGTGTGGCATTAACTCCTGAACTAAACGAACGCTCGCAACAATTATTAAAAACTCTGGTAGAGCGCTATATTCATGATGGTCAACCCGTCGGTTCGCGTGCTTTGGCAAAAGATTCTGATTTAAAATTAAGCCCTGCTACTATACGCAATGTTATGGCAGACCTTGAAGATCTGGGTTTGATTCATTCGCCGCATACTTCGGCTGGACGAGTGCCAACGGTAATTGGCTATCGTTTTTTTGTTGATACCTTATTATCAGTTAAACCCTTGCAAGAGCAAGAGCTGGATTTATTGCATGATGGTTTAAGCAATCAGGAAAATGAAGATGTAGTAGGCATAGCATCTAAATTATTATCTGAAACATCGCATATGGCTGGGGTGGTCACATTACCGCGTAAAGACCTGGTTTATTTGCGGCATATAGAATTTTTACCGTTATCTAACACGCGCGTACTCGTTATTTTTGTTACTAACGAGCATGAAGTACATAACCGCATTATTCATACCTCAAAAAAGTTTTCCGCTACAGAATTACAACAAGCTGCAAATTACCTTACATCCTTGTATACAGGGCATAGTCTTGCCGCTGTTCGTGAAGCCGTTGTTAAAGAGCTACAGCTAGATCAGAAACGTGTTAATCAAGCTATGCTGGATGCAATAAACATGGCACAACTGACTTTCAGCAATGATGAGAAGAAGG
>CAYWLM010000181.1:0-3826 GCA_964459125.1 uncultured Methylomonas sp. | reverse complement strand
AGTGCATATTTGATTTCTATGTGTTATTGGGCATTTTGTGTTTATGTAGCGGGCTGAAGCACCGCTCTACAGATACCATGCTTTGTGAAATAAAAAATATTCTAAGCAACGCCAATAAAGATTTAAATTGGTAAAAAAATGACAAAACATAGTATATATAATTTTTATTTAACTCGATAAATAATGATTGGATCTAGAGAAGTAACAGAAAAACCAGAGCGATTAAAATATTTTCTGATTACCCATAACTCTCAGCTATCTTCGTCATTCCTGCATGCTTTTAGCAGGAATCTCGTGGCTTAAGCAAAGATTTCCGATAAAGCTTGTGCCCAGCTTGACTGGGTAGACTTCGGAAATGACGAGACTCTTAACATGCTGATATTTTAGGATTTTTAAATTTGGCTGTGAGTTGTACGTAATCAGGAAATATTTTGAGTAAGAAGTTTACTCAAAAGAGTTAATCAAAAAGTTAGAATTATCTAAGCAGTATACGAAGGAGAAAAAGAAATTGATAAATATTTTTGGCGAGATCATTATGAATAAAATATATCCATATTTTCGATTGACTCCGACCCTTTCATTTTCTCAATGGGACGCGGATCTTTAGTCCGCCTTTTACAATGCAGGCTAAAGACCTGCGCCCCATTTTAAGGTGCATACCTTATTTCGTGCACACTCCTTAGTGCGTGTTTTAAAAGTGCCAGCTTGGTGAAAATATCGATAATTCAGCCTTGTCTAATCAAGAAAACCCAATGAAAACTCATGGGATAGCCTGATTTATTGAATATGAGGGGCTTGAAATAGCTTGATTTTTACGACATTAAAATCAAGCTGGCCGACCCCCTTGATTATGATTGGAGTCATTTGATTGATGAATAATTCGGATTTTGATGTACGTTGGAAACAACGTTTTTCTAATTTTAAAAAAGCTTTAATTCAGCTTGAGGATGCGGTTGTACTGAGCCAACAGAGGCAGTTGACTCAACTAGAAAAGCAAGGTGTTATCCAGGCTTTTGAGTTCACCCATGAATTGGCGTGGAATGTCCTTAAAGATTTTTTGGAAGACCAAGGTGAACAAAGTATTAAAGGGTCTAAAGATGCTACTCGGGCGGCTTTTAAAGTGTCATTAATTAAGGATGGGGAGCAATGGATGGCTATGATTCAGAGTAGGAATCTTTCTTCACATACTTATGATGAAGAAACGGCTGAATCATTGGTAACAGCTATTGTTAATGACTATTTTCCTCTTTTTAAAGTGCTTAAATCTGAGATGGAAGACCTTAAAAATGAATGTAGATAACCATAAAAAACAGACATTTGGGTTGGCACGTATTACGTTAGATAAGCTCGAAAGTGTATTTCATCAGCATGACTCTATTGAGTCGGTGATTATCTACGGTTCTCGTGCAAAGGGTAATTATAAAGTGGGTTCTGATATTGATTTAACAATTAAAGGTTCCATACTTCCATTTTCTGAGTTAATGCAAGTTGAAGATCAGATTGATGATTTGTTTTTGCCTTATAGAGTGGATTTATCTCAATATGAAAAGCTAAAAAATACTGATTTGATTGATCAAATTAACCGGGTTGGGGTTGTTATTTATAACAAAGATCAAGCTGGCTGACCCCTTGATACGTTCTTTTAAATAATTAGAAAGACCGTCATTCCTGTATGCTTTTAGCAGGAATCTTGATATTTATAGACTAGATCCCCGCTAAAAAAACTGCGGGGATGACGGGTTTTATTAAATCTTCGCTTCCTAAGCGACAATTATTCGAGATAAAAGAACATATTTCAAAGGATAGTAAAAATATAGTAATTAAGCATCTGCTTAATATCGAAAGTAAAATAGAGTTGATTGGTAAGTTTCCTTTTATTGGCAAAGTGAATGCCACTATGAATGTTAGTAGGTAGGGCGTCACGGCTATTAAGTTAAGAGATAAATAATGTAAAACAATGCCTTACCGTAGGTTGGGTTAGCTTATCTAAGCGCAGCGCAGATAACGAAACCCAACATTTTTGATATTGCCCAAAATGTTGGGTTTCGTTTTTATTGCTACGCAAAAAAAATCTAACCCAACCTACGCTAGTGCTTTGTTATTTAATGGCAGTGATGTAGGGCGGACTTTAGTCCGCCGGGTAGCCCCGGAAATCAAGGCAATACAAATAGTGCATATTTTAATTGATCAGGAACTAAAGGCGCACAGCTTAAATTTTCAAGAACAGCAAGCCATTTATCGAGATTTTAGAACAGGCGATATACGTCATTCTAATGCCGATATTACCAGAGCACAGGATTTAGTAAATTACACCCCACACATGATATCTATCAGCGGAGGGCTGAGGCGATTGAATGCTATATTGAAAATATTGGAGAAAAGAAGATATGAAAGTTTCAGTCATCGGTACTGGCTACGTCGGATTAGTTAGCGGGACCTGTTTTGCACAGATGGGCAACAACGTAACCTGCGTGGACATAGACGAGAGCAAGATCGAAAAGCTTAAAGATGGTATCATCCCAATCTATGAGCCGGGTCTTGAAGATATGATTTTGGAGAACTGCGCAAAGGGGACGCTTGTATTTACAACGGATGTCAAAAGTGCCATTGCCAATTCACTGGTTACTTTCATTGCCGTCGGGACACCGATGGGTGAAGATGGTTCAGCCGATCTTCAGTATGTCCTTGCAGTTGCCAAAAGCATTGGCGCGTCTATGGAAGGCTACATCGTCGTCGTTGATAAGTCGACCGTACCGGTAGGTACTGCTGATAAGGTTAAAACGACGATCCAGGCCGAGCTGGACAAGCGCGGTGTAGACTTTGCATTCGATGTAGTCTCTAACCCCGAGTTCCTAAAAGAGGGTGCAGCGATTAACGACTTTATGCACCCAGACCGTGTTGTCATAGGAGCTGACTCAGAGAAAGCGCTTAAGATCATGCATGACCTTTACGCACCGCTCATGAAGAAGCATGACCGTTTTATCGGCATGGACATCAAATCGGCCGAGATGACCAAGTACGCAGCCAACGCGATGCTCGCAACGAAGATCTCATTTATGAATGAGATCTCAAACATTTGTGAGAGAGTAGGAGCGGATATCAATAAAGTCCGTAATGGTATTGGTTCAGATGCTCGTATAGGTTACAGCTTTATATATCCGGGTTGTGGATATGGGGGAAGCTGTTTTCCTAAAGATGTCCAGGCACTGGCTAAAACATCAAAAGATTTTGGTTATACACCACGTATTTTAGATGCAGTCGAAGCAGTAAACTACGATCAAAAAACCGTTATCTCTGACAAAGTTATAAAGCGCTTTGGAGAAAACCTTGAAGACAAGATATTTGCTGTCTGGGGACTGGCATTTAAACCTGAGACAGATGACATGCGTGAAGCTTCATCAATTACAATTATTAATGAACTCACCAAGCGTGGAGCTAGAGTTGTTGCCTATGATCCAAAAGCACGTCACGAGGCAGAGAACTATTATCTTAAAGACAATGCGAACGTATCATATGTCGACAGTAAATACAGCGCCTTATTAGATGCAGATGCACTGATACTGGTTACAGAGTGGCAAGAATTTAGAAGCCCTGATTTTTATGAGATGAAGAAACTGCTTAAAGAACCAGTCTTTTTTGATGGTCGTAACCAATTTGACAAAGAACGTATGACTGAGATGGGCGTTGAATATTTTCAGATTGGAGTAAGAGAGTGAAAATTCTACTAACAGGGATCGTTAGCTGTATCGGTATTTATTGTCCATTCATAAGGTTACCTGATTACGTACAACTCACAGCCAAATTAAAAAAATCTTAAAATATCAGT
>CAYWLM010000180.1:0-3856 GCA_964459125.1 uncultured Methylomonas sp. | reverse complement strand
GCCAGCGCAGGCGCTGATAAAAAGGAGAAAAATTACTTAAGCTGGTATTAATTAAAACAGCTGAATTTACCTCGGCTGAATAGCGACTCATCCAGTCTATGGCTATCATGCCGCCCATAGAAATGGCTATCAACTGCAATGCATACTCCTTAGTCACTTGTGCACGCAGAGCATCGGTCATACCCTCTATAGTATCAGGGCTAGTCAGGTGATTCAGTTTTCCATTCCCGGGAATATCGGGGGTCAAAATTAGAGCATTGGGATACTGTTTTTGTAACAGTTCAGGTAACGTCCCCCAATGCCTCGCTTCACGTAATAAACCACGGATAAGTACAAAACATAGTTTACAATCAGTCATGATACCAAAGAGCCAAAGCTTCCTTTTCCATTGTCGGGGTGTGACTTTCGATTAACCATTTTTTATAAGACAAAGTAGCTTGTAGCAAATACTCCATTAACACCAGATGTCCTCTCAGCACTCTATTAACCCGGTGCTGTTTGACTGGGTGAAAAAGCCCCACAGATTTGCGTAATTGCAGCGGATTCTTGCGCACCCAACGCCATGAACCCATTTCCAGAGTCAGGGGTAAAAATATATTATTATATGCCAAGGACTGCTGGTACAAATGATCCCATAAATCCCCGTGTGTCAGGTAATGCTGTGACTGAGGTTCAAAATGATAATTCTGATAGGGGTAGGTTTGCATGAACAACTTCCGCAAAAAATAAACCTCCCCTAAGTGCTTAATCGGCTCTATACGACTTTTAGCATAGGGAAACCAGATTTGATTGTGATAACCAAATCCTGAGTGACAATCCAGTACTACACTAAATGGTGCAGGTAAAACTTGCTGACGAATAAAATCTCCCAGCACTTGCGCCTCCTGTTGCATCGGTTCATCCGATGGGCCTCGATACCAGGGCAAAGTAGCTGAAATGCGATGGCCACCTGCCAGCCAGACAGTTTTTTCATGACTATCAACGGGCGCATTACGCATTAAATCAACACCGTTACCATTTGAGCGAGTATGTTTTATCATACCAACGGGGTTAATCAGTGGCAGAAAATTTATACGTACACGCTGCAACATATCGGTAAAGCTCAGATCCCAGTGTAAGCGCTCCAGCAACGTTTCAAGAAAGGCCAAAACAACCTGGGTACCAATTCGCTCCAGTCCGTGAATACCTCCAACAAAAGTAATACTGGGTATATCAGCAGCCTGATTACCCATACTCAAAGCATAAATTGGCAACGACTCGTTTGCATAGGAAATATGGCACAGAGTTTTGCAGGATAAGAACTCTTTATGATTACTCTGAATAATGGCTTCAATTTGCTGCAATTCACAAAGTTTATCCGAAAAGGGGGAGCGAGTCATTTAGGCTGATTTTTTTCAATAAGAAGTGTTCCCCTATTGTAACCATTAACTGAGACACTTAGGTTACAGTTGTATTGCAATCAAATCTTATTGGCCTCAATTTCCTTGACTCGCATTCCGTGCTTCAGGCTGAAGTCACTCAAGCTCCGTTGATGCCATAGTGATGACACCTGTCACCAAGCTCGCTTCAATATCTGGACAAAACTTCGATGAGTGCAACGAGGGCAGTTAGCGTGGTGCCAATATAATAAAATAGATTGCTCAACGAGCTCACATTATTTCATTTCAGGAAACAAACTAACAATAATATCGCATATTGTATGACTTTAGATCTACTGTATAGTAAGCCTCAGTTACATTAATTCTTCTTATTGACAGGGCAAGATGATGACAGAATATGAAAAAAATATTTTAGTAGGTGCTTTATTCGTTGTAGGTATTTTAAGTATTTTTTCAGGTGCCTTTATTATCACGGTACTGGTTTTTGCTGGAATCATATTTTTCAGCACTGCTCGTGGCACCCCCCCATTAGAAAGTTAATTTACACCTTCAATAAACTAGTACCTCCTCGTAATATTGTTTATCCTTGATAATGCCTGATGCAGCAATGCATCGGGCATTTTTTTTGCTCTGCCATTAGTCATTACTTACAACATTCATTATCAAATCAATCCTTATAACACTTATTATTTTACCTGAGTTATCCCGATAATCTGTTTTGCCAAAGGCAATTTGTCCGTTCTTTGATGACTTCACCGTATTTTGCCCGTCAGGATTTATTACCAAAAGAGTCGGTAAGTTCAGTCAAGATAATTCGCTTGTTATCACATCATGCTTCATTTCCAAAAACGTTGCTGATTTCGTTTTATATTTCTTGGCTGAACTTTATTGCGATATTTCCTGCAAATCGGTTGCCTTGCTTTTACGCAATATAAACCAAAACGAAGAAATTAGGGATGGTCAGAACTCACACAGCTTGCTAGCTTATCTCAATGCTACCTCAGGCCTTTCGTTACTCGCGCAACGCAATAAGCGGATATTGAGTTTTTTTGCCAGCGTTTGCAAATATGCACAATGATGTTGAAATTTTTCCTGATAAGTCAAAACCCTTTGTTTATCACTGGTATCAACGACTATATCTGTTGTGCTATCAGTAAATCGATAACGACCCTTGGTAGGCAAATGACTTTCCAGGGGGTCATAAACCAGAATCATAATCACCTCGCAGTGCCTTGCTAATTTAGTCAGATAATTTTCTATAGCATGATTGATGCCGCGAAAATCACTGATAATATAAACCAGGCTGCCGGGCTTTACATGATGACTTAAACGTCCGATAACCTGTTCTAAATTAACCGGAGTTTGCTGCTTTTCTGTTTTAACCAGGGCATTAAAAAAATGCAGTACTGCCTGCCTGCCATTTTGAGGCTTTAATTCACGGCAGGCTGTGTCGGTAAAAATCTGCCCGCCGATCCGGTCACCATGTCGCTCTGCAACCCAGGCCAATAAACCTGCAAGTTTTGCCGCCTGCACAGATTTAAAAACGCCCCGCGTAGCAAATTGCATCGAAGCACGATAATCAACAGAGATAAATACAGGGCGCTCACGCTCCTCGCGAAATAATTTAGTATGGGTCTTACCTGTGCGTGCAGTGACCCGCCAATCAATACTGCGAATATCATCACCAGGCTGATACATGCGCACTTCATCAAATTCCATTCCTCGCCCTTTTGTGCGTGATAAATAACCTCCACTTTGAGGTGCGCGAATGCGCGAGCGAAAGAGTTTCAATGAAGCCGCTGGTTTGGCAAGCTTGATTAACATGTCCAGATTCACGCTAACCAACTCACTGTTTGATTTTTTTTCCATTAAGGCACCGCAATGCGAGCAATTAATTGCTGGATAAAATCATCACTGCTAATCCCTTCGGCCTCAGCTTCATATGACAAAATTACTCGATGACGCAATATATCAAATGCCATATCCTGTATATCTTCAGGAGCAACAAAGTCCTTACCGTTTAACCAGGCTTTTGCTCGTGCACAGCGGTCCAGTGCAATACTGGCACGGGGGCTCGCCCCATACTGTACCCAGCTGGCCAAATCTTCTCCGTAGGCAGCCGGATTGCGAGTAGCAAGAATGATTTGTAATAAATAATCTTCCAGATTATCTGCCATATAGATATTCAGCACCTCCTGTCGAGCGGCAAAAAGACTTTCTTGACTAATCGCTTGAGCACTTTTTTTACTTGATGTATTACCTTGCATAGCTTCATTGCGTGCCAAATGCAAAATAAGCTTCTCATGTTCCGCTAGTGGATAATCAATTTTTACATGTAGTAAAAAACGGTCTAATTGGGCTTCTGGCAAAGGATAAGTGCCTTCTTGCTCAATCGGATTTTGGGTAGCCATAACTAAAAATAAAGGCGGTAACGGATAGGTTGTTCCACCCACGGTGATTTGCCTTTCTGCCATTGC
>CAYWLM010000179.1:0-3990 GCA_964459125.1 uncultured Methylomonas sp. | reverse complement strand
TATCTTTTGAACGACATTCCCCTTAGTATACTTTTTGGTGTACTGGCAGTATTACTTTTAATGTCCGCCTTTTTCTCAGGCTCTGAAACCGCGTTAATGACCCTTAATCGTTACCGTTTGCAACACTTGGTAAAGCAAGGACATAGAAGTGCAAAAAAAGCTCAGCGTTTATTAAAACGGCCTGACCGTCTTCTTGGCCTAATCCTGTTAGGCAATAACTTCGTCAATATTCTGGCTTCTTCTCTTGCTACGATTATCGGTATGCGCCTTATGGGCGATGAAGGTATTGCTTTAGCTGCTGGTATTCTAACCCTTGTGGTATTGATATTTTCTGAAGTCGCACCGAAGACCCTTGCTGCGCTTAAACCCGAAATATTGGCATTTCCTGCCTCCTGGGTTTATACCCCGTTATTAAAATTGTTTTATCCCATCGTTTGGTTCGTCAATCTGATTGCCAACGGTTTATTGCGTATTTTCGGCGTTAGAGCGAGCGAGCACACTCACCCAACACTTAATAAGGATGAGCTTAAAAGTATCGTTTTAGAAACTGATTCGATTATGCCGGATAGATATAAAAACATATTACTCGGTATTATTGATCTGGAAAGTGCGACAGTCGAAGATATCATGACACCACGTAATGAAATTATTGGTATTAATATAGAAGATCCGATTGAAGATATAGTCGTGCAACTTAAAAAAAGTCCGCATACACGTATACCGATTTATAAGGAAAGTATAGACCGAGTTATCGGATTCTTACATTTAAGAACCATTCTCACACAACTTTTTAATACCGAAAATTTCAATAAACAAGATATAACCAACAACCTGATTACCCCAATTTTTATCCCGGAAACAACCCCGCTACACAAACAAATACAAAGTTTTAAAGTCGATAGAATGCGTATTGGCCTAGTTGTAGATGAATACGGTGATGTGCAAGGTCTGGTAAGCATGGATGATCTATTACAGGGTATTGTCGGCGAAATCATGACTGAAGAAGCTGACGTTAAAAAATATGAAAATGGAAGTTATCTTGTTGATGGCAGTGTCACGGTGAGAGAACTCAATCGCATTACACACTGGAATCTGCCTACCGAAGGCCCAAAAACTATTAATGGCTTAATTATTGAGTTTCTTGAAACTATCCCCCAGGCAGGCACCAGCCTTACGATGCATGATTTGCAGTTAGAAATTATTTCTCGGAATAAGCATGCGATTACTCAAGTTAAGTTTTTACCAAAAACAATAAACCAAGGACTGTTAAGCGATTAAACATGCTTACCTAGCATAAGACATTAATGCAAATGTAATATGTTTTTAACAACACTGCTAAAACTTGTCTATACTTAGAAAACCCTGAAAAAGTACTCAATCGCAGATATTCTCTAATAAAATGGCAAAATTTAGTGTTTTTTTTAATGATCATCCTTTACACTCCGCAATATTTGAATCAGGCGTTGTACATATAGGACGTGATGAAAGCAATGATTTGTCCATTGATAGCCTGGCATTTGCACCCGCACATGCAGCTGTAATTCTGCGTAACACCGAAAGCATTATTAAACAGTTAAATGCTGACTTCCCTCTGATCATCAATGGCACACGGCATAGCAAATATAATTTAAAAAATGGTGACATCATTACTATTGGTAAGCATTATATTGTCTATAACCCTGAAGAAATAACGTCCCCTGCGACTCAAGCCATTCTTAAAAAGTCTCCCGAAAAGCAAGGAGATCCAGGCATGTCTGCTCAACCCGAAGCAAGTCTGAAAATAATCGCAGGAAAACACATAGGCCGCATAATACAAATCAAAAAAAATATTACCAACATAGGTCATAAAGGTGTGGGTATTATTATCATTGTTCATAGAAAAGAAGGCTATTTCGTCTCAGTTCTGGAACCCAACGAAAACATCAAAATTAATAATATGGGACTAGCGGATAAATCTATTTTGCTAAAAAATGGCGATGTCATTTTTATCAACCATATTTCCATGCAATTTTTATGGACTGTCAAAACATGAAACCAGATAAAGATCTCCTGCAATTTCACACTATTTTTAACAACGCTTTAGTTCTATTCAATCATGACGACATTGAATACACATGTGAACTTATCGATATTTCTCTACACGGCTGCATACTAGGCTTTAAAGACACCTGGGAGCAACATAACCTGGAGTCACTCTACACCGTGACACTGAAATTACCTGATACAACGCCTATTGTAATGAACTTATCTATCAGCCATGTTGTAGATAATGAAGTCAACTTCAAGTGTGAACATATTGATTTAGACGATATCTCAGAGCTAAGCCATTTTGTTGAACTTAACCTGGCTAACAGCGCATTTTTAGATAGAGAGCATATTGCGCTTATGCATTGTTGCTAAGTTTTAATTGCTCCCCTCCTTCCCTAGAATGTCATCTTTCTAAAACAGTAGAATGTAGTTTTTCCCGCTGGTAGTGCAATGTGCAATACCGGCGAGCTAAAGCACAGCTCTTCCAGCACTGATTACATTTCTCAATAACAACACAATAAAGTCTTATGGCAAAAAAAACGACTGCATTTGTATGCTCAGATTGTGGCGCTGATTCGCCTCGCTGGGCGGGTCAATGCAGTGCCTGCAAAGCATGGAACACGATTAAGGAAATACACTTTGGCAATGACTCACCTAGTTCAAAATACCTGGGTTATAGCGGCACAAAAAGTACGGTGCAATTGCTCTCTGAAGTGACTTTAGCACAAACAGAACGTCTTGCTACCGGCATTTCAGAGTTTGATCGTGTTTTAGGCGGTGGCATAGTACGCGGCAGTATGGTACTTATAGGCGGTACGCCAGGGGCTGGAAAAAGCACATTATTATTACAGGTTATCGCTAGTCTTGCTGCTCAAGAAATCAGTGTTCTGTATGTATCAGGTGAAGAATCCTTGCAGCAAATTGCAGAACGCGCCATTCGACTTAATCTGCCGCTAAACAAAATCAAGATGCTGGCTGAAACTTCCGTACAAAGCATTTGCAATACACTTGATGAAATAAAACCCAGGATTCTTGTTATCGATTCTATTCAGGTCATGCACACGCAAAGCTCTGAATCAACCCCAGGTTCGGTTTCCCAGGTTAAAGAATGCGCAAGTTATTTAACTCAATACGCGAAAAGAAATGATGTCTCGATTTTTATGGTGGGTCATGTCACTAAAGATCAGTCACTGGCTGGACCTATGACCTTAAGCCATATAGTCGACACCCAGCTTATTCTTGCCTCAACGGATGATGCCCGGTTTAGAGTACTTAGAGCCGATAAAAATCGTTTTGGTAGTGTCGGAGAACTGGGCTTTTTTGCTATGGATAGCACCGGCTTAAAAGAAGTTAAAAACCCTTCAGCGATGTTTCTTAACCGGACGGAAAAACCCTCTCCTGGTAGTGTTGTTACCGTTTTATGGGAAGGTACGCGTCCGCTACTAGTTGAAATACAGGCATTGGTGACCGAATGTCAGTATGGAAATCCGCGGCGTTTAGCAGTGGGCTTTGATCAAAATCGTCTGGCCATGCTGCTGGCAATATTAACTCGGCATGGGGGCATATTCACTGCCAGCGATGAAATCTATGCCAATGTAGTTGGAGGCATCAAAGTCACCGAAACCAGTTCTGACCTTGCTATCCTTATCAGTATTGTTTCCAGCCTAAAAGATAGCGTCGTGCCACACGATAGTTTTTTCTTTGGTGAACTGGGCTTGAACGGTGAAATAAGACCAGTAGCCAACGGTTATGCACGCCTTAATGATGCAGCAAAACATGGTTTTAAAAAGGCTATTATTCCCAAAGCCAACGCACCCAAGAAAGCCATTGCTGGCTTGCAGATCTTTCCAGTCAGTAGTCTATCCGAAGCATTAACTGCTCTTTCTGATATAAGCTAATTTTAGTCAAAATACTTTTAGTTCAAGTCTCCAGGAATTGTATTCATTAAGTGATGTATTGATA
>CAYWLM010000178.1:2520-3992 GCA_964459125.1 uncultured Methylomonas sp. | reverse complement strand
TATGTACTACGGCGAAAGATTTAACAGTATTAGCCATTTAATTGGTGCTATTTTAGCGCTGGTCGGATTGGGGTCATTGCTGACGATTGGTATTCAGCAGAATGAGCCTTTAATCATTATCAGCTTTACTGTATTTGGACTGACACTGGTTTTACTTTATACCATGTCCACTCTCTACCACAGTTTTCATCCTCCAGAACTTAAGCAAATTTTCCAGAAGCTTGATCACCTTTCTATTTATCTGCTGATTGCGGGTACCTACACACCCTATATGCTGGTGTCGTTGGGAGATAGTAATGGGCCGCTAATGCTAAGCGTCGTCTGGGGGCTTGCAGCGATAGGAATATTGCTGGAAATCTATAGCCCTAAGCGAAATGAGTCCCTGCAAATTGTCATTTATTTATTGATGGGGTGGGTGTGTACTCTTGAGTATTCAACTCTTAAAGCTGCTATTACCACAGCCGGAATTGCATGGCTTACGGCTGGAGGCATAGCATATACTGTAGGTATAATATTTTATGTTATGGATGATTTAAATAAACTGCGTCATGCACACGGTATCTGGCATCTTTTTGTATTAATAGGTTCGATCTGTCACTTTATTTCCGTTGTAGGTTATGTCAGATAAAGAGATTAATAACTGAGTCAGGTCATTGCAAATCGATGGGCTTATAACTCTAGCACACGTAAACGCATATTGTGCCTGTCACATACCACAGCGCCAAATTCATTTTCCGCTAAGTTCAAAGCATAAATCTGCCATTTATCCGCTAAACCAGCTAGTTTAGGCACGCGCAAAAATGACCTTAAATCATCAGGATTAACCACGCATTGATCCAGGCCTAAGGTAATGCCTTTACCTACGGCTTTTACAAAGGCTTCTTTTTTAACCCAGAATTGATAAAAAGCATCATTACGTTCAGCTTTATCCAGGCTATACCAGAAATCGGCTTCTTCGGGTGCAAAGCATTTTTTTACCAGTCCTTCCCATGTGTTACGCGGCTTGTAGCACTCTACATCAACCCCTAGCTGGCATTGTGAACTAATTGCGACGGCTAGAATATCGCCTGAATGTGACATATTAAAACTTAAATCCGGGACATCGGGTAAAAAGGGCTTACCGAATTCAGTTTTTTCAATGCGTAAATTTGCAGCTAGTTCAGTTACTCGTTCTGCTAATACTTGCCTAAGTATTCCGTGGCTAATAATATAGCGCTCTCTGAGATCGTTAAATTTAAATCGTTCAGCAGTCGCTAATTCATCTTTATCCAGGCTAGCCTGATAATCAGCTAGCCTGGGTGCAAAACTTGATACTGCAGAGGCATAGTAAATATCAATATTACTCATTAATAGTCTGCACACTGGCAAAGCCTTCACCACGATGGTCGCTAGCGGCAGATAGGCTGTCATTGGCTTTATCCAGTTGTACCACCTGCATATTGCCATAATTATACGTCTGTTTAAGCTGATGC
>CAYWLM010000178.1:0-2420 GCA_964459125.1 uncultured Methylomonas sp. | reverse complement strand
CCGACTAAGCCATAGCCATTGCTGCTATCTTCAGCGCTGACAAAGTCATCCATTTCATTATTGAGTAATACACCTGTACCCTCTGCTACCAGTCCTGCACCAAAAGGAAAGTTAATACTTAAAGTGGCAGCAACACGATTGCCTTGATTATCCATAATTGAAAAATGAGTGGTATTTCGGCCTTCTTGTTTAGCTGCTGTATACCCGCTTAAATATTCGCTAGGTAAAGCCCGGTCGGCGCGTATCGTACTAGACAAACCTTGTGCATATTGTTTATTGATCAAACGATCGACAGGTACATCGATAAAGTCTGTATCACCTAAATATAATGCCCGGTCATGATAAGCACGGCGCATCGCTTCAACTATCATGTGTTTCCGCGTTACGCTATCCATAGCTTGCAGATCGATATTTTGCAGAATATTTAGCGCTTCTATTAAAACAATACCACCTGATGAGGGTAGGGCAGCACTGGTTATTTTTATACCTTTATAGCTACCGGTGATGGGTTTGCGCTCGACAATCTGATAGCTTTGTAAATCTTTCAAAGTCCAGATGCCACCCTCCTTTTGTACTGCACGCACTAATTTATCCGCAACTATACCCGCATAGAATCCTGCTTTGCCTTGAGTTGCAATATGTTTTAAAGTTTGCGCCAGATCTGTTTGTTTGAGTAAGCTGTCTTGAGCAGGGATTTGTCCCTGTTGTAAAAAAATAGCGGCCGTTTCAGGGTGTTGATTTAACACGCCTTTACGGAAGCCTAATAACTTCTGGTGGCGTGCGCCAATTGCAAAGCCTTGCTCGGCATAACGAATGGCTGGCTGTAAACTTGTTGCCAGCGGGAGCCTGCCATATTTTTTTGACAAATACACTAAGCCCGCTGGCATACCAGGAATGCCGGCCGCTAAAACACCATTTAATGAGAGCTGTTTATTAACTGCTCCCGAAGCATCAAGAAACATGTCTTTATCGGCAGCTATTGGCGCTTTTTCACGGCCATCAAGCATAATATCCAGGCCGTCACTTTGGCGATGCAATAACCAGAATCCACCGCCCCCCAGTCCGGAACCAGAGGGTTCAACTACGGCTAAAGCAGCGCTTACAGCCACAGCTGCATCATAGACATTACCACCCTGACGTAATATCTCAAAGCCTGCCTGTGTTGCTAAAGGATGGGCTGAAGCGATCGCTACTTGTCGTGGTTGTTTTACACTGCAGCCTGTTATACTGAGCACTATTATAAATAGTAGGCAGTAGAAGCCTGAGTATTTCACCCGTTTATTTTGTTTTCCAAAAGAACTTAACATGACTGAACCTTTCACTAATATACACGCACTGATCATCGATATGGATGGCGTATTATGGCATGGTGACCAGGCCATTGCCGGACTAAAAGAATTCTTTCAGGTTTTACGCGAGCAACAGATTCCATTTATATTGGCCACCAATAACGCCAGCCATACTAATGAACAATATATCAAAAAACTGGCAGCTATGGGAGTGGCAGTGGAAGCCAGAGAAATTCTAACCTCAGGTATGGCAACCGCTCTTTATCTTGCTCAACATAAAGATCCTGCTAATACACGGGTATTTGTTTTAGGCGAAGATGGCGCGATTCAGCCCATTTTAGAACAGGGTTTTACGTTAACTGATCTGTATCAATTAAGTACTGAAGCAACGCCCGGTCAGGGCGCGGATATTGTTGTTTGTGGTAAAGATGAATCGATTAACTGGGATAAATTATCTACAGCCACGCTGAACTTGCGCGCAGGTGCAGAGTTTATTGCCACGAATGGCGATACCACATTACCAACAGAACTTGGCCTGATACAGGGCAATGGCGCGATTTTAGCTGCGTTACATGCTGCTACAGGTTGTACACCTAAAGTGATAGGTAAGCCCGAACCGATCATTTATCAGCAGGCCCTTGCGCTGTTAGGCAGCAGTGCTGAAAATACAATAGCCATTGGCGACCGGCTGGATACAGATATTTTAGGAGCGGTACGCACAGGTATGCGTAGTTTAATGGTATTAACAGGTGCTTCAACACGAGAAGATATAGCGCTGATTGATTATGCTCCGACCTGGATTATGGATGATTTAAAGGCCGTAACAGCAGCTTTACGCAATAAGAGCTAAAAGTAATCAAGGTTTTCTGGTTTTAGAATGCGCATCAATGGCGAATCAGAGGAGCGGACACAACTGATATCACTGTCTTTAAAATCTTGTGAATGCCTATTCCCGCCTCTCGCCTTTAGCTTAGTCTACTGCGCAGACTCGGGCATTATTGAATTCTCGTTCCTTAGTCCCCGTCCGAGCATCTTGGTAATTAAAATATTGCACATAAACACGCTCCAAAGACTGCATGACTTTTCTAGTACTCTTTTCTGAATAAGGCGAAAACTATCCTGATACAGGGG
>CAYWLM010000177.1:0-3994 GCA_964459125.1 uncultured Methylomonas sp. | reverse complement strand
GAGCAAAGATTAGTTCTTAAATAATTCGCATCATTTTTATCTACATTTAACTGAATTTTTATGCCAAACCGTGATTCAATTTTTTTACGCCAGCTGATAAGCTTTTTTTCTGCTAGTTCATCTCCGCCCTGAATAACTGTATTCTCAACAAAAGCACTCAGTTTATTCACTATTTTCTGTTTATCTTCCTGGCTAAAAAAATCATTTGCAAACCTTTCTGGACCTGCACTTTTGCTCTGAGCCAAACAGTGATAAATAAATATCCGGTCATATTCACCGCGAATTGATAAACCACCGACTATTTTTAACGTTTTTGCTAATGCACCTTGCCGTACAGGTGTGAAATGCTCAATAATTTCAGTAAGCTCTACCGCATAAACCCAATGCTCACAACGATAACGAAATGATTCATCACCAAAAATAGTGGTCGCCTGCTCGCCAATAATTTCTATAACATCGTGTAACAGCTTTAAAGCATATTTCTCTGTGCCTGATTTTATGGCTTGCTTTCCCGCCTCAATCACGACTGTTTGCGCAATCCCGATAACCGGATTAGCAGCCATACCAATCCGCAGTACAGGCGCAGCAAAGTTTAAGAACGGCGCAGCTTTTTTATAGTTACCGTAGCCAGTGACAGACCATTGAATATATTCATAGGTTTTTCTAAGATTGTATTTTTTTATATTAACCGGAAAATCATCAATAAAAACAAGTAACTGCATAGAAAGCCTATTCAATGATCGCAGCAGATTTTCGACACTGGTTTCCAGTATGGGGTTTTCTGAGTCAGGATGATGAATGCGGGCAACTGATTCGATCAAATCAACAAGTTCTTGCAGCAATAACTCATGTTTGAAAGCGTTATTTTCGGTATATTTTTTATTGGCAATATTAGTAAAAATGACTTTAGCCTTATCATTTAATAACTGAACAATATCCTCATCAAAGTAATCATTTTCTCCCTGATTCTGCCATTCCTGTTCATCTGGAAATTCCATATATTGCTGGAATTGCAATAATTTCTGCTTAACCTCAGCTTCTCTTTGTGCCAATATAGCTAATCTTTCTTGATACTCTTTTTGCGCCTGGTGTAATGTTTCCAGATCTTCGTCTATTTTTCTTTCACGACTATCTAACTTTAGGCTACCACTACTTTTGCGAGCAAAGAATATAATAAAAACACTGCTAAACAACACAACAAAACTACTGCCATAAATCACCCATCCCCAGTGCTCAAGAAGCCCCCCTTTAGAGACAAAAAAAGTGGCACCCAGAATAAATAACAAGCCAGAATACAATAAAAAAACAAATATATTATGCACCGTTTTATATTTCATTTTTTTGCTTGTTCTCTGGAAGTTTTCAGTGAAGCAGGGTAGAAATTTTCTGTATCCTACAAAGACAAAAGGTGAGCAATGCTCACCTTATTAAGTTTTAGCGTTTAAGACGCTTCATTGTCTAGTAACAAAACTAACGCTACAACAACTCAGCCTTAATAAACCACACTGTCGTTTGTACAAAGTGTGGTGTTAAACGACTTACAGTTTCGCTGCTATTGCATCTGCAATTGCACAGATCATTAGCTGAGAACTTCTTGCTCCAGCATCGATATGCCCAACACTACGCTCACCCAGAAATGAAGAACGGCCGCGTACTGAATGCATTTCTTTTGTAGACTCCATACCTTTAATAGCCGTTTCTTTAAGCCCTGCTAACAAAGCTGAATATTCGAGCTTGCCACAGTTTTCATTTAAATAGTTGGCTACCGGTATCAATGTATCTAACATTGTTTTTTCACCAGCATCAGATTTTCCACGAGCCTTCATCGCCTCAACTGCTGCATTAAAAGACGCTGCAAAGGTAACGGGATCAATTGTTTTTCCTGCTGCATCTTTACCCATTGCAACAAAAAAAGTACCAATTAAAGAACCTGAAGCACCGCCGATTTTACTCATGCAGGTCATGCCCATTTTTTTCCATGCATCAGCCCAGTCTAACTGGCTTATTTCTTCACTTTGGTCGACTAGAAAACCAAGTCCACGACGGATATTAATTACATGATCACCATCACCAAGGGTTTTATCCAGCTCAGTTACTTCTGCTTCGTGTTCTGCAATAGTATCACTCGCTGCTTTAATTAGTTCAGCCAACATATCTGAAGTTACTTGCATTATCTTTTTTCCTCTCATTTAAAATAGCCATCCCCAGTGATATTTCTGGAGACTTGCGTTATAAAATATTATCTAAAACAACTTGCTTTGTAAATAGTACACTTTTTGTTCAGCTATTTTGAATACTATTAGATTCAAAATTTCAAACATTTTTTTACCAGCGAAGCGCTGATAAACTGAGCAAAATCTGCGGGGTTTTCATAATCCTGTTTTTGCACAAACTCCACCAGACCATTAAGCAGATCTCTAGTCTCCGCAATTTCCACATGAGACCTGCCACACCCCTCACAATGCGACCCTGATTCCGTACAAAAAGCACTACCTTTACATGGATTGAATTTCATTTTACACCACCCCCCACGATATTTACTTTTAACAACATGAATACTATACTCTATTTTAATGTCAGAAACATCCATTCCAGACTTAATAATATAAAGCTCTGAACAGCAAAAATATAAGGTCCCTAGAAACACAAAACAATGACAACTACTGAAGAAAGCTTTGCACCTTGCGACCTGATTATCTATGGTGGTCTTGGTGATTTGTCTCGGCGCAAATTGATCATTTCACTATACCGTTTAGAAAATGGTAACTTTCTTGAACCTGATACGCGCATTATAGCCGTCGACAGATTAGAAGAAAACTCAGAAAGCTTTATTAAAATTGCCTACAAAAGTCTGCAAAAGTTTTTAGGCGCTCCGATTGATGAGCAAATATGGTATAAATTTTCTGCGCGCTTATCTTATCAGCAAATGGATTTAACCAAGCCTGAGCAATACACCATATTTAATGAGATAACGGATTCGTGCAAACGCGTTATGGTTAACTACTTTGCCGTTGCACCCTTTCTTTTTCAGCATATTTGTCAGGGCTTAAAGCATTCAGGTGTTTTAACCAACACTTCGCGTATGGTGATGGAAAAACCCATTGGTCATGACCTTGCCTCATCTAAAGAAATCAATGATGTCGTTGCCAGTGTTTTTAATGATAACCAGGTTTTTCGTATCGACCATTATCTAGGTAAAGAAACCGTCCTAAACTTATTAGCATTGCGTTTTGCTAACTCCATTTTTACCACCAATTGGGATCATAATACCATTGATTCAGTGCAGATTACCGTTGCCGAAGAGGTTGGCATAGAAGGTCGCTGGGAATATTTCGATCATACAGGTCAATTACGCGATATGGTACAAAACCATTTGCTACAGATTTTAACCTTTGTCGCGATGGAACCACCGGTTAATATAGAAGCAAAAAGCATTCATAATGAAAAAATCAAAGTATTGTCGGCGCTACGCCCTATTACCGCAGAAAATGTCCATGAAAAAACAGTACGCGGCCAATATAGCAAAGGCTTTCATAAAGGTATGGCAACTCCCGGTTACCTGGAAGAAGAAGGAGCGAATACCAGCAGTAGCACAGAAAGTTTCGTTGCTTTACGCGTTGATATAGATAACTGGCGCTGAGCCGGTGTTCCCTTTTATTTACGTACTGGCAAATGCATGATGTATAAGCGCTCAGAAATTGTAATCAACTTTAAACAATTACCGCATAACATCTTTACTGAAAGTTATCGAGAGTTACCTGCTAATAAGCTAATCATTCACCTGCAACCGAATGAAGGCATTGAAATTCAAATGTTAAATAAAATCCCCGGCATTGATGAAAACATAAAACTACAAAAAACCAAACTGGATTTAAGCTTTTCCGATACTTTTAAAAATAGTCGTATTTTTGGTGGATATGAAAAATTAGTACTGGAAGCAATGCGTGGCAACCCAACTTTATTTATCAGTCGCGAAGAAATTGAACAAGCCTGG
>CAYWLM010000176.1:1830-4065 GCA_964459125.1 uncultured Methylomonas sp. | reverse complement strand
AGCGAGATTCATTTCCACTCATTTCAATATCCTAAGGTAGTGTTTACATAAATTTCTATGATTAAGCAGTCAACACGGTAAATTATTATTTGCCAGCGCTTAGAGCTTAGAATTTTTTTAATCACGGCCAAGATGTTTAATACGATTTAAGCCATGTGTACTTAATTTTTAAAGCACAAAACAGACCAGATCAGCATTAATCAAATGAATTGCAATGTAAACCACTAAATACGTGCAAATTCAACGATATAAAGAAATAACAAGGTAAGAGTGACGGATCAAAATAATGTTCCAGAATAGTGCTTACGCGCTATTATGGGGAATATGATTGAGGTGTTAATTCGCTTTTTTCAGAAATCTGGAAAACCAGTAGAGTCATATATTGCATCGAACGTTTGAATGCGGCAATGAAGTACCTGGAAAATGATAAAGCAGAAATGCTGGTATTCTATACTTCGCGTGGTGGCGGGGTTACGGCAATATAACGAGTTTATTTTTTGTCGAGAGCAAGGCACTGAAACTGGTACATAGCTGACTACGTAAATGTTTAGCAGCGTAGCTATCTGCCTAAAGTGGCCCTTAGAAAACGGCAACCGTAGCCCTGCGAAGTTATACAACCTACTTCTTCAAGAATCTTCTGCAAACGCGCTCTAACATTGTTAATTTGGAATTGAGCCAGGCCTATAATTAAACTATATCTTCCTCTAATCATTCAGGCACCCTTCCGGCCAGGGTGCTGCGAAATAACATTAATTGGTATGATACGATATTAAAAACTCCATAGTATTGGATATTAAGATCATATACGGGAAATTTACAGGCAAAGCACCCGCCTTCTCTTTAACTCCCTCATCTTCAATATTTTCCGCTAATATATTAGCCTGCACCCATCAAGAATTTATTTATGCAACATAAAATAGGCATAACAGAACTTAACAAGCTATTATTGTTGCCTGGAAAATTATTGCGTCCAAGTATTTAAAAGTAGCATTTAAAATGCGACCATTTATGATAAATAATAAACCCCTTCCATTTTTAATTGCCGCACTGATTTTTTTATCTAATCCTGCTGTGGCCAAAGATACGGATTGGCCTAAAATCGATTTACTCGCGGTAAACCCGGGGGACTTCATATCCGAAACTGTTAAAGTAAAAAAAGATCCGGTCTTTCAGCAAGACAGAGAATATGAAGGTTTTCTGCTTTCTCAGGTACTTCAAAAGTTTAAATACCCAGAACCTTATCAAGACACTGATTTACTGCTGGTATTCACGGCACAAGACGGATACAAAGTTAGCATGTCCCTTGCTGATGCCCGGCAAAAAAAAGGATATATAGCCTATCAGGATAACGCTACATCCCTCCAGATAAATGGAATTCATTTAAGTCTGGCAAACAGATGATGACACCCGCACCTTTCTATCTGGTATGGCCTGAAAAAGTCGATAAATTACGCTACCCCTGGCCGTATCAACTTATCTCAATCGAATTACAACCCGCCTCTGCTTATTATGATGCCGCTACGCCTATGCAACAAACAGAAGCTATCAATAACGGTTTTCAACTATTCAGCACTTATTGCATACGCTGCCATTCGATTAATTTAATTGGCGGTAATGTTGGGCCAGAGCTTAATATACCCAAAAATGTAACCGAATATTTCATGGCCAGTGAATTACCAGGCTTCATTAGAAATGCACCTTCGTATCAAGCGGGCACTAAAATGCCAGTTTTTGAAGATGTCATTAATGAACAACAGGCACAGCAAATCATTCAATATTTGCAACAAAAAAAATCAGAAAAGATTCAATAGCAGGTGCATCAAAGGCAAACTTATTTCGAAGCAAATGTAGTTAATCATATTCACAAAGCTTTACAACAAATTGATTACGAAACTTTAGCATTATCCTTTAATACCGCCTGATAATTGGACCGTAGCAAAATCAAATAAGCCATTACCCATTAGGGGCTTGCCATAAGAGCGGACTGAAGTCTGTGCTACGGTGGAATCATTGTTGATACTTATCAAGCAATTGTTGATAGTGTTGTGCAGATTCGATTTTGTCGCGCTTCAATGCACCATTTCTAAAAATGCGTACTTTTTTTAACAGCATTTGTATTGCACTGTGTTTATTTTCTACACTTAAATCAGGATGGGAAATGATTTTTTCCAAAGCCTGTATTCTGAATCTGTCCATCCCCCAGTATTTGTGTGAAAGCTGGTCTTCATGCCCACC
>CAYWLM010000176.1:0-1730 GCA_964459125.1 uncultured Methylomonas sp. | reverse complement strand
CGCGCGTTTAAGTAGCAAACAACGATTATAAGTAGGGATAATCAGGGAAATTTCCATATATAGTCTATAATTTTAATTGTTTTTAGCCTGTGTCTGAATGCTACGCGATAAGGCGAAGAATATTGAGTCATTTTACCGCAACGACGGCCCCAAAAAAAACACTGCACAAAATAATTTAAAACACGGCATCAGCAAGGTTTTGTACAATATTAGAATAAATAGGGCAAATACCATAAATGATTAAGTGATTTAACTTATTTATTTGCTAGAATGAGCAAAGACAAGGCTTTATAGCTGGATTTCCAATAAGGCAATAGTAATACAAAGCAGTTATAATGCCAAAACAGGCGGCAAATTGTCGCGCGTCAAAATGCCACATTTGCAAACAATTATCGCTCACATAAACTACGCCTAACTCTTGAATGCACTCCTCTCTGGATATAAGGGCTATCTACTTCCTCTTAGTGCGACTGTAATGGTCGCACTCTTTTTCTAAAGGGTTTACCCATTATGAAACGTACCAATCAATTACTCCACAATTCGCCTGGCAGCGCCGAAGAATTACTTCAACATATTGTGTATCATGAAGCAGGCCACGTGGTGGCAATATATTTACGCAACCACCAGCAAAAATTACCTCCGGTCTTTTTTCAGATTATGATTAACAGACAACAACAAAAACATCATTCACATTTTGCCCAGGTATTAGGTGGCAGATTAATAGATAATTTACCTGTAGCCGAAATAGAAAATAACCAATTAGGTTCGTTAGAAGAACAGCAAAGCTTACAGAATGCCTATGAGGCAGATGTTATTAACCTGCTGATCGGCCCTTTGGCAGAGGCTAAATATGTTGCACTGCGTGATGATGAGATATTTAACTTACATTTAATAAATATAGTCGCTTTAAAAAACTACGGTGGCCACTCGGATATAGAGCAGGCATCTCGCTATTTAGAATACTTTATCCCTAGTGCTGCTGAGCGTGAATTAAAAATCAGTGCTCTGTATACTAAAGCTTTTCGATTTATCGAAGAACCAAATAACTGGAAGTGCATCCAGCTATTTGCCAGCTATTTACTACAAAGTGAGCAAACGATAATTTCCTGTGAACAAGCCAGCGATATTTTGGAGCATTTCTTAGTCAAATAGTTAGAACTGCCGATTAACCCCACAGAAACCTTATCCAAATTAGAGTGACATAAAACCAGGGCAAGACACTGTCGTCTGCCTTAAGTACAAGCTCGCACTGCATCCCAATTCATTTTTAAGAAAAAGCCTGGCCTAGAAATTTAGTCTGTCCCTTTATTTAGCCTCCCCGTTAGTTCGTAAAATGTATAAATTTGTTATCATAGTTGCACATACAATTTCTTGGAATAACCATGCAACAGAACACCATTACAGAACAAATGACCCAGGCAGGGCAAAAAATTGAGCATGACTCATTTGCTATTGTCGATAAGGAAGTAGGTAAACATCACTATTCAGCAGATGAATGGAATATTGTACGTAGAATGATTCATGCGACGGCTGATTTTGAATTCAATGGTCTCACCAAATTTCATCCAAACGCGGTGTCAGCCGGTCTGAGTGCCATCAGTCTAGGCGCTAATATTGTTGCTGATGTAGAAATGATTTGTGTGGGTTTATCCAAACCACGTTTACAGCATTTTGGTGTAAGCACTCATCACTTTATTTCTGATGCAGATGTGATTACTCAGGCAAAAGCC
>CAYWLM010000175.1:0-4093 GCA_964459125.1 uncultured Methylomonas sp. | reverse complement strand
GAACAATTAAAATTTGTCTTTGAACGATTTCGTAATTCAACAGTCGATCCTTATCAAACGAGCTTTTTGCTGGTGCCTGGTATTAGTATGTCCAATGTCAGAGCGACAAAAAAAGGAATGTATTTAGAAGGTTATAAATATATGTTTGAGGTGAACGGAGCGCATCGTAGTGTCGGGTCTTCGGTGAGTTTTATTCAGCCAAAATGGTATACCAAAGTTTCTTACCCTACCTTTTATGGAGGGTGCTTGATAGCAAAAATTGATCTGGGTGCAACGGCTGTAGATAATTTTGCAGATTTACCTACCAGTTACCGTTTTTATGCGGGGGGAGGCGAAAGTATACGCGGTTATGATTATAAAAGTATCGGTCCGCGTAATGCATCTGGAGCAGTAGTCGGCGGACGATATTTAATCACTAGCAGTCTGGAGTATGAACAGCGCGTTTATGAAAACTGGAGCATGGCTGCTTTTGTTGATGCGGGAGATGCTTTTAATAACGCCATTTCTATGAAATTCGGCGTTGGCTTAGGTGTACGCTGGTATTCAATAGTGGGGCCAGTGCGTCTTGATCTTGCCGTACCTACTGATGATTTTGGTGATGTGCATGTGCATTTTAGCTTGAGTACGGCCTTATGAGGATATTATTCCGTGCTTGTCTTGCGATCCTATGCACAACAGTGCTGATACTCGTGGTGGTGATTGCCTTGCTGGTTTACAGTCCGCAGTTTAATCGCTGGGTGGTGTTGCAGGCTATCAATCAAGTGCCTGGGCTGAGCATTGCTAAAGTCGATGGTTTACTTTTGAGTGATATATTTGTCACTGATGTGAG
Source organism: uncultured Methylomonas sp. (assembly GCA_964459125.1). GTDB lineage: Bacteria > Pseudomonadota > Gammaproteobacteria > Methylococcales > Methylomonadaceae > Methyloprofundus. Next base: position 3,264 of record CAYWLM010000175.1, on the reverse strand, counting down.
CTACCGGGATGATGTGGTCGAGGTCAATATCAAGTCGCTGTCTTATCAGCTCAAGTTGCAGGATTTGCTGAAAGAGCGCGTTTTATTTGAGTCGTTGCAGGCAGCAGGCGTTGATGTTGTATTGCTTGACAGTAAGGAACCCGTAGAAGAGGAACCTGAATCGCCTCCTTTTGTTATGCCGATGACTTTAATGGTTAGTCATGTCTCTGTGAGTGACTTGCGTATTAAACAGGGTGAATCCGATTATTTGCTAGACAGGATTAGTCTGGTTTTGAGGTATCAGGGGCAGGACTTGCAAATTAGCCAGTTGCTGCTGGATAGCGAAATGGTTCAATTGCAGGACGGCAATGTGGCCCTGGAATTAGGGCCTAACACGCCCTTTACAGTAGATGTGAATGTGGCGAAATCGGTGCCTGATTTGGCCGATGTAAAGGCGCATGTATCTCTACACGGAGATACTCAGAAAATCTATCTGGATGCCAATGTACTGGCACCGAGTGATGTACATGCACAAGGCTGGGTAGTATTGAGTGAGGCATCCCCGCAGTTTGATATACAAATGGCCTGGCCAGTATTGCAATGGCCTTTACTGGGAAAGCAGCAATACGCAAGCAACAATGCAAAACTTAGCGTGCAGGGTAAGGTGGATGATTATGTATTAAATTTTGAGAGCGATTTGTCGGCTCAGGATTTTTCTGTTGAGCACCTGCAGTTACAGGGGCAAGGAGACAGCAGACAAATCAGTTTAAATACTTTGAATTTAAAAGCATTTAAGGGAGAAATACTGGCTAAAGGGCGGTTTAGCTGGACGCAAGGTTTACCTAGTCAGCTACAGTTGCAGGCGAAAAAGTTACAACTGGCATCACTAGCGCCGGATTATCAAGGGGAAATAAATCTGCAGACAGATATTTCAGGGCAACTTGTTAATGAGCCAGATTTTCGTGTGCAAGTGAAAAGTCTGGATGGCAAAATATTAGGTAAAAAATTGCTCGGTAGCGCACAAATTCACTATACAGCGGAGCAAACCTCTATAGAGCAATTGCATGCAAGTGTTGGTACAAACTATATGGATATTCAGGGTGAGATCGGTAAACGCAATTTACTAACCTTTATTCTGAATGCAGAAAATTTACATGATCTCAGTCCCGATTTGACGGGTGCAGTGTTTGCGGAAGGGTCGCTACATGGGGAAATAAATCAACCTCAGGTGAAATTTCATTTATTGTCGGATGGATTTAGTTTTCAAGAGTATAAAGTCGGCATTATGGCCGTTAAAGCTACATTAGATACAGCGGGCGAGGGGCAATTAGATGTACAGGCGACAGCACAGAAAATTGTTTTTAATAATCAGCAGATTGAACTTATTGAATTACAAAGTATGGGTCAAAATGCACATCATGAGTTGCGCGCTCAGGTGAAGAGTGAGATAGCTAATCTGGATTTAGCAGTACAAGGTGCATGGGAGCCAGTCTCCAGGAAATGGCAGGGGCAGATACGACAGCTGCAAATGCAGAGTGAATCGCTGGGCATATGGAGTATTATAAAAGCCAGCCCATTACAGCTTGCCTTTGAAGATCAACAAGTACCAAAGCTGGATACAGAACTTTGCTTAGCTCAAGAAAGCGGGACGGGATTGCTATGTATAAGTGCTGAGCCAGAATCGACCGGGCAAAAGCTGGCAGGAACTATCAGGCAATTACCCTTATCTGTATTTGCCAATTGGATGCCCTCAACGGTGAAAGTAAACAGTTTTTTGCAGAGTCAGTTTTCCTTGTCTTTACAACAGACATTGCAAGGAAATATACAGCTAACTCTCGATCCGGGGGTGATGATAGTGCAAGACGAGGAGCTGGGCGTACAGCGACTTGATTTTAAGACAGCACATTTTGATGCCCGGTTTTTAGCCGACTCTATGCAATCTGATTTATCTCTGGTTTTAAGTGATACTAATCAGCTTAATGGACAGGTTAAAGTCGAGGGTCTGTCGCATATGGCAACGGCCACAATACAAGGCTTACTAAATGTGCATCTGGATAAGCTCGGTTTTATCGGTGCTTTTGCTGATTCAGTGAGTAATGTTAAAGGTATTGTAGACGGCGAAGTGCACATACAAGGCTTATTAAAGTCTCCAGACTTAAATGATAGCTGGCTGAAATTACAGCAAGGTAGCATGACTGTGATAAGCGCAGGTTTGTCGCTTAGTAACTTGAATCTTGAGCTAACGCATGCACAAACGGAGCAGGTTTTTTTGCGTGGCGGAGCTGATATAGAAGGGCGGCGCCTATTGATTGACGGTCAAGTCCATCACTATGCCAGTGCGCAGTTACAATACAATATGACGTTGAAAGGCGAAGATTTGCAGCTAGTTAAACTACCTGAGATACAGGCCTGGGTATCCCCCGACTTGTATTTAACAGGCAATATGCAGGGTGCTAAGCTGCAAGGTAAATTGACTGTGCCTAAGGCTCTTATGGTGTTCCATACTTTGCCGGAAAGTTCAGTTGAGCTGAGTGATGATGAGGTGATTATTAGCAATAAAATAGCGGAGCTTAAACCGACTGCCTATCCAGTCGATATGGATGTCATTATTCAGCTGGGAGACGCTGTTTCTATTGAAGGTTTTGGTTTAAAAACACGTTTAGAGGGTCAGTTACGCGCATTACAGGAAAATAATAACTTAAAATTGTTTAATGAACTGAATTTACGCGAAGGCACCTATGTCGCTTACGGACAGGGCCTGACTATTGAAAAGGGGCAGTTACTGTTTGCAGGAGATGCAGAAAACCCCGGTGTCAATATTCTGGCTTCACGTAAGGCGAGAGACTGGAATGATAAGACTATCGCCTATTTAAGTTTGACCGGAACGCTAAAAAAACCTGTTACCCGTATTTATACTGAGCCAGCATCGGGTGATAATGATGCGCTAGCCTATTTGTTGACTGGTGCGCCACTCAATAAGAGCGGGGGTAATAGTTCAGCCCTCATGGCTCAAGTTGCATTAAGCCTGGGGCGGGAATATGTTGATGCGGTGATGGGAACTGTTGGTATTGATGAGTTGGACATAAAAAGTACCGCTTTGGGTCAAAATTCGATGGTGATAGGGAAACGTATAGGTCCTGATTTATATGCAAGATATATTATGGATGTGCTTACAGCGCAAATGCAATTTGCAGTGGAATATAAACTCACTAAAAACATCAGCGTAGAAACGCGAGCAGGCTCTACCTATAGTAGTGATATTAAATATAGTATTGAGTTTGATTA
>CAYWLM010000174.1:0-4125 GCA_964459125.1 uncultured Methylomonas sp. | reverse complement strand
CTCCAAAGTCATGTTTTGCGTAGCTCTTATCGACTGCTAAATGAGCAATTAATCCACCAGCCTGTGCGGGCTTATGTTTTTTCTGTAGTTTTTGAGGTAATAAACTCACATTAATAGCTGTCATTGTCAGGGTGTAGTAACCAATAATAGTCACAGGGTTTGGATAATTTTCTAAGACAAATATGCGGGTATTATCTTTATCCGATTGTTGACTAGCCATCATGCATAAATGGTTGTTGAGTGCTTCAACACCGCAATTTAAAAGACTTCGTTTATGTATTTTCTTATCCAGCGATACTCTGATCACAATTGTGTTTTGTTGTCATGGCGTTGTGCTGCTTGTTGTAACCGTGAATGTTTTTTGAGAGGAGCATCTAAAGCATCAACGAGTCGCATTACATCTTTTCGGCTAAGCTGCAAGATATGCTCATGTTCCATAATGCTTTTTGCTATTTTCAATAGCGGCGTTAAGAACAAATGAATTAATGCTGGAAATGCCTGACAGTGCTGCGGCCTCAGATAATAAAGCTTGTGTATCAGAATCAACTCTCGCGGTAATTCGGGGGGATGGATTTATCATAAAGGATCTACTTTTATCTGCCGATATGACACATATTTATAATATGCCATATTGTTATTTAAAAACAATGAAAACTTAAATAGTTACTTGTGTGAAGCCTTGTAAAATCATAGCTGTATAAGGTTTAAAAATATATATACACTTGCTTATCGACTATAATAACGATCCTCAATTTGTTATAGAGTATGACCAAGCAATTTATGCTGAGATTAAGTCTAATTTTCATTATTCAAACGACTGGCGAGTTACATCTGAGCAAGAAAAATAAAAAAATTAGATAAATCAATAAAAACGTCATTCAGGAAATCACCCATAAGGAAAATAGCTCACTACTTTATGAAAACAGGGACATTTACAGATTATCACGCCAAATATTACGCCTACAAATTAACCAGACAAACTTCTGCTGGTGACGTAGAGCGGTTATCAACATCACTCTTCGATGCCAGTGTAGACCTAAATCCTCATCAAATTGAAGCAGCACTGTTTGCTTTACGCTCTCCCTTATCTAAAGGCGTAGTTTTAGCTGATGAAGTTGGACTTGGGAAAACTATCGAAGCTGGTTTGGTGCTTTGCCAGTATTGGGCAGAAAGAAAGCGTAATTTACTAGTTATTTGCCCCGCCTCACTACGTCGCCAATGGGCGGCTGAACTTACCGAAAAATTCAATTTACCCTGTGTCATTTTAGACTCTATAGCAGTCAGAAAAATGAAAGCAGATGGCATCTATAATCCTTTCAAACAAAACAAAGTTATCATTCTTTCCTATCACTATGCCAGTCGAATGGAAGATGAATTGGTTGCTATTCCCTGGGATTTAGTCACTATCGATGAAGCACATAAACTGCGTAATGCACACCGTACAAGTAACCGTATGGGTCAGGCTTTACGACGTTCCCTTGCAGGCAGGCAAAAATTACTACTCACTGCAACGCCATTACAAAATAGCTTAATTGAACTTTACGGCCTATCTACGCTAATAGATGATCAACTATTTGGTGACGATAAAATATTCCGTCAGCAATACATAAGCTCTAGCGAAAACTTACCAGAATTACGTAGCCGTCTTAACGGCTTTGTTAAGCGAACTCTAAGAAAACACGTATTAGAGTATGTGAAATACACAGAGCGACGAACTTTCACACAACCTTTTTCCCCCAGTGATGAAGAGCAGCGCTTATATGATGCTTTATCAGCTTTCATGTTACGTGAAGATTCTTATGCACTTCCAAAGAAGCAGCGCCATCTAACCAATTTGATATTGCGTAAACTACTGGCTTCATCTACCTTTGCTGTAACAGCCACATTAGAGCGAATTCAACACCGGCTTGTCGCGTTAAAACAGCAATCTTTAGAAACTGCAGAAGATTTCTTAACGGGGTTGATTTCAGACGAAGAGCTTGAAGATGAATATTTAGAAACACTTGAGGATAGCAGTCAAGAAGACGTTAATATTGAGTCAGCGATAAACCTGGAGCAGTTAGAACAAGAAATTACAGAATTGGCTACTTATATAAAATGGGCGCAAGCAATCCATACTGATGCCAAGACTCAGCAACTTAATACGGCATTAGAGATAGGGTTTAGGGAAATGCAAAAAATGGGGGCAGCCAATAAAGCCATCATTTTCACTGAATCCAGACGAACACAAGAATATTTGAAGGGCTACCTCAACCAACATGGTTATCAAGGCAAATTAGTTACTTTCAATGGCACCAATAACGATAGTGATTCAACTGAAATTTATCAACAATGGTTAGTTTCTAACCAAGATAGTGACAAAATTACAGGCTCACGAGCTGTTGATCGTAAAACAGCTTTGATTGAATACTTTCGTGATCAAGCAGAAATAATGATTGCCACTGAAGCCGCTGCTGAGGGTGTGAATTTACAATTTTGTTCCTTAATTATTAATTATGACTTGCCCTGGAATCCACAGCGCATAGAGCAAAGGATTGGTCGCTGCCACCGTTATGGTCAGAAATTTGATGTAGTCGTCATCAACTTCATTAACCAGCGCAATTATGCAGATCAGCGAGTTTTAGAACTGCTAACTGAAAAGTTTAATCTCTTCGATGGTGTATTTGGAGCCTCTGATGATATTTTGGGGAGTATTGAGTCAGGTGTAGATTTTGAAAAACGCATCCAAAATATTTATGACAGTTGCCGAACAGCCAAAGAAATTGAATCTGCATTTACTCAATTACAAATAGAACTGGAAACAGACATCAATGATAAGCTTCAGCAAACTCAACAGTTATTATTAGATAACTTTGACGAAGATATCCATGACCTACTCAAAATTCAATTAGATAAGGCAGAACAGCGTTTAGACAAAATCAGCCGTTGGTTTTGGGCCGTCACTCAGCATCAATTAAATGAAAAAGCAGACTTTGATAACACGAGTCATAGCTTTAGATTACAAGAAAATATTATTCAAGAAGCGCCTACTGGACAATATCAATTAATTCGTAAAGGGCATGATAAAAAAGGACAAATACTCAATGCTCACACCTATCGCTTAACTCATCCATTAGGCGAATGGGTTTTAGACTCTGCTAAAACCCAAGATACCCCAACAGCACACCTCACATTTGATTATGCTGCTCATGGTGCAAAAATAACCGTTCTGGAAAACCTTTTGGGACAGACCGGTATCTTGAAATTACAACGCTACAGTATAGAAGCATTAGAACGCACCGAAGATCATCTCATATTTGCTGCGCAAACAGATAATGGCGAGAGTATTCCCTCAGAAACAGTCCAAAAAATTATGCAACTACCTACAAGTTCTTGTCAGCCAGGTATAGTAGAAGAAAGCCCATTGATTGAGCAGTCATTGATAGTAGCACAGCATGAAATAGCTCAAATGGTTAATAACCGGAATCTGACTTTTTTTGAAGAAGAAGTTAATAAACTAGATCACTGGGCAGATGATTTGAAATATAGCCTGGAACAAAGTATCAAAGAAACGGATAAAGAAATTAAAGAAGTGCGTCGATATGCCAAGATAGTACCTACACTGGAAGAAAAAGTCAGCTTACAAAAACAACAGCGAGACCTAGAGCGGGCTCGAAATAAACAGCGTAAAGAACTCTTTGACCGCCAAGATGAAGTAGATGACCGCCGGGAAGGATTGATAGAACAATTGGAAAGTAAGCTTAACCAGAAAACACAGATTGAAGATTTATTTATTATTCGATGGAGTCTTTGCGGATGATTTCTAAGTTCTCAGATTATATTGTTTATGTTGATGAAAGTGGTGATCATGGGTTGAAAAGTATAGCTTAAGATGGAGCAATAATTAAGTGAAGACTAAAATGTTTTCCTTAGAAAGCACAAAGCCCCGGTGCTTCCACTGAGGCTTTGTGCCGACCAAGTATCCCCAATCCAGGCGACATTATACCTAATACTATTACAGGTAGGTGTGGATTTATCCGTACAGTGCAGCTAAAGCGGCACCTACAAATGAGAATAAACGAAAATTATGAGTAAAACTAAACTGGAACTGACCTGGATTGGCAAGGACAAGCGGCCAAAGCTGGA
>CAYWLM010000173.1:0-4137 GCA_964459125.1 uncultured Methylomonas sp. | reverse complement strand
AAGAAAAATCTCAGGGAAATTTTGTGCCTCCCTAGAATTTATAGCGGATACGTCCTTCCCTTGGTTCGCCGGGCTAAGGCCTGCATTGTCAACATCTACCAACCAGTCTACGCCGCCACTGGTTTCCACACGAAAAACGCCGTCAGGGGTTTGAATCCTGCCAAAACTATTTTTATTGTCAAAACTTAGGATGACCCTGCTTTTAGGAAACGCATCTTCGAGATAGCCAACCCAGGTAAAGCCACCCTCTTTATCAAGAACTAAATTGTCATGGATGATATTAAATTGTCCTGCGGGTAATGATAATGAAAGCACCTCGCCCAGTGCCATGTTTTTCAACATGGACTTGTTGAAATTAATTCTTATGACTGAGCCGTTTGGCAATTTTTTTAGGTGGTCTGGAATTTTCTGTAGCAAATTGTTATCTGAATAGTTGAAAAGGCTTTCAGGTGAGTTAATTGTATCGCTGCCGTTACCGTTAATTCCAGTCACTATAATTCGACTAGTCCGTCCATTTTTATCAATAAACCCGGCCCGGTTATAATTTTTTAATAACTGAGCTATAGCGATTTCCCAACTTCTGGCTTGGATATCGGCAGTGATTAGGTGATTTTTCAGGAAGGGTACGATTTGAATCTTGATATTACTTTGTTTTTCAATTGCAGCGGCAATTTCAACAAAAGGCTTATTAGTATACTTAATAACGATTGTCTGAGTTTCATTGGGAAGTGAGCTAATACTGGCTTTGGGAGTAGCGGGGATAGGCGTTGCCTGGGCTATGAATGAAGCTTGTGAAAGTATTCCATAGATTAGCAAGGCATGAAGTCTATTTTCTTGAAAAAACATTATATTTTCCTGGGGTAGAATGCCCGTAATCTAAAAGAGGCCACGGGAACAATGTAGTTGATTTACAGCTTCTTTACTGATGACGGTTAGACGAGGAGAGTTATGCATTCCCCCCTCTTCACCCGAACCTTCTTTCAGAAGTAGGTGCTTATTTTTAAGTCAGACACATGAGTAGAGTATATGTTAATTTATAGAGTCTACTATAGTGACCTCAAAAGTAAAGGGTGCCAAATTAGGTATCAAAATCATTTGTGCACTGACTTTATTTGCACTGTCATTGGTATTCAATAAATATATCTCAGGCATTTACACTGTACCGGTTTTAGGGCAAAAAGTAGCTGCCGTTGATGAGTTTTCTTTGCTTAATTCTGCAGTTATTAGCTCAAAACCGAAGCCTAGTGGACTGTTCAGGAAGTGTAATCAATTTGTAGCGTAGCATTAAAAAATTGACTCGCTGACATTAATCAATGGCAGTATCAGTATCTGGTTAGAAAAATTAAATGTTGCATTGGTTTGAATGCGAATAAATCCAGCCTGTTGCCAGGCCAGCATGACTCCTTTCCTTTACATGGTGTGGGTAAATTCCATTCTCTCGGCGGCAGGCAAAAGAGCTAAGCTGCTCATCGTTCAGGCTGTGACAGTCCATTATGGCCTCAAGACGTTGTACTTTAGTCCAGCTCTGTGGGCTTTTTTCGGTTGACATATTTGTTTCAGGGTTTTCTAGTTTATTTTCCTTGGCTAATCGGATCCATCTTTGAAGTGTTGAATAGCCAATACGTAAATCATCGGCAATATCGTTAAGTGTTTGTCCCTCACGTTTGGATAATGCTTTCTTTACGGATTGTACTTTAAATTCCTGGCTATATATGGCCATTTCTGTCTCCTAATATTAAATTTTACAGGCGACAGGTATGTTGACATAAGTGGTAGATGTGTAAACTGACCAATGAAAGATGCCTCTTGGTTTGTGATTTAATTGACTACCATACTCCAGAATTCAAGATCCAAGACTTAACACTTTTTGGTGAATTGTTTTTTTCTGACAGAGGGTTATTCAGGATTTGAAGGAAAGTTATACGCTATCAAGGTTGTGTTATTTTTTCAATGACCTATCGATCGTAAATCTGATTCACCAAATTTATGAACCAGCGTGGCCGGAAAATCATTACGTACAAGATTAGTACTTCAAATATTGGCAGAGGTATTATGTGCATAACAATCAATACCAACAACACTAAAATACAAGTGGTCATAGTAGAAAAAGAAGAAGCTTTATTCATAATTAGATCCTAAGCTGGCTTATTCGGTTGCATGAATTAATTCTTATTATCAGCCGCCGATATTTGACAAGAATACTCTGTATTTTATGCTCCTCATAATGAGAAATACGCTACGGACTAATTATCAATAGTTACTATACTCACAATACATGCTAACACAGGGATGAATACCTCGACTATTCATAGTTAGTTCTAGGTTCAGTGGCTGTCTATAATTGATCGGGATTAGTTCAATTTATATCACGGAACCCCATGCAATATGAATTCAAGACCTTGATGAAATAGACTCGTCATTATAAGAGCATTAAAGATGGTTAGAAATGAATATAAAACTGTATTGACAAACTACCAGCTTTTAAAGCTGACCATGTATAAAATCATAGCATAAACTCTGCCCCTTGCCATGGTCTAGACCCGCTAGGTAAGATTGAGGCGGACGTAATAGGGCCGGGCCAAGGGGGGCATCCATTCGCTGCGTAGGCGAATGAATGTTGGCGACAGGAATCCCATCATTTCTTGAGATAGCATGTCGCGCCAGTGTATTATTGTATAATTACAGAGTAGTGTGTATAGCTAAACACTCATTATTTTATACATTCAAGTTTTAACGACCTGATTTTATGATTGAAATCAAACTCTCCAAAACCATGAATTTTAGAGTCCGGGTGAAAAATTAGTTCAGAATCTTCTAATACATCCTGTTGGGTAATACCCATAGACTTCATTAATACCGGATGTTTAGCCATTTCAGAGAGTGTCAGCTTAAAGTTTTGATTTTCAAAAACAGTCAAAGTTGCTTTTGGACCCACAACCAAACTCTCAATTTTATTATCCCAATTCTCCCCTTGTACTTTAAGCAGGTTTGCCAACTTAATTGGGCCTTGAAGTCGAATTGATTTCCCTGCAAATTCAGTATCATCATATAAATCAGCCCAGCAGTCGTCATTTTTAGCATAACTGTTGGTACTTAGACCCAGTAAAACAAGGATACCAAGTATTGCTTTAAAACTGTAATGTGCACTTATAATAGTTTTCATATCGCTTCCCCTTAGTTTATCTACAAAATTGAGTTGTAACCGGATGTCTGAATTATAATTAGATACGGTTTCTACATTACGCTAAACCCAATATATGTTTATCCCACTAAAACCAGGATTTTGCAAAATTTTATTTCTGTTTTTGTTTATCAATTTTATCTTCGCAGCATAAACAGGAGTTTGATCTATCTGAGTTGAACGCTTTGCTGTATTTTGTCACACAGTCAGCTACACCCTCGTTTCCATGCTCAGCGTTACGAGTGCAGAAGGAACGCTGGAGCGTTCAGGAATGGATTCCTGCGCGGAGCATGGGAACGAGAGAACCTGGGCCATGCTGCTTGTCGCGCAAGTTCCTTCTATCTCAGACTTTTAGGCAAATACTTCTTCAAGAAAGTTTTTCATGCTTTGCCAGGAGCGTTTATCGGCGATTTTATTATAAACAGTGCCTAAAGCGGGGGAGTTAGCGAGAGGATTAGTAAAAGCATGAACAGTATTGCCATATTGATGTAATTGCCAATCCACTTGTAAATCAGTCATTTCCTGGCAAAAAGCTGTCACCAGACTGTCTGATACCATAGGATCATCATGGCCATGCAGAGCCAGGACTTTAGCTAGAACAGGTTTGCTTGTCTTGTTCTGGGGGGGATTTAATAAGCCATGAAAGCTTACCACGCCTTTTAAATCAGCTCCCATGCGCGCTAAATCTAAAACACACAGCCCTCCAAAGCAAAAGCCGATCGCAGCAATTTTGGAATCATCGACCCAGGGTAGTAACCTGATGGCATATAGAGCGGCATCGATACGTTGCTGTAATACACTGCGGTCATCAAGAAAGGGTTGCATTAGTGCAGCATTTTCTTCTGGATTTTTACCTAAAATACCGTGGCCATACATATCCAGCGCAAAAGCAACATAGCCTAATTCAGCTAGTTGTCTGGCTTTATTATCGACAAATTCATCACGACCACCCCAGG
>CAYWLM010000172.1:0-4153 GCA_964459125.1 uncultured Methylomonas sp. | reverse complement strand
GAGTTCACGCCAAAAGTGGTCGAAACAACAGAACTTAGAACCAGTCTGGTCTATCAATTACGGGTATACGCCTGTAATCCGCAAAATCAGTTACGTCTTGGTATGCCAGTGACGGTCACGATTGCATTAACGCAAAGTGAACAGTCCCCTGAGCAGAGTTGTCGTCCGCAATTATGAGCAATGCACCTGATTCGACGAAGGTATTAACATTACAAAGCGTTGCTAAGGCATTTATTTCTAAGCAAGGTCAAATCGATGCGGTGCAGGATGTTTCGTTATCATTGAACACAGCGACGGTAACTGCACTGGTCGGGCCTGACGGTGCAGGAAAAACCACGTTATTACGTCTGGCTGCCGGTTTATTAGTTCCGGACTCCGGGGCAATTAAGGTCTTTGCTTTAGACAGTATCGACAATACGGAGCAAATTCATCAATTGACAGGTTATATGCCGCAACGCTTCGGTTTATACGAAGATCTCAGTGTCGCTGAAAATCTCAACCTTTATGCTGATTTGTATGCAATAGAGCACAGTGATCGGGAAATCCGTTTTGCCGATTTGATTCGCCTGACGGGTCTGGAAAAATTCAATACCCGTCTTGCCGGACAACTTTCCGGTGGTATGAAGCAAAAACTAGGGCTGGCGTGTACGCTGGTTAACCGGCCGCGATTATTGCTTCTGGATGAGCCTTCAGTCGGAGTTGATCCTGTATCCCGTCGTGAGTTATGGCATATTATTGAGGCTCTGGTAGAGCAATCGGGTACAACAGTCTTGCTGAGTACCGCGTATATGGATGAAGCCGAGCGTTGTCAGTACGTTATTTTACTGGATCAGGGGAAGATACTTAAACAAGGTCCGCCAGAAAGCTTTCACCAGCAGGTAGCAGGCAGCAGTTTTTCTCTGTCCAGTCCCAACTTATCAAAACGGCAAATTCAGCATCGACTCAAAGCGCAGGCCGGTATTATTGATACGGTGATTCAGGGGGATACTGTGCGTGTGGTCACTCAGCCGGGAAGCGCGCTGGATTTAGCCACCTGTTTTAATGTCAGTGAGGCAGTACAGAGTGAAGCTGTTGCACCACGACTGGAAGATGCCTTTATCATGCTTTTGCTTGCACGTTATCCAGCGGTGAATTTCAGCTTGATGAATGATGTTGAACCCAGTGTAGAGGGAGAGCCACAGACTATGATTAAGGTGCATGAAGTCGAGCGTTGGTTCGGTACGTTTCAGGCGGTTAAAAAACTTACATTCAATGTCCAAAAAGGTGAAATATTTGGTCTTCTGGGGGCTAATGGCGCGGGTAAAACCACTACATTCCGGATGCTTTGTGGTTTGTTGCCTAGCAGTAACGGCCAGCTCAGTGTTGCGGGAGTTGATTTGAGTAAAGCTGCTGCAGAGGCACGCATGCGAATAGGGTATATGTCGCAGAAATTTTCCTTATATGGAGAACTGAGTGTCAGGGAAAACCTTAATTTTTTTAGTAGTGCGTATGGTTTGCGCAATAAGCAACGTAAACAGCGTATTGACTGGGCTTTGCAGCAATTTGAACTGCAGGCTTTAGCTGACTCTACCAGTAATAATCTGCCTTTAGGGTTTAAACAGCGTCTGGCTATGGCATGTGCATTAATGCATGAGCCAGACATTTTGTTTCTTGATGAACCCACTTCAGGCATTGATCCTCTGGCAAGACGAGAGTTCTGGGCGCGCATTAATTATCTTGCTGCACAAGGGGTAACGGTACTGGTAACGACGCATTTTATGGAAGAAGCAGAATATTGCGACCGCTTGCTGATTATGCGTGAAGGCGCTATTTTAGCCGCGGGAACGCCTACTGAGATTAAACAACAGAGTCAGCAGCAGAATCAATTGCCGCCGGACAATATGGAAGAGGCTTTTATCCGTCTGGTTGAATCTCTGCCTGTTGCCGATGCCATACACAGCGTTGATGAATAACAGTCGCTTGCGTTTATTTGGATTGATCCGCAAGGAATTTATCCAAATTCGGCGTGATCCGAGTAGTTTAGGGATTGCCTTTGCTATGCCGGTGTTTTTGTTACTCTTATTTGGTTATGGCGTTTCGCTAGATGCCCGCCATGTTCCTGTGGGCTTAGTGCTGGAAAAAGTATCCCCGGAAGCACGTAGTTTTAGTGCCGCTTTTGAGCATTCAGATTATTTTGCTGCTGTACATTTCGCCGATATGCGTCTGGCCCAGCAGGCGCTGGATGCCCGAAAAATCAATGCGATTATTCGCTTACGCAGTAATTTTAGTCGCCAATTATATAATCAACAATCGGCACCGATTCAGGTGATTGTCGATGGCGTCGATGCGAATACTGCACGTTTGATTTCAAGCTATATTCAGGGCTCATGGGATAAATGGTTAACCCATTTTTCTGCACAGCGCGGTATTTCTGTGTCCAGGCCAATTATACTGGAGCCTCGTATCTGGTATAACAGCGCCTTACGCAGTCGTAATTTTCTAGTACCGGGTTTGATCGCTGTGATAATGACCTTGATTGGCGCCTTATTAACGGCGATGGTGGTTTCTCGCGAGTGGGAGCGAGGTACGATGGAAGCCTTAATTGCCACGCCCGTCAGTGTGCGTGAAATCTTGCTTGGTAAGCTGATTCCTTATTATCTTCTGGGTATGGGGGGCATGGTGCTATCCATTGCGATGGCGGTATTTTTATTTCAAGTGCCTTTGCTGGGTTCGTTGTGGGTCTTATTAGTGACTGGCACTTTGTTTATGTTTGTGACATTAGGGATGGGGCTGGTCATTTCGATTGCGGCAAAAAATCAGTTTGTCGCTGGTCAGATTGCTATTCTCGTGACTTTTCTGCCTGCATTTATTCTTTCCGGTTTTATTTTTGATATACATAGTATGCCACCTGCGATACAGAGCATTACTTATTTGATTGCCGCGCGCTACTTTGTGGCTATCCTGCAAACTGTATTTTTAGCGGGCAATGTCTGGGGTATTATTATTCCCAATGCGCTGGCGCTGTTATTGATGGCGGTTATCTTTTTTGCTTTGGCCTTGCGGCGAATGCCCAGACGGTTGGAGTAGCCGTTATGTGGGTACGGATTTATGCCTTATTGATTAAAGAATTTTTGAATCTGCTTAAAGATAAAAAAAGCCGTTTTGTCCTTATTGGACCACCGATATTTCAGTTATTGGTGTTTGGCTATGCAGCTACTTATGATCTTAATCAAGTGCCCATCGCTATTTATAATGAAGATGCCAGTATTGCCTCGCGTGACCTGATTGCTCGTTTTAATGGCGCGCCTGCTTTCAAGGAAGTGCTACGTATTACTCATCATGAGCAGATTGCACCGACCCTGGATAATAAAGAGGCTTTGCTGATTGTGCATATAGGGCCACATTTCAGTCGTGATTTGTTATCGGCACATCGTCCAGCACAACTGCAAATTCTGCTTGATGGCCGCGATTCCAATACCGCGCAGATTGCACTAGGGTATGTTCAGTCAGTGTTAAGTGACTTTAATCTAAACTGGGCACAACAACATAATTTGCCCTTGCCGCCGGCAAAACTGGAAATCCGCGCCTGGTTTAATCCAAACCTCGAAAGTCGGTGGTTTATTGTGCCCGGTATCGTTGGCTTGTTAACTTTGGTGGTAACTGTCATTGTCACCGCACTTTCAGTTGCCAAAGAGCGAGAGCAGGGGACTTTTGATCAGTTACTCGTTACTCCGTTAAGCCCGTTGGAAATACTCATTGGTAAAGCGATACCAAGTTTTATCATCGGTGTCATAGAGGCCTCCTTTATCATTTCTATGACGGTATTCTGGTTCCAGGTGCCGTTAGTTGGTAGCCTTGTGCCGCTGTATATTGGCATTGTCTTGTTCGTGTTTGCCGTGATCGGTATTGGCCTGATGATTTCATCGCTGGCAGTCACTCAGCAACAGGGACTTTTGGGCGCATTTCTGTTTATTGTGCCTGCGGTCATATTGTCCGGTTACGCGACGCCGATTGCTAATATGCCCACTTTGGTGCAGGATTTAACGCTGATCAATCCATTACGTTATTTTTTAATTATTCTGCGTGGCGTGTTTCTGGAAGGCTTGAGTAGCCGTCAGTTATTTGATCAATACTGGCCCATGGCCATTCTGGGGATACTCAGTTTAAGCGCCGC
>CAYWLM010000171.1:0-4200 GCA_964459125.1 uncultured Methylomonas sp. | reverse complement strand
CTGACCATCTACCTGGCATTTAAATTTCTCTTTAATTTGGCGAAGGTATTGAATGTTAATAGCCCGTTGTAACAGTATTGGCACAGATCCATATGCTGCATACCTTGATGTCCACATAAGATACAGCTAGGCGGTAGCAAACTATATTGTATAATATCGTACCAGTTGTTCACTATTTTCATTGTATTAGGTTGATTAGTTTTGACTTAATCGATAATCCTGAAAAATTAGTTGTGATAGATTGCGTAAGTAACTGATTTTTTACAGGATAATACCGACCGTGGAGGTTAACAGAATGTCATCATATCCAATCCATACTAATCCTATACTACGTCATAACTGGCAACTAGAGGAAGTGAAAGCTTTATTTAGCCAGCCATTTAATGACTTGCTGTTTCAGGCACAAAGCATTCACCGCAGCCATTTTGATCCCAATGAAGTGCAAATCAGTAGCCTGTTAAGTATTAAAACCGGTTCATGCTCAGAAGATTGCGGTTATTGTCCGCAAAGCGCACGTTATGATTCAGATTTAACACCTGAGGCACTGATGCCAGTTGAAGAAGTCTTGAAATCTGCACAACAGGCAAAAGAGGCGGGTGCCTCGCGTTTTTGTATGGGTGCAGCCTGGCGCAGTCCTAAAGATAAAGATGTCGCACGAGTCGTAGAAATGGTGAAAGGTGTAAAGGCATTGGGTATGGAAACCTGTGTGACCTTGGGGATGTTAAGCGATGAGCAGACTAAAACCTTAAAAGAAGGTGGCCTGGATTATTACAATCATAATCTGGATACTTCGGAAGATTATTATTCAGAAGTTATTACTACCCGAACTTATCAGGATCGTTTAGATACTTTAGGGCGAGTGCGTGATGCAGGTATTAATGTCTGTTGTGGTGGTATTGTCGGCATGGGGGAGAGTGATGATGATCGAGCAAATCTATTAATCGAATTGGCAAATTTACCTAAACATCCAGAAAGTGTACCGATTAATATGCTGGTACAAGTGGAAGGTACGCCTTTGATGGGGATCGATAAACTGGAGCCATTTATGTTTATTCGTATGATTGCCGTTGCACGTATTTTAATGCCGCAATCTCGGGTCAGGTTGTCCGCTGGACGTACCGATATGTCTGATGAAATGCAGGCCCTGTGTTTCTTTGCAGGCGCGAATTCTATTTTTTATGGCGATAAATTATTAACTACTGATAATCCCATGATGAATCATGATTTAGCCTTATTTGATCGTTTGGGTGTGCGATCAGCTGGTTCAAGCTACGCAAGCTAATGTTTATGGATTCGAGTGGTTTATCGGAGTCACTTGAGTTATTAAAGCAGGGTAATTTATACCGCTCCAGACGAGTGATTGATTCTGCGCAGGGTGTCTATGTACAGGTAGATGGTCGAGAGCTTTTAAATTTTTGCAGTAACGACTATTTAGGTCTGGCGAGTCACCCGGAAGTTGTCGCATCATTCCAGCGAGCAGCTGATAAATATGGCGTAGGTAGTGGCTCGGCGCATTTAGTCTGCGGGCATGGGCGAGAGCATCATGCTTTAGAAGAAGAATTGGCGGAGTTTAGCGGACGAGAGAGAGCCTTGTTATTTTCAACGGGTTATATGGCAAATCTGGGTGTTATAACAGCGTTGATGGGCAAGAGTGATGTTATTTATCAGGATAGATTAAATCATGCCTCTTTATTAGATGGCGGTTTAATGTCTGGAGCACGGTTTAAACGTTACAGGCATAAAGATATGCACAATTTACAGCAAAAAATGCATATCCAGTCGCCAGGGCAAAAAGCAATGATTGTTACAGATGGGGTATTCAGTATGGATGGTGATTATGCCCCTTTAGAAGCCTTGTCTGTCTTGGCACAGAGACAGGCTGCTTATTTAATGGTAGATGATGCGCATGGCTTTGGCGTGTTAGGTGCAACTGGCGCTGGTTTGGTGGAGCAATGCCAGTTAAATCAACAGCTAGTGCCTGTATTAGTCGGTACATTAGGCAAGGCGTTTGGTACCAGCGGTGCATTTGTTGCAGGCTCTGATGTGCTGATTGAAAGTATAATTCAAAAAGCTAGATCCTATATTTACACCACTGCATTACCGCCGGCTATTGCCGCTGCAACTAGAACAAGCTTGCTTTATGTTAAGCAAGATAATTGGCGTAGAGACAAGCTAAAGAAGCTAGTGCAGCGTTTCCAAGCGGGTGCTAGGCAATTAGGCTTATCATTAATGCCTTCCGAATCGGCTATTCAGCCTATCGTGTTAGGTGGCAGCCAGCAAGCAGTACAAGCCAGTGATTATTTATTTCAACATGGATTCTGGGTCAGTGCGATACGTCCACCGACTGTGCCTCAGGGAAGTGCGCGCTTACGTATTACCTTTTCTGCTTTACATAATGAACAGCAGATTGATCAGCTATTGAGTGCCTTAGAGCATTTGCCTGTATGACGGCTTTGCATCAGGAAGTATACGGGCATGGTGATCCTGTCGTCATGCTACATGGCTGGGCAATGCATACCGGTGTATGGCGAGATTTTGCGCAGTTACTGGCAGCAGAGCATCAGGTCATATGTCTGGATCTGCCAGGGCATGGGCTAAGCACGAGTATTGCACCGTATACTTTAGACGCTGTAGTGAATGCAATTTATAAACAGTTACCCGAGCAAGGGGTTGCGTTGGTGGGCTGGTCTTTGGGTGGAAATATTGCATTACGTCTGGCGGAGAAATATCCACAGTGTGTTAAGTCCTTATTGCTGATTGCTACTAACCCGCATTTTCTCGAAACAGACTCATGGCCAGGAATGTCTCCTCAGCTTGTTCAAGAATTTGCTAGTAATTTACAAAAAAATTGTATGCAGACCTTAATGCGATTTCTGAGTTTGCAGGTGCAGGGGAAGCCTGATACCAAATCCAGTTTAAAGCAAATCAAACGAGCTATGCAAGAGTGTGCCCTACCTGAGGCTGAAGCGTTGATGGGTGGTCTGAACGTATTAAAGACGATTGATCAAAGAAAAACCTTAAGCAATTTAAACAAACCTGTACTGATGATTTTAGGCGAACTGGACACTCTGGTGCCGGAATCTGTAGGTAGGCAATGCCAGTTATTGTCTCCCCAGATTGATCTAAAAATCATTCCCGGAGCAGGACATATACCGTTTATCACTGATCAAAAGCGGTTATTGACTCTCATGCAGGAATTTATGTTACGGAATAGTAGTTAATGGCTAGAATTGCACTGGATAAAAGACAAATCAGACAATCCTTTGCTAATGCTGCACAAAGTTATGATGCAATGGCCGTTCTTCAGCGTCAGGTGGGGCGAGAATTAATAGCTAAGCTATCCTTGCCGCAGGAGGCTTTAGTAGTCGATGTTGGTTGTGGAACCGGTTTTTTTACCCAGCAATTACGTGACAGAGGGAAATTAAAAAATATCATAGCTTTGGATATAGCTATGCCTATGCTGCTTAAAACTCGGCAAAGGCTAAACGATAATATTCCATTACTTTGTGCTGATGTGGAGCAGTTGCCAATAGCAAGTTTTAGTATTGATGGGATCGTGTCTAATTTAGTCATACAGTGGTGTCAGGGTTTAGAGCAGTTGTTTGTTGATGTGCAGCGTGTTTTGCGGGTCCATGGACAGTTTGCATTTTCTACCTTTGGCGAGAGCGCTTTATGCGAGTTAAAATCGGCATGGGCGCAAGTCGACGATTATCCGCATGTGAATGACTTTTGTAGTCTGCCGGAAATTAAACAATTTATGCTGAAGGCTGGTTTCCTTGATGTGCAGTTAGAAAGTCATGTATATCAGGTCAAATATGGCAGTGTTATTGAACTTATGCGTGAGTTAAAGGGAATCGGTGCACATAATGTCAGTCAGGCACGTAATAAACAGTTAACCACTAAGAGAAATTTACAGTCTTTACTGGCAGCTTATCCAGTAGGTGATGATGGCAAGATTACGGCGAGCTATGAAATTATTTATGTACAGGCAAGATCAGGAAGGAGCATATGAGCCAGGGCTATTTTATAACTGGAACTGATACCGGAATAGGTAAAACCTGGAGCACCGTTGCCTTAATGCAGTATTTTAAAAATCAGGGGCAAACTGTACTAGGCATGAAACCTGTTGCTTCAGGCTGTGATGAAGTTGACGGGTGTTTAAGAAATGAGGATGCGCTATTAATACACCAACATGCATCG
>CAYWLM010000170.1:0-4235 GCA_964459125.1 uncultured Methylomonas sp. | reverse complement strand
TATGGGATTATGATATTCCCAGCGGAGAACTCTGGTATTCTGATCGCTTCAGGGAAATGCTGGGGTATAAAAGCACGGAGGATTTTCCTAATGTTATCGAATCCTGGAGCAATGGATTGCACCCTGATGATCGTGAAAATACACTTGCCGCTTTTTCAGCGCATCTGCAAAAAAATGTAGCTTATGATGTGGAATATCGCTTACTAACCAGGAACGTCGAATATCGCTGGTTTCATTCGCGAGGCATGTCTCTGCGCGATAACACAGGCAAATCCTATCGTGCTGCCGGTTCACTCACAGATATTACCGAACTCAAACTGGCTCAGGAAACAGCTGAAATTGCGCAACATACTGCTGAAGAAGCAAATCAGAGCAAGTCAGACTTTTTGGCCAATATGAGCCACGAAATACGCACCCCGATGAATGCTGTTATTGGTATGTCTTACCTGGCATTACAAACCGATTTAGATCGAAAACAGCGTAATTATATAGAAAAAGTTCATCGTTCTGCAGAAGCATTACTAGGAATTATCAATGATATTCTGGATTTTTCGAAGATCGAAGCCGGCAAACTGGACATAGAAAGCATCGACTTCCAGTTTGAGGATGTACTGGAAAACATGGCTAATCTATTGAGCTTAAAAACAGAAGAAAGCGGCCTGGAATTACTTTTTGATATAGACCCAAATATGCCTATGGCTTTAAAGGGCGACCCTTTACGCCTGGGGCAGATATTGATCAATCTGGGTAACAATGCCGTCAAATTCACCGAACACGGAGAAGTAGTGCTATCTACCCGGGTTCTGCAATCCGATGCACAGCAAATTAAAATTCAGTTCTCGATTCGTGACACCGGCATAGGTATGACTAAAGAACAGCAGAAAAAGTTATTCCAGTCATTTGTTCAGGCAGACGGTTCTACCACGCGAAAATTTGGCGGTACCGGACTAGGTCTGGTAATTTGTAAAAAACTAACTGAAATGATGGATGGCGAAATCTGGGTAGAAAGTGAACCGGGACAAGGTACTATATTTTCATTCAGCGCAGTTTTTGGTATCGCTGAAAACAGTCTACAAAACAAAAAATCAAACCCACCAGAACATCTGGATGTACTGGTTGTCGATGACAACAAAAGCGCCAGAGAAATTATCTCTGGTATTCTCGAATCATTTGCCTATACAACGACAAGTGTGACTTCCGGTTTAGAAGCCATAGAAAAAGTTGAACAGGCAGAGCAGCAAGGCCATGCTTATGATCTGATTATTATGGACTGGAAAATGCCTGGGATGGATGGAGTGGAAACCATACGCAAGCTCCAGAATGATGAAAAAGTAAACAAGGTACCGACTATCATCATGGTTACTGCCTATGATAAGGAGGAACTGGCGGAAAAGGCCAAAGATATAGAGCACTTAAACGTTTTAACCAAGCCAACCAATGCCTCATTTCTATTCGATACCATCATGAGCTCTTTTGGACGCAATATCATCTCAAATTCCCGACGCAAGGTGCGTCAAGAAGGTTTTACAGAAGCGCTCAAACATTTGCGTGGTGCCAATATTCTACTGGTTGAGGATAATGAAATTAATCAGGAACTGGCCATGGAATTATTATCTAATGGTGGCATTAATGTAACACTTGCTGAAAACGGCCAGGAAGCCGTGGATAAAATCCAACAGCAAAGCTTTGATGGTGTATTAATGGATATTCAGATGCCTGTCATGGATGGCTATAGCGCGACCAAAATCATTCGTAAACTAGAAATAGGCAAACAACTGCCCATTATCGCCATGACCGCCAATGCCATGACTAGTGATATTGAACATGCTCAGCAGGCAGGCATGAATGATCACATCAGCAAACCCATTAATGTTGCGGAAATGTTTGCTACCATGGCCAGATGGATCAACCCGACATTCCCTGAAAATCAGGCATATCTATCCAGGGCGAGTACGCTACAAACACAAAATAAACCTGAGCCGGAACTACCCGAACTAGAAGGTATTGACTGCAATGCAGGACTTACCATTACCCAGGGAAACAAAAAACTTTATCGTCGTTTACTGCTTAAATTTCTGGACAGCGAACAAAACTTTGCTGAAAAATTCCATCAGGCACTATTGAGCGATGATGTATCCGCAGCAACACGAGTGGCTCATACCTTAAAAGGTGTTGCTGGAAATATTGGTGCGCATGAAATACAGAAAGCGGCTCAGGCTCTCGAACTGGCTTGCCAATCAAAAGCAGAGAATGCCCAACTTGAGGTGTTGCTTGATGCCCTAGTAGCCGTATTAGTACCGGCACTAGAAAGCCTGAAACAGATTCAGCAAGAGCAGCAACAGGATTCAACAAGCACTCAGGCAGTCACAACAGCAGAGCTAATCCCATTATTCAAAAAACTACTAGAATTACTGCTGGAAGACGATGCCGATGCTGTTGATGTGCTGGAAAACATAATAGACCGTATGAGTGCAAGTGGCGATGCTAGCCAGCTTAAACAGCTGCATAAACTGATAGAACAATATGCTTATGATGACGCTATTGTGATTGTAAAAGCAATGCTGGAAAAATTGTCCTGAACTAGTTCTGATGAATTCAGACTTCCATCTCCATTGACAGCAACTCGCGCCATGAAATGCTCTGCGATTCATTATAATCGCGCCCTGCAATATTTCTCCGTTGCGCGTTTACCTGGCTACTGAAATGCGTATATTGCCCGCAAAGGGAAAAAAATTCCGCCACTATCGCCATATATCCAGGAGTATTAAAACCACAGCGTCTGTTTGCGATTGCCAATGCACCAGGTAAATACCGCCAATAAGTGAGTGCATGCTTTTTCGAGAGGATTTTGAATAAATAAGCTAAGGACTCATTACCGGCTCGGTAGTTACTTTGTAAATCGGGGTCAATCAACTCCAGATGTCTCATTACCCTGCCAAAATATGCCTGCGGATGATAAATGCCTTGCAAGATGCGCAAATAATTTTGTTCTGCCTGCTGCACTGAAAAATTGTAAGGAATAAAATTAATAATACCATCAGAATTATTGCCACTACTGGCCTTAATCATGCGTCCTTCTCGCAGCAATCGAGCTATTAAGGGCGTACAAGGCAAAGCATTTAATAAACCAGCCATCACAATAGGCGCATGGCTGGCATTTACAAAATCAATAAATTCTTGTACGGATTCATCACTATCATGATCAAAGCCATAGATCATACCCATCATCACACCGGCACCTGTTTGTTCGGATATAAATCTTAATTTTTCGACGAGACTACGCTCACCGCGAAGATTCTGGCGTTTATCCGTTTCCAACAAGGAGGCTTCATTCGGGGTTTCTACGCCGTAAAAACCATTGATAAAATTTGCTTTATGAAACCAGTGACGTAATTCGGCCATCACTGGCGATTCATCGGCAAGACGCAAAGTCAGTTCAGTATATTTGGGGTGATGGTAGCCGATTTTCTCGCCGATTTTATACAGGTTTTTAAGTACTTCCAGTGCTTTTCGTGGATGACCAATAAAATTATCATCGACTATAAAAACTTGTCCAGTCCAGCCTAGATCTTTCATCTGCTGAAAGGATTGTTCGGTTTTTTGCCAGGGAGTGACTCGAAATGCCTTACCAAAACGCGAAGGAATATCACAAAACTCACAACGCTCGGGACAACCGCGGCTAATTTGTACTGCCATATGCACATAATTTTGCATATTAATTGCTGCGTAATCGGGTTGAAAAAAATTTTCTGGCGAATTAAATCCACCTTTGTAATATTTTTTTGCATTGCCCTTGCTTAGCCCTTCTAATAACTCATCAATGACCCCTTCAGCTTCATTTTCCAGCAAATGATCGGCAATTTGCATAAGCGGTGACTGCGGGCTAATCGCTGTTCCACCGACAATTAAAACTTTTTTTACTTTTTTTACTTCCAGGGCAAGCTTTATCAAGCTTTGCTCCTGAGCCATCATCCCGCCCATATAAACATGATCAGCATCGTCTATAAGTTCACTGATAGATCTGGGATCAATATTTTTATCCATCAGGCATAACTGTTCATAATATGGTTTAAGGTGATTGAACAAGCCCATTAATCCCAGCGGAGGTAATAATCGTTTTGGCAGTCCAAATTCACCAGCAGGAGCATACATTTTCAGGCTTTGTGCATAACTCCAGAAGGTATCCTGAGTATCAAATTCCGGATAAATCAGGACAGCTTTATGAGCAATTTTCT
>CAYWLM010000169.1:0-4247 GCA_964459125.1 uncultured Methylomonas sp. | reverse complement strand
GAAAATAGTTTAAATGTTGCTTTACGCCGTTAAGATTTTCTGCAAAACCATTACTATATAATGCCATTCCTACCCATTTTTGAGATAAAAACCAGTTATAGTCTCGTTCTCTTTCTAGATCCAGCTCGCGCAGTCTTTCTGGCCGATTGATATATTGTCGCGCCATGGTTTCTACCAGACGCAAGGCTTGCTGTTCAAAATCAGGACGATCACCATACAGCCTTTGCAACAGAGAATGAATCGCATAAAAATTCGCGCCTAGGCGAGTGTAAAAATGACGTAAATCCCGCTTGGATATTTCAGGATTTATGTCGTCTAGGATATTGTTTAAAAGGGTATGAGAAATTTGTTCGTACATATTTCATCCTGTCATTTATCGTAAAAGATAAAAAAATGGGCGGCTGAGAAAAATAATTGACTTGTTAAGGCTGTGGATAATTTGTTCGCGCTTTCAAAGCACTATATGCTTAAACAAAATTTTGATAAAATCCCATATCAGCAGGTGTTGCTCCACGTAGCATAATGATTTTACTGGCAAATCTTTGAGCGATGTCCAGAGTATCGTCAATCGCCCATGAAGCAAGGAGTCCGTGAATAAATATGGCAGTAAAGGCATCGCCCGCACCTACCGTATCAACAACATTATTAACCACTGGCGGCTTAATCGTATGAAACACGCCATCATTAGTACCAAGCAACGCGCCCAGCTCGCCTCGAGTGACAATTAATTGCTCAATTTGAAATTGTGCCTGTAAATCTGTCATTGCCTGTCTGATATCTGGGTCATAAAATCCTAAAAGCCGGAGCTCATCTTGATTTAATTTGACCCAACGCGCGCGTTTCATCCAGCTATAAACTTCATCTTTTTGCCACCAGGGTGCGCGTAAATTTACATCTAAAAACACCGATAACTGCGGATTTTTCAACATAAGCTGCATGAAGGCCTGGCGTGAAACGGCATTACGCAAACCTAAACTGCCATGATATAAAATGCCGCTTGCATTCAGGTCGCTGATAGCCTTTACGTCAATAAAATCATAGGCGCAATCTGGGCTAATGGTGTAATGTGGCTCACCTTCAATAATAGTGATTTTTACTTGTCCTGTAGGATGTTCAGGGTCGCGTTGCACACGACTAGTAGCCATTCCCCATTCATCCATCGCGCTGAGGATTTTTTGACCTAATTTATCCTCACCAACCGAAGAAATAAAGCACGGGCTGTTGCCTAAAGCTTGTAAGTGCCACGCGACATTAAAAGGTGCGCCACCTAAAACCTCTTCACCTGTAGGAAAACAATCAAATAACACCTCTCCAAAAATAAAAACCTTAGAATTATCATTCGCCATTAGCAACTCCTTTGTTGCAGTTTGTCACGCAATTCGGGGGCAAAATGCCACACACCTTCTAATACGCCAGCTGCATAATTGCCATTCATATTTAATGCTTTGCTATTTGCAATATAAAGACTGTCTATACAATTATTTTGTATGACCTGCTTGATAGCGGTTTGTTTTATATCGTCTGTCGCATTAGCGACTAATATCGATGGAATGGAGCTACTAAGCACAGGCAAATCATTGCCGCTATCGCCTGCAAAAATAACTTCGTCTAAGCGAAAACCTAATTGTTCATGTAAAAAATCAATCGCATGAAGTTTAGTAGCATTTTGGGGTAACACATCCAGCAAACCTAGACCTTTAGGCTCATCTATACTCCATATTAGACTTGCCTTAACGTTTTCTTTTTCAAGAAGCAATTGCATTTCGGCGATTATTGCATTTTGATCAACTTGCAAAGGCAGGTAATAACTTAATTTATAGGTATTCTGTTTGCTGATTTCTTGTATTTTTAAATCCCTTATATGGCTAAATAGCTGCTTGAGTTGTGCGTGATTTTTGCCATTCCAGTCCTTAGCGATTTCCTCACCCCAAATAGGCATATTGGTCCAGCGTTTGTTTTTAAGCTGATAAATTTGAGTACCTACATCGCTAATTACAAAATCAGGATTGGGTAAGGAATAATTTTTTATTGCCTTTTCAACTAATGCTAAATGCCGTCCTGTTACATAGGCTAAAGTAACTTCAGGGAGCTGACAAAAATCAGCAAAACGTTTTCTTGCGCCAGGTGATTCTGGCTGTAAACCGTTAGGAATAATGGTTCTGTCCATATCAGTACAGAGTAATAATTTAAAATCAGTCATTGATATCTACTTCCTTTGGGTCTTTGCATTGATTAAAAAAATCATAATATTCGAGTGCTTCCAGAATTCCTGCAGCAAATTTTTGGTTTGCAAAATAAATGCGTTCTACTTCCAGTAATTGTGATAATTCCTCGTAATGGCGGTTAGCAACAACAGCAGCTAATGTATTACCACGCATCATGTCTTCATCTGCACCAGAGCCACCCGCCACAAAAATTCTCTCTAAAGGAATCTGCCATCTATCTGCAATATAACGCAAAGCCATTCCTTTCGATGCGCGTAATGGCAAAATATCCAGATATTGCTCAAATGCTACTTGTACATGCACACTTTGTTCCTCTTGATGTAGCAGGCTTTTAATTTCTTCAATATCTATGTTTTCAGTATTTATAAAGTAACTAAGCTTAAAACGGCTTTGCTCAGTTTTAGCTTGTCTTACTAAACCAGGATAATTATCCAGAATTTTTTTGATTTTATGCGGCGTCCAATGAAAATCGATATGTTTTTCCCAGGCAATATCAGGGGCTAACTTTGGAGCGTAATTAATTTCAGCTCCGCCACTAGTAATTAAAATATCCGGCTCTGGAATTTTATATTGTTTCATCACCTTTAATGCAGAATCAAGCCTACGCCCCGTTGCAATGGCAAATTTTGTACTTTTACGATGTCTGCGCAAGAGACTGATTAATTCCTGTAAGGCACCCACGTCGCCTAATAAATTCTGGTCTAAATCACTAACAATGGCGCGGTCGCTATAAAGTGCGGTGCGACTTTTTACCGGCTCTCTAACCAGTTGTTCGGAACGTTCAACAATCGGATGCACCAATTCCAGATAGCGTTTTGCATGAGCTTGCCATGAATAATGCTCGCGTACACCTTTGATGCCTTGCTCACTGTATTTTTGCCAAAGCTTTTTGTCACACAAAAGTCTTAATAGTGCATCTCTAATGGTTTCAGGCTCTAAGGGGTTAATTAAAAAACCATTATGACAATTACCAATAATATCTTGAGGGCCACCGTCTTCGGTAGCGACAATAGGCAGTCCAGAGGCTGCCGCCTCTATCAGTGTCAAACCAAAAGGTTCGGTTAATGCAGGATTAACAAAGACTCCGCCCAAATTGGCGGCAATACGATAAAACAAGGCGACCTGTTCGCGGCGGTGATGTTTAGGCATCGAAACTTTGCCATAAATATCATAACGGTCAATTGCAACTAATAACTCATGAAAAACTTCTTGTGCGCCTTCTTCCAAATCATCAATGTCATCACGATTACCTGCAACAATCACTAGATTGGCAATTTCTTGCAGACGTGGCGACTGTCCATACGCATCAATCAAGGCTGCAATGTTTTTGCGTTTGTCAGGTCTTGAAAGCGCTAGAATAACAGGTTTGTTGGCATCTTTTAAATGATAGGTAATCGTGTCAAATAAAGGGGACTCAAGCTCACTACCCTCAGGAGGCATGAATTTAGTTAAATCTGTTCCTGGTGGGATAACCCGCATTTGATTGGGCTGATAGTAATCATAAAGCTCGTATTGTTCTTCAATTTCCTGAAATGTACTGGTAATCACGCGCTCTGCGGTTGCTAAAGCCAGCTCTTCGGCTTCTATTCTTCTCGCAATGTTATAGCTCGCCTCAATATCGGCACTAGAAAGCCCGCTTGCCAATAAACTATGACGTTTTACTCTACCCAAAGAGTGTCCCGTATGAATCAAAGGAATTCCAAGTAAGCTCGTTAAACGCGCCCCAACATACCCTGCATCCGCATAATGGCTGTGAATAATATCTGGCAATCGCTCGCTTTGACTGAACATCGTTGCGACATTATCTACAAAAGCATCCATATAATCCCATAACTGCTCTTTAAAGATATATTCTTCAGGCCCTGCTTCGATACGCACAATACGCAGCTTATCTGAGATAATTTCAATATCCTGGGCATAATCTTCGTCGACACTCTTGTCAACTACTCGACGGGTGATTAAATCAACTTTAGCCACATCAGGCTGAGAAGCTAATGCTTTAGCGAGTTCGACGACATACAA
>CAYWLM010000168.1:2106-4362 GCA_964459125.1 uncultured Methylomonas sp. | reverse complement strand
GGTATTGATTTAGATGCGCAAAGGTCTAACTCAGATGATTTTCTGGAGATCGAGATAGTCGATCTGCCCAAATATAACAAGAATGTCTGGGCTGGTCGTGGTGGCCAATGGGTTACAGTCAAAGGGTCTTTACTAAGAAAAGGTAAAAAAACGCTTTCATTTACTGCGAACCGTGGTTCTATGGGCGGTTTTATGGGAGCCTATAAAGGCACTTGTGCATTATTAGGGCGCTGTACTAAGGCTTTAGGTCAGGATATTGCTGAGTGGCTAAAGAATCCTGTTGATGGTGCCACTTTAGGTGATATGTAAGGCAGCGCACAATAAATAACCTACCTCATATTGCGCAGGATTTTTGTTTGTCTTCTAGGCGTAGAAATAGGCACATAGCAGGCTACGTAACTATTTCTACAACTCAGAAGAAGGACAAAAAGACTAGCAAGATGGGTGGGGTATTTGTTGCGAGTTGCCTAAGCTTTCTAATGAACAATTAACTTTATAATGTATCCAGCAATCCCTAAAAAATGTAGCGTACTCGTTATCGGCGGCGGCCCTGCAGGGAGTAGTGCAGCAACACATCTGGCAAAAAAAGGCGTGGATGTAGTATTACTTGAACGTGCAGAATTTCCGCGTAATCAGGTAGGGGAAAGTTTAATTCCGCATTTCTGGAAATTTACCGATCATCTCGGTGTTTCAGAAAAAATTCAGCAGCAAGGCTTCATCAGTAAAGCCGGAGGCATTACTGTCTGGAATGACAAGATTCATCAGATTTTATTTTCCGACTATGGCTACAAACGTCCAGGTTTACATATAGAGCGAGATATTTTTGATCAACTCTTACTGGAGTTTTCAGCAGAGCAAGGCGCAGAGGTTTTTAATCAAGTAGTGGTCAAAAAAGTCGATTTATCTGGTTCTCAACCTGTTGTTGCTTATACTGATACGCGCGGTACTCCCAATCAGGAAGGAAGCATACAGTGTCAGTATGTTGTTGATGCCAGTGGCCATAGCTCGTTATTAGCGCACCAGTTAGAAACGCGGCAAACAATTAGTTCGGCAATGAATTTCTTGTCCCTTTGGGGTTATTTCAAAAATTCACGTTACGTCGGTGTGGATCGTCAAAGTCACTCTAATGCAGAATTAAAGACTATGGCTCCTGTGACTTTTGTGATGTCTCATGACGATGGCTGGCTGTGGCATATTATTTTACGTGAGAAAACCAGTGTCGGTTTGATTGTGCATACCGATAAATTAGCGGGTATGAATAAGGTCCAGCGCGAAGTGTATTTTAAACAGAGTTGCGCCCGGATACCTTATTTAAAAGATTTATTAAGGGATGCCAGGTTTATCGAAAATTCCTTACAGTATCGTCCTGATTATTCCTATTATGCAAGCCAGACCTGCCGTGAAAACTATTATTGCATCGGTGATGCCGCCGGGTTTGTCGACCCGATTTTTTCACATGGAGTACAGAATGCTTTTTATAATGCTGCGATTGCTACTCTGGCCATTATGGAAGCATTAAAAAACACTAAAAAAAGGGCGCGTTTTGCCGCTTTATGTGAAAATCGTATGCAGCAGTTTTATAGCTTTTCCAGGGCATTATCATTAGGTGATTTTGGTTGTAATGGTGTGCACCGTGATTTGGTTAAATCGTTAATGAAGTCAATGCCTACGCTGGAATTAGAATTAATGCTGGTCGCTTCTGAAATGACGAACCGCTCGGAAAATTTTAAACAACTCGCTCGGGAAGCAGGTGTCTGGGAGCAATTTTCGCAGCAGTTTGCACAGCAAAAGCGTGGTGTTATAGAAGAATTACATTTTTAAATTATTTGTCAGGGTAATAGCCTTTAAGTTGCGGTAGCCATCGAGGTACATTATTTTTATAATCTAGCCATTGATGCGCAAAAGTTCTCTCCGCCCAAGGTTCTTCATGAAGTTTCACTCTGAAGTAAAAAGCAGTAAACATAAACAGTGAAAACCCTAAAACAATAGGTGATGCAGTGATGATCGCCCAACCGGCAAGAATCAATAAAACGCCGACATACATGGGGTTTCTTACATGTCGATATAATCCTGTTGTAACAAGATTTTTAGGGGGATCCCAGGGTGCCAGGGTGCCTTTTCCAGCGACATAAAAATCGCGCACACACCACACAAGAATGAACAGGCCAATGCCTAGAGGCAGCAAGCCAGTATAGTTGCCATTCGCTTTGTATGGGTCATAAGCGGCGAGCATAAAAGGAACAAATCCAGCAACAA
>CAYWLM010000168.1:0-2006 GCA_964459125.1 uncultured Methylomonas sp. | reverse complement strand
CTAGCCATGGCATCCTGAACCAGGCCGGTCATTTTATTTTCTTCGAGTAAACCGGTCGCACCTAATATTTGCACGGCATCCAGGCTTGATTGTAAAAAAGCTTCACTGGCGATTAATTTAGTTTGCGCACTGGCCAGGCTGATACGTTTACCCGTATCTTTTAAGCGCGCACACTCATTCACCCACAAAAGGCAGGAATCCAAGCGGCATTGCATATCTGCAATTTTATGGCTGATCGCTTGATTCGCGCCTAAATGTACGCCATTGCTTTGTCGCTTGCGGCTGAATTGTACGACTTGTGTTAATTGCCACTGCATGATGCCGATAATCCCGGCAAAAATGAACGCTCTTTCCAGTTCCAGTGCATTTTGTATCATCATGCCGCCAGCGCCAGTTTTACCTAATTGGCGGTCTAAAGATATCAAACAGTCTTGCAGAATCACATCACCCATCGTGGCGCTAGCACAGCCAGTTACGCTGGGTTGATCGCTGAAATCAGCGCCGATGTCCGTTTTTCTAACTAAGAATGCAGAGAGCTTGCCTTCTAGTTTAGCGTAAATCAGCAATGCATCAGCAATCGGTGTATTGGTGATAAAGCGTTTATGCCCGTTCAGAATGAAACCAGATTGTGTTGCGACTGCGGTTGTTGCAAGTGCATTAACATCAGATCCGGCTTGAGGCTCGGTAATTGCATGGCCAGCAACCATATCTCCCGATAATAAGGCGGGCAGCCACAATTTTTTTTGTGTTTCGCTGCCATAAAGTATTAATGGGAATATTGAGCCCCAGATATGTGCATTCAAGGATAAAATTAAACCAGTATCCTGGCAGTACCTGCCTAGCTTTAAATGTGCTTTAACTAGCTCTTGAAAGCCATCGCCATGGCCATTTAATTCGGTGGCAACAGCATGCCTCAATAGCTCTTGTTGAGCACAATAACGCAGGCGAAGTCTGGAGGCATTAAGGTCGCCACCAGGAGGAAGTTGCTGATATTCAATCATAAAGTTTGTTTTGCAGGTAGAGCGGACTTTAGTCCGCTAGTGACAAGCATGACAACATGTAAAGCAGACTAATAAAGTACACTACATTTGCTATTTATCTTGATTAAACAAGGCTTGTATCGCCTGATAATCTGTTTTTCCATTAGCTAGCACGGGTAAACTATCCACCACTATAAATTTACAAGGTTGCATATAAGGGGCGAGCATCTGGCGTAAAGGTTTTATCGCCTCTGCCAGCGAGGCGCCAGCTATTAAGACCACGACTGCCGCAGGTCGTTGTCCGCTGGTTGTGTCTTTAATACCAATAACCGCACAGCTTTCAATAGCCTCTAGTTGATTAATGCATTGTTCAATTTCGGCCGGTTCAACGCGGTAACCTGAGCATTTTAACATGCGATCCAGTCGCCCGTGATAGTCGTATTCACCGTACTGATTGAGTGAAACTTTATCACCAGTCGAATAAGTCGAAGGGCAGGGCGCTTGAAGTTCTCCTTGTTGCCAGTAGCCAGAAAAATTATTCAGACTGTTTACCTGCAATTCACCGGTATCAGCATCTATTGTCAGCTGTGCATTGCAAGCAGCTAGTCCAATCGGAATAGTATGTCTGGTATTTAAACGCTTTCTATCTACTTGCCAATAGCAACATACGTTGGTCTCTGTCGGACCATATAGATTATACAGTTCAGTTTCAGGGAGTAAGTTTGCAAGTTTGATTAAATGCAGAGTGGGAAAGACTTCTCCGGCAAATAAGATACATTTTAAATGAGCTAACGGCGTGGTGTCTAATGCGCCTTTTAGAGCAATAAAGCTTAATAAAGAGGGGACGGTATACCAGCATGTAATCTGCTGTTCAGCTAGCCAGGATGTTAAGCGACTGGGTGATAGACTCAGGCGGGAGGGGAGAAAATAAACACCTGCGCCGCAAGCTAAGCTACTGAATAAATCAAAAACAGAGAGATCAAAATGAAACGGTGCAAGGCTGGCAATACGGTCTTGCCTGTTAAT
>CAYWLM010000167.1:0-4452 GCA_964459125.1 uncultured Methylomonas sp. | reverse complement strand
ATAATTCGAATATTGAAGAAGCCTATCTGCGAGCATGGCTAAGTAAACAGGGTGTTGATGAGACGATGGCGAATAATGCCATTCGTAAATTCAAACGGGCTTCGGGTATCGGTGATGGTAAGAAGTTGTATCACGCTAATAAGGCTGTTTATAGCGATTTACGTTATGGTGTAAAAGTACCGCAAGGACAAGGGCAACAGGATAAAACTGTTTTCTTGATAGACTGGAAGAACCCACTGAATAACGCGTTTGCCATTGCCGAAGAGGTCTCAGTAAAAGGTGAGAATACCAAACGCCCGGATATAGTATTGTATGTTAACGGTATTGCCCTGGGGGTGATTGAATTAAAACGCTCGTCAGTATCGGTTACTGAAGGTATCCGCCAGAATCTGGATAACCAGAAAAAGACTTTTATCCGGGATTTTTTTACCACCCTGCAACTGGTGATGGCTGGTAATGATACCGAAGGCTTGCGCTACGGCACGGTTGAAACCTCCGAAAAGCATTACTATGGATGGAAAGAAGAAAATCCGCTGTATAACCCTGATATCGATGAGCGTAGCAAAAAGCACTTGTCGGTCGGTGATGTTGATTACGCTGATGACCTTCTCGACTTCGACATTATTAATCTGTGCAATAAGGAACGCTTTTTAGAGATCATCCATAACTTTATTGTGTTTGATGCAGGTTACAAAAAGACTTGCCGTCAAAATCAATACTTCGGCGTTAAGGCTGCGCAAACTCGCTTAAATAACAACGAAGGCGGTATTATCTGGCATACCCAAGGCTCGGGTAAAAGCTTAACCATGGTGTGGCTGGCAAAATGGATTCGTGAAAATATAGCTAACGCTCGTGTCTTAGTGATTACTGACCGAACAGAGTTGGATGAACAGATAGAAGGCGTATTCTATGGTGTGGATGAGGAAATTTATCGTACTAAAAATGGTAAAGATTTAGTCGGCACTTTAAGTAAACCCGAACCCTGGTTGTTGTGTTCTTTAGTGCATAAATTTGCTCGGCAGGGTGATGATGACAATGCTAAAGCCACCAGTGATTATATAGCAGAGTTAAAAAGCAAGCTGCCGAGTGACTTTAAAGCCAAAGGCAATATTTTTGTGTTTGTTGATGAATGTCACCGTACCCAGTCGGGTAATTTACATAATGCCATGAAGACTATCTTGCCGGAAGCTACATTTGTCGGTTTTACCGGTACGCCGTTATTGAAAAAAGATAAACAAAAAAGCATCGAAATATTTGGCTCCTATATTCATACCTATAAGTTTGATGAAGCGGTGGCCGATAAAGTGGTATTGGATTTACAGTATGAAGCCCGCGATATTGATCAGTATATAAAATCGCCTGCGAAAATTGATGAGTGGTTTGAGGTTAATACCTGCGGCTTAACGGATATGGCTAAAGTTCAGTTAAAGCAACGCTGGGGGACGATGCAGAAGGTATTGTCCAGTAAAGATAGACTGGAAATGATTGTTAATGATATTTGGCTGGATATGAAGAAGAAGCCACGCCTAGCGGATGGCCGAGGGAATGCCATGCTGGTATGTGCGAGTATTTATCAGGCCTGTAAAGTGTATGAATTATTCAGCAAGACAGAATTAAAAGGTAAATGTGCCATTGTCACCAGTTATTTGCCGTCACCAGCCGATATTAAAGGTGAGGAGAGTGGGGAAGGTTTAACCGAAAAGCTGCATCAATATGAAATCTATCAACAGATGCTGGCCGATTATTTTGAAGTGCCTAAAGAAGAGGCGATTAAAAAAGCGGAAGAGTTTGAGACAAAGGTCAAGCAGCAGTTTAAGAAAGAGCCGGGGCAAATGCGTTTGTTGATTGTGGTGGATAAATTGTTAACGGGGTTTGATGCACCTTCGGCAACGTATTTGTACATCGATAAGAAGATGCAGGATCACGGCTTATTTCAGGCTATTTGCCGGGTAAACCGCTTAGATGGTGATGATAAAGATTACGGTTATATCGTCGATTATAAGGATCTGTTCCACAGTTTAGAAAGCTCGATTGGTGATTATACCAGCGGTGCATTTGATGCTTATGATAAGGACGATGTACAAGGGCTGCTGACTAATCGGCTGGAGACCTGCAAAGATAAGCTGGAAGAAGCCAGAGAAACAGTAAAAGCCCTGTGCGAACCGGTGTTACAGCCCAAGGAGCTGATTAACTACATCCGTTACTTTTGTGGTGATGTTGCCATAGCCGGCGATTTAAAGCTGAATGAAGCCAAGCGGGTGGCGTTATATAAAAACGTCGCAGCATTGGTGCGAGCTTATGCCAATATGGCAAATGAGATGCAGCAGGCGGGCTATAGTGTCCAAGAAATTATAGTGATTAAGGATGAGGTAGAGCATTTCAGTATTATGCGGCAGGAGATAAAGCAAGCCTCTAAAGATGAAGTGGACATGAAGCAGTACGAGCCAGCGATGCGCAGATTGATTGATACTTATATCCGCGCTGAAGACAGTGAAACGGTAGTTAATTTTGAAAAACTGGGTTTAATTGCGTTAATTGTTGAAAAAGCCAGGCTCAATCCAGCCGAGCCATCGAGCAGGAAAATCCCTGAAGCAATGGCCGAGACTATCGAAAATAATATACGCAAGGTGATTATCGACGAGCAACCGATCAACCCGAAATATTATGAAAAAATGTCTGAGCTATTAGACGCCTTGATTGCGCAGCGCCGCGAAGAAGCGATTGACTATGAAACTTACTTAAAAAAGGTAAAAGAACTGGCAGCAGAGATTTCTCAGTCAACTGGGGGAAAGTCTTATCCAGATTCTATGGATACCCGAGGCAAGCAATCGTTGTATGACAATCTGAATAATAATGAAGATTTAGTTGCACGTATTGATACCGCCGTCCGTTACACCAAGAAGGCGGACTGGAAACATAACCGCTTTAAAATGCGTGATGTTGAAAATGCTATTAAAGATGAGTTGGGCGAGTATGGTGAAAATCTTGAAGGGGTTATTGCTTTAATTAAAAACCAGTCTGAGTATGATTAATGAGTGAGACTAAACACTGGCTGACTGTGAGTGGTATTGATGTTCAAGTCGTTAGAAAGGCGATTAAAAACCTGCATCTTGCCGTTTATCCTCCCAACGGTCATGTGCGGGTGGCGGTGCCTGAACATGTAAGCGATGACAATGTGCGGCTGGCGGTGGTTGCTAAACTGAGCTGGATTAAAAAGCAGCAGCAGGATTTTAAAGATCAGCCGCGTCAGTCTGAAAGACAATATATTTCAGGTGAATGTCATTACTTTTTTGGACGACCTTACCGGCTTGAGTTAATTGAGTGCAGGGGGAAGCCTAAGATAAGTGTCTTGCAGATTGGCAAGCTTAAGATGAATGTTAACCCCGGCGCTTCTATTGCAAGCAAAGAACACTTGTTAACCGCCTGGTATAGAGCTGAGCTAAAGCAATGCATCTCTGGTTTATTGGATAAATGGCTGCCTATAGTGGGTGTGCAGGTTACTGACTGGGGGGTTAGAAAGATGAAAACCAAATGGGGCAGTTGTAATATTCAAGCCGCGCGTATTTGGCTAAATCTGGAGCTGGCTAAGAAGCCTGTTGAGTGTATTGAATATATCCTGGTACATGAGATGGTGCATTTATTAGAGCGTAAGCATAATGAGGCATTTAAAAATCATATGGATAGGATCTTACCCCAGTGGCGTAGCTATAGGATGCTGCTGAATAAGTCGCCTTTAAAGCATGAGGCCTGGGATTATTAAAGCTTGATTATACAGTTCGTTTGTTATTCCTTCTCCAGCTGGACAAGTAAGCTGGTTTCTATTTTTTAGCTCTTAATTTACATTTAAAGGTAATATAGCCAATTGCAAAAATCAAAAGTTAGCATCGGGTTAATTAAACCCAAAAGCCCGGAAAATGTCGGCTCTGTAATGCGTGCAGCAGGTAACTTTCGAGTCGATAGTGTTTTTTTTACTGGGAAGCGGTATCCTCGAGCGTTAAAACTTAAATCCTCTAGCGTGGATATGAGTCGTAAAATAAGTCAAAATATTCCTCTCACTGAAGTCACATGCCTTTTAGATAATATGTCTAAGAATATGAAAATAGTGTGTGTTGAATTTGCTGAGAACGCAATACCATTACCTGAGTACCAGCACCCGTGTCATGCGTTTTATATTTTTGGGCCCGAAGACGGTACGATTAGTCAGGAAGTCATAGATAGAGCGGATGCCGTTGTCTATGTGCCGACTATCGGCTGCATGAACCTCGCTGCAACGGTAAATGTTGTTCTGTATGATAGATCAGCTAAGTCTTTGCAAGACTTTTCAGGCAATGAGCTCATTTGCCAAAGTCGTGATATTAATAATAATTTAAAGGTTTCCCGGAAAAGTACTTAAATGGATTCCTGATTACCCATAACTCTCAGCTATCTTCGTCATTCCTGCATGCTTTTAGC
>CAYWLM010000166.1:1900-4537 GCA_964459125.1 uncultured Methylomonas sp. | reverse complement strand
GTAATATCAACAAACTCAGCCGAGGAAATTTTTGCTGTAGGCATCGCCGCTTTTGTATCATCCAGTATGATAGTAATGGGTAAATCCTGTACTTGCAATCGCTCTGCAGCTAATGGCATAGGCATACCCGCTTTGGCAAAAACAAACACACGATCCTGGCCGCTTACTTTAGCTCGCAATGCAGGGCTAATATCCAGGTTAATTTTAATGCTTGCTGTTGCTGCAACAGCTTCTTGTGCTGGTTTTGCTTGTTGCACAGGGGCTGATTCACCTGACTGTCTACGCGCTTCAGCAATAGCAGGGTCAATAAAATTGCTGACCTGTGCTTTCCCAGCTTTGGTTTTAGCTTTTTCCCACGAGGCAATTGCCTTTGTGTAGGATTGTTGCTGATACGCATCCAGGCCCTGCAAAATTAATGCTGTAGGCTCTTCTGGGTCAACTTTTAAAGCTTCATCAATGGCTATCTTTACCACCGGAATCATTCGTTCACCAGCCACTTGATACATCATCTGTGCGTAAGCTGCTTTTGCCGCTGCATAGCCTGGGTTATCTTCTCCTAACATGCCTGCGATTCGGTTATATACATCGCCCGCCTGCTGAAAATCGCTCATCGCAGCATAGGTATTTGCTAGCAGAAACCATTTTTCAATATCTTCGGGGTCTTCAGCTAATTTTGCCTTTAACGCAATTAATGCGGTCGGAAAATCAAGAGCCTCTTGCTGATGTTCTTCTGGATTATCAGCTAATGCTAAATATTGTTGATATTCTTCACTAGCCCCCAGACTATTATACGTTGCCAGACTACCCAGAATAAACACACTTGCAATAATAGCCATGATCAGCCAATGCTGGATACTAGGGTTGTTAGCTGTTTTAGCCATAGGCTGCTCTGCAAGCTGCACATCACCTAATAAGGTTTTTTCTAGTTCTGTTTTTAACTGTTGAAAAGTGGATGAATCAAGAGTGCCTTGTGTTAGTTCACTTTCAAGTTCTGCCAGGCGTTCCTGAAATATACTGATATTTTTCTGTTTCTGCGCAAGACCTTGCTCATTGTTTTGCGTACCCTGATAAATTGCTAAGGGCCACAATAATAGAATAACTGTCAGCAATAACATTGCTGCAATAACTATCCATAGTGTCATCATTATTTTTTTCCTTGTTTTGTTTTAAGCAAAGCATCCAGAGCTTTGGCTTCGCTATCAGATAGCGATGGCTCATGATCATTAGCTTCTTTATAAGCTTTGTTACGGCTACGAATAATCAACGTGACAACCAGC
Source organism: uncultured Methylomonas sp. (assembly GCA_964459125.1). Lineage (GTDB taxonomy): Bacteria > Pseudomonadota > Gammaproteobacteria > Methylococcales > Methylomonadaceae > Methyloprofundus. The sequence goes on along the minus strand of CAYWLM010000166.1, from coordinate 3,260 downwards.
ATACCTAATAATAAAAACACAGCTGGACCAAACCATAACAAATAGGTTTGTGGTGTTACTCGTGGCTCATAGAGTACAAAGTCGCCATAACGCTCGACCATATAATCGACAATTTCATTATCATTTTTACCTGCATTCAGCATCTGGAAAATTTTAGTGCGTAAATCCTGAGAAATTTCTGCTTTTGAATCGGCAATATTCTGGTTTTGACATTTAGGACAGCGTAATTCAAAAGTCAGCTGTTGAAAACGCTTTTCCTTTTCTGGATCATCGAATTGATATACATCGATCGCAGCTAATAACATAAAACTGCTTAACAGTATCAATAAACCGAATATTATTTTAATTTTCAACACTGCCCCATCCTTTGATTATCAGTTTTAATTCTTGCCAGTCCTGTGCAATCAACACACCCACATGGCGATGACGAATTATACCCTGAGCATCCAGTAAATAAGTTTCTGGTGCGCCATAAACTCCTAAGTCCAGACCCAGCATACCTTCTTCATCATAAATATTGAACTGATATGGGTTACCCAGTTGCTGTAACCATTGCAAAGCCAAATCACGCTCATCTTTATAATTCAATCCTATAATAGGAATTTCCTCTGCCTGCGCTATTACCAGCAATTGCTCATGTTCTTGCCGACAAGAAGGACACCAGGTTGCCCAGACATTAACTAACACCGGCTGACCAATAAAGTCCTTTTTAGTTAAAATACGCTCTGGCTGTTGTAGGGCAGGCAAGCTAAATTCTGGAAAAGGTTTATTTATCAATGCAGAAGGCAATTCTCTGGGGTCTATACTTAAACCTTTCCATAAAAAAGCGGCTAGTACAAAAAATAACAATAAGGGTATAAATAATAGCAATCTAGGCATGCGTAGCCTCCAGTTTGACGCTGCGTTGACGATAACGTTTATCTGCAACAGTCAGTAAGCCTCCGAAAGCCATTAATATTCCACCCAGCCATAACCAGCGTACATAAGGTTTATAATGTATTCTAACTGCCCAAGCACCCTTTTCCAGTGGCTCCCCTAATGCGACATATAAGTCCCGGAACAAACTTGGATCAATATCTGCTTCAGTCATCATGGCATTTTTAACATTATAGCGACGTTTTTCCGGGCTTAAGGTCACGATAGATTTACCATCTTCCGTAACCACTATAGTTGCCTGGTCTGCCATATAGTTAGCACCTTTCACTACATGCGTTCCTTGAAAAGTAAACTGATAACCTGCAAGTTCAACGCTATCACCTTTTTGCATACGCATATCACGTTCTTCACTATAGGTTGATACTAGCGTGATACCTATTGCTGTTACGGCAACGCCAACATGGGCGACCATCATTCCATAATA
>CAYWLM010000166.1:0-1800 GCA_964459125.1 uncultured Methylomonas sp. | reverse complement strand
ACTCCCATAGCAATTGCCATGGCACACATAATAGGCACAAATACAGCATTAAAATAAGGCGGGCCTACTGAAATTTTCCCTAATCCCAAGGCGTCAATCAATAAGGGATATAAGGTTCCTAATAGTACCGTTACCGCCATCACTGTCAGAAAAATATTGTTAATCAGTAAAAATACTTCTCTGGACAGCCAGGAAAAGCTTGATTCACTTTTTACATTAGGCGCTTTAAGTGCATATAAGGTTAGCGAGCCGCCCATTGTCAAGGCTAATAACATTAAGATAAAAAAGCCACGCTCCGGGTCGCTGGCAAAAGCATGTACGGAGGTCAATACCCCTGAGCGAACCAGAAAGGTGCCTAATAAACTTAAAGAAAAAGCAAAAATAGCTAATAATAAAGTCCAGCTTTTAAACACTCCGCGCTTTTCAGTGGCAGCTAAAGAATGCACTAACGCTGTACCAACCAGCCAAGGCATCAATGAGGCGTTTTCAACAGGATCCCAGAACCACCAGCCACCCCAGCCTAATTCATAATAAGCCCACCAGCTACCTAAAGTAATTCCCATGCCCAAAAATGCCCAGGCAATATTGGTCCAGGGTCTTGCCCAGCGCGCCCATGCAGCATCCATTCTACCAGATAATAAGGCAGCGATAGCGAAGGCAAAGGCAACCGAAAATCCGACGTATCCCATATACAGCATGGGTGGATGAACAATTAAACCAAAGTCTTGTAATAAAGGATTCAAATCTGCACCATCTGCTGGAAAGCGGGGCAAATAACGGGCAAAGGGGCTGGATGTAATTAATAAAAACGAGATAAAACCCGTTGCCACAATACCCATCACAGATAAAACACGGGCCAGCATATCCAGTGGTAATGCTTTACTAAAACGACTGACTGCAAAAGTCCAGCCACTTAAAATAAGTGCCCATAACAGCAAAGAACCTTCGTGCCCACCCCAGATCGCACTCAATTTAAATTGAATTGGCATCTGGCTGTTGGAATGTTGTGCAACATACACAACGGAGAAGTCATCCTGAGAAAATGCATAGCCTAAACAAATAAAGCTGATAACAACAAAAAAGAACTGCCCCATTGCCAATGGCTTGGCATAAGTCATCCACATTTCATTACCTGTCGATGCACCATACATAGGTATCAAGGCTAAAACGACTGATACAAATAAAGCTATAATCAGAGCAAACTCACCTATTTCAGGGATCATTTGACCGCCTCCTGCTTGTTCTTCATCGACTCTGCAATTTCTGGCGGCATATAGTTCTCATCGTGTTTCGCTAATACTTCGTCTGCCTGGAAAATGCCATTCGCATCCATTTTTCCCTGCGCAATAATACCCTGCCCTTCACGGAATAAATCCGGCAAAATACCGGTGAATTCGACCACGACCTGATGCTCAAAATCAGTTATTGCAAACTGTACTTTTAATGAATCAGTTGCCCTTTTTACACTGCCATCAACTACCATTCCACCTGCACGAATTCTAGCGCCTACTGGCGCTTCCCCCTCAGCAATCTGGCTAGTTGAATAAAATAAATTAATATTCTCACTCAGAGAATACATTACCAGGCCCACAATTAAAGCAGTGCCGAATACCAAGCCTAAAATAATGCTTAATCTTTTTTTTCTTTTTGGGGTCATACTCTTCCCTGTTCACGTCTTAGACGACGTTTTGCATTAATAAAAAACTGCCTTTTCAGCCAATAAGCTGAGATGATATTATAAATAAATATTACCAAGGCGATGCCATAACTTAGCCACACATAAAGCCCATGTGTACCCAT
>CAYWLM010000165.1:0-4552 GCA_964459125.1 uncultured Methylomonas sp. | reverse complement strand
TGGAAAAGAGCTTGCCTGCCAATGAACAACTCATTAGTAAAGCAGCAGGGGTGATGTTATGTGCTTGGGGTGGCTTTATCTTGCTGTAAAACTTTCTTCTTCGGATTTTATAAAGCTCACTATATTTATGATCCCAAGCTTGCTGGAAACTGATTATTGGCCCAGCAAGAAATCAGCTGCTATTAGATGATGATTATTTACGACACATCTAATTTTTTAGTCCACTAACGTCATTATTTCTGATTTGCAAGTAGATGAATCACATACCAATCTGACTTCTGCAATGTATTGATGGCTTGTCTTTCGGTGTATGGTTTTCTGAATAACGGGTTTCAGCTCAGAGCGACCTTTCAATAATTTAGCCAAGATAAAACGTTAAGACATTAAAGGCTTTCCGTAGAAGCCAGGATTAAAGCCAAACTTGCGCAACTGTTTTATGAAAATAAGCAAGTGTATGGCAGACGTCGTTTATCTGACGCCTTTAACGATTTAAGTATTCAAGCAGGACGCTATAAAGTGCGGCGCTAAATGCAAGAGTTGAAGCTTAAAGTGCGCTACCCGAAGAGATTTAAAGTCACCACAGACAGTGACCATAAGGAGGCGATTTCAGAAAATACGCGGGATCGTAAGTTTGCCGTTGACGCGCCTAATAAAGTCTGAACAGCAGACATTACCTACGTTTGGACACTCGAGGGCTGGCTTTATGTGGCCGTGGCTATTGATTTATTTTCACGTCAGGTGGTGGATCTGGAGTATTCAGGATCATATGCGCACATCACTTTACAAAGCAAACCGCAAAGGAAATTGCTGGGATAAAACAGCCTAGCAGAACGCTTTTTCCGCAATTTGGACAAGTTTTTTATCCAGAAAGGGTTTAAAAAAGTGCCCATTTTACTTGACCATTACAGTTTAGGCAGGTTCCAGCCAATGATAAATAACGAGTAAAATTTAACACACCAGTACCTACTCGCGAAGAGCTAACCAGCAATTTAATATAGGTTTTTTTGATTTTGTTGTTAAAGTTTTAAATCAGGTCAGAGCCAGAACATCTAATATTTTGCAGTAATAGGCATTTGTCTGCCGTTACCAAAAGCTCTAGCACGCAGTCTGATAATCGGTGCTGCCTGATGACGCTTATATTCATTATGGGCAATCATTTTTCTAACTTTATTAACCAGCGCAGGGTCAGTTTCATCTAATTGAGTGACATAATTTTTTACGTGAGCATATTCAATGTTTGATAATTGTTTGCCTTCAATTAAATATTTAAGAATTTCATCTAAAATCTCATAGGGTGGTAAAGTGTCGGTATCTCTTTGCTCAGGTGCTAATTCAGCTGAAGGTTCTTTGTTAATGATTTCTTTCGGGATAACATCATATCCAGCCTGCGTGTTGATGTATCTGGATAGACTGTAAACCTCTGTTTTATAAAGATCACCGATCAGGTTTAAACCGCCATTAGTATCGCCATAGAGCGTGCAATAACCGATTGATATTTCAGATTTGTTTCCCGTCGATAACAGTAAAGCAGCAAATTCATTGGAATATTCCATTAAGATTGTGCCGCGAATCCGGGCTTGTAAATTTTCTAATGTAAGTCCTTTTAACGCCTTGTTAAAAGCCGTGCTGAAGTCTATTGAATATTGTGCTACCAATTCTTTTATCGGGTGACTAATCAGTTTTACTCCTAAATTTTCACAAAGCTTTGCAGAATCAGTTACCGAGCCTATACTTGAAAAAACAGAAGGCATGGTAATGCCGATAACATTATCAGCACTCAATGCTTCGACGGCTAAAGCTAGGGTGAGGGCAGAATCAATTCCACCCGATAATCCAATGACCACTTTTTTAAATCCGCATCGGCGGGCATAATCTCTTAATCCTAATATGATTTGCTTTAAAGCCAGTTCATTATTGGAAATTGCCTGAGAAATTGAGGAATAATTATTAAAGGCTTTTGCCGCAAAACTAATATATTCCTGAGTGGCATTAAATTGTGCTGCTTCATAGATAACATCACCTTTGTCAGATATTGCAAATGACGCGCCATCAAATACCAGGCTATCCTGACCGCCGACTGAATTAACTGAGAGTAACGGTAGTTGATATCGTTTGGCAACATTCGACATAATACAATATCGTTGCTCCCGCTTACCTATATTTGATGGACTGGCATTGATAATGATGACCAGCTCAGGGTTTTGTTCCATTAAGCCTTTAAAAGGGTTTACAGGGTATTCTTGCTCAGAATCATTCCAGCTATCTTCACAGATCATTAATCCAATTCTAATGTTATTCACTGTAATTAAACATGGTAATTCAGGGCCAGGCTCAAAATGTCTGCTTTCATCAAATACATTATATGTAGGCAGCAACTGTTTGTAGTATTCAACGATAATTTCACCATTTTTAATAACCAGAAGGGCATTATAAAAAGGTTTTCCTGAGCTATTATTGCGACGCACCGTACCAAAAATGCAGTTTAGTGACGGAAACTGATTTGAAGCTTTAAGTAAATTCAATACAGCTAAATCTGATTGTTGTATAAAAAAAGGTTCATAAATTAAATCATAAGGATAATAACCACAAACTGCTAATTCAGGAAACACCAGAAGATCAGCATTCTCATGTGTAGCCTCCTGCATAGCTTCGATCATTATTTTTGTGTTGCCGGTAAAATCAGCAACGGTTGAATTCATCTGTGTAATAGCAATTTTAATCATATTGAAGCCTCTTCGACTGCGTATGGCAAAAGTTAAAGGGTTTAGGTAACGCGCAATAAATAAACTACCCATATTGCGCAGGATTTTTGTTTGTCTTCAAGATGTAGAAATAGGCGCATAGCAGGCTACGTAACTATTTCTATAACGCGGAAGACGGACAAAAAGACAAGCTAGATGGGTGTGTTATTTATTGCGAGTTGCCTTAGCCAGCTTGATTTATTATAAGACTGAAAAAGAAAGCTTCGTAGAAAACAACCACAATGCTTGCCAAAAGGTCGTTACAATAGACAAGGGGCAGAGTTTTTGATTTCTAAATCGTTCACTTTTTAACCTGACTGACAGGGAATATTAAGAAATCTGATTACTTGATTTTTAGCATTAGTGGCTTTCATCACTGTTATTGATGTGTGAAATAGAATTTAAAGTGTATGATATGATAGTTCGCTTAATAACTGCTTATGTGAAATTCGACCAGAAACTATGATGAAGGAATTGAAGTGATAATTGGAAAAAGAATATTATTAATTTTGTTATCTATGTTGTTCATAGCTTGCTCCAGTGTTCCTGATAAAAACTCCGTTAAAAGAAAGGGGTTTGCACAAACAGGAAAAGCATCATTTTATGCAATGAAATTTCAAAATAAAAAAACAGCAAGTGGTGAAACGTTTAAGCAGTCAGAAAAAACTGCAGCTCACAAAAAGCTACCCCTTGGCACAAAAGTCAAGGTAACTAACACAAAAAATGGAAGAAGCGTTGTTGTCAAAATTAATGACCGTGGGCGGTTTGTAAAAGGTCGGCTAATTGATTTGTCAAAGTCAGCATTCAACGCAATAGGCAACACCAAGTTAGGCGTAATAAATGTTAAAATTGAGGTCATTAATTTGGGTTGACCAGTTTGCCAAAAGTAAACCACATGGCAAGTTTGTCAATGCAAATTACTAAAGCCTAGTCTGAATACACTTGAGCAACTGCCTACAACAGCGTTAGCTCGAACCGAGAAGAGCAATATGCCAGAAGCCAGTCAATCTATCGATATAGATGCGCCGATTTCTGATGTTTGGTCAAGACTCAATAATTTTTATGACTTTTCCTAGGCACCAAATGTAATCACGAGCGTGGGTAAAGTAGGTGATAGAGATGGAGATCAAGTTGGCGCCATTAAGCTATCTACTTCGTCTAATAACTCTCAAACACATGTTTCTTGGACATCATCATGGGAATCTAATTCTGAAGATGCGGTTGAATTTTGTCATGGCATTTATGTTGCACTTTTAAATGAACTCGCTGCTTCTTTTTCATAGTTGCGGCTAAGCAGTCGTATAAGCAAGCAGACTAGGCATATATACTTCCACATTCGAGATGAATCTCAGCGGCTGCAGACAAAATGACTAGCGGACGAAGTAGGAAATCTCGCTAATATTGTTGTTCCTGGTGTTCAACGCCTTGACGTAGGCCCATCAGTTACTGAGTTGCGTTACTTTAAGCGTGCAGAGGAACTGGAAGTCAAAAAGATTGCCAATGACCTTTCTTCATTGGCTCTGAAACTAGAGACGAAATACATGCAGGGCTTTGAATCCTCAAACAAGATTCGTCCACGACACTACGAGCTCTGGATATCTAGCGACGGTCTAATATAGGACGCCTAACCTCCTTAGTTGCACAGCAGTCTATTTTGGCAAGTGCAGCGTACTCAATTCCCCGTATTCCGCAAGCTCCATGCGGGATATAATTTAGTTTAGGGTTTTATTAAATGCTGATTCCTAAGAACTAGCCACGGCTACCATTTACATAGGCCGCCGTTAATTCATGTGCAGGTGCTTCAAAAATCT
>CAYWLM010000164.1:2081-4578 GCA_964459125.1 uncultured Methylomonas sp. | reverse complement strand
TATTTATTCACTTAAAAAACTCCTGTGCTTAATACACAGGAGTTTTTTATTAAAGTTAAATTGTACAGCAGTTTAAAAAAAAGTACTTTTGTGTAATATAATAATCTTAATTTTTATGTGTTAAAAAATGAGGATAAACGATGACAACTCGATTAATAAACAAAGTAGCCCTTAGCGCGGCTATATTAAGCTTTGGAATATATAGCACTGCACATGCACATTCTTATGAAGGTCTAGCAACAATAGATGCGGGAGGTAACAATCCCAGTGCAACTGCATTAGCACTAATGACCTGTTTTGATGATGGCAATGGAGAGCCTGCAAAACTATTTGTACAGCTTAGAGATAAATCAGCGCCTGTTGATGGATTATTGCTTAGCGTGCAAATTTATAAAGGCAATAAAGCAACCAGTATTACTGATCCTGTTTCAGGTGATGCCAATTATAGTCAGCCTGTTGAATTAGCTGCTGGTCCTGGGGCTTACGCGGTTATGCTGGATAAAACTATTGCGGGACCAAGACAATTTGATTTAATCTGGCATTGTGTAACTGCGGATGACATACATACTGGCACGGATCTTGTCGTTAAACAATTTCAGTAAATGCAACTCATGTTTACCTTCAAATCCTGTTATTTTTTGCTGAGATTGTTAGCAAAACGGACATTATGCTTGACTAGCCTGGCAGTCATCAGCTTTAACGCTATTGCATCTGCTGGCGAATCAGGTGAAATTAGCCCACCCTGCGCACTGAGCTCACTGACATCTGAGCAAAAAACGGATCTTAAGCAGTATGCAGGCCAAGTTGTGTATCTGGATTTTTGGGCTTCCTGGTGCCCGCCCTGCGCCAAATCATTTCCATTTTTGAATCAACTGCATCGTGATCTGCAGGCAGACGGGCTTGTGGTAATTGGAGTTAACATGGATGAGCATGTAGCAGATGCTACAGATTTTTTACAACGCTATCCTGCAGAATTTATGTTAGCAAGTGACCAGACAAAACAATGTGCAACCGATTTGAATGTGCGCGCAATGCCTTCTTCCTATCTAATTGATCGCAACGGTGTCATCCGTTATGTGCATTTAGGTTTTCGCTCTGGGGATAGTGAGCAGTTGCTTGATCAAGTTCAGCAGTTGTTAGCTGAGCCTGTTATGACAGATGAGGCACAGTAATTATTCGCCATGCTCATAGAGCAATTCTGCTAATACATAGTTGCAGCTTTGGTCAGTAACACAAGCTCTCGCTAAAAAACACTTACCTTTTATCAGCACAGTATAAGCTATTTATACAGCCAGGATATCAAGGTAGAGCGTGGCATCATCCGGCATTTCAAGCAGCAATGCACACGCTAATGATCGATAATATCCAAGTTTATTAATGAACATAACTAATCCGCTCAAATTACTGTTATCGACAATTATACTATTGTCATCAGTCGCCTGTAGCTCAGTAGCGCCCTGGGAACGAGGCAATCTGGCCAAACCACATATGGCTATCGACCCTTATCCTATGCAGAGCAATTTGCGTGGCCATGTGTATGGTAGTCGTGAAGCAGCAGGAGCCATTAGTGCTGGCGGTGGCGGTGGCTGTGGCTGCTATTAAACGCCCTGCTCCTGCTAAAAATAATGCGCTACAAGCCTTAACCTCCGCCGCATTAGTATTACCAGGACTCGTCTCTTCACCCGTCAAGGCTCTGGAAAACAACAATGTCGATTTCCAGTACAGTCATTATCAGGAAGGCGAGCGTGACTTAATCAATATAAATAGTGGTCTGGCTCCGATTGAAGTAGATACTATTCATTTAAGAACTAATCTAAGCCTGGCTGATAGAATCAAATTTGCCTTTAATTATGTGCAAGACACCTGGTCGGGTGCAACACCTGTTACTACAGCACCTATAGTAACAGGAGGGAATTCGCCCATTTTAGTCAATACTCCAGATGGCATTACTACGGTTGGAGCCTCACCGATAATCACCGGTAATATTGCGCTGAATCAGGATTTACTGCCACTCAGTCAATTCAGCTCCGGGCAAGCCGCAATACCCAATACTCAAACTGTTCTGGTGTTATCAACAGCATCCCCGGAAACCCGAAATCAAGTAGATATAAAGCTCGGCTATGAGTGGGATGAAGCAGCTCTGGACATGACTGGAGGAGTCTCGGTAGAACGTGATTATACTTCAGGGTTTGGTGGACTTATCGGGCGCTGGGATTTAAATCAAAAACTTACCAGCCTGAATGCCGGGGTCAATTATACCTATAGCAAAACATCGGCCATACTTGACCATGATGCAACACCCTACATAACAAAAACAGCTTATACAGATCAAATCGAAATACGCGGCGGTTCCGAGATTTTTCATGGTAATCGCCAGGATTGGGCTAGCAGTGTTGGCATTAGCCAGATACTGAATAAAAACGCAGTACTAGATGCGACCCTTAGCTATATTAACAGCAGTGGCTATCTGGGTAATCCCTATAAAGTCGTGACCGCT
>CAYWLM010000164.1:0-1981 GCA_964459125.1 uncultured Methylomonas sp. | reverse complement strand
GCTAATTTTTATCAGCCTTATTTAACCGTAGAACAAGCTTATAGTCAGCAGGCAGTCGATGATCAGGGGCGTGAAATCTGGGTCGATGCCAGCAATCCGGATAACGGTGTAGAATATGTTCGTGATGAAAATTTTAATTTGCTTGATGCCCAAGGCAATCTGGTTGATGAAAGTGAACTTAATGTACGTAGTAAAACCATCCCATTTGATGCATCACAATTGCCTGATAATTTCTCCAGTGACCACCGGCTATCAGGTTTCGGCGCACTTAGTGGCGGCTTGAGCATTGCCAAACAATTTTCTCGCGGGATTGGCTTACAAGCCAGCTTTGAATATTACTCACATGCCGGCGGTCTGAAACTAGGCGGTGGTGGAGAAGGTGCCTACGCAGATTTTAACTACTATGTCGCCAGTGCAGCCTTAACAGTTGACCTGTCCGCAGCGGCTAATTCGATAAGTCATAATACCCATCATCATCATCACGACAGCGACCACCAGCAACATATGCATTATGCCCCGGCAGGATTGCGTTTTGCCCATATGATGCCACAAGCGGATAGCTGGATGATCGGTTATCAATTTATGTATGGTAGTAGGGGTGGAGGGATGCGCCATGGTAAAAATTCTGCAAGTGATCTGCAAGTGGTACAGAATGGCTGTAGCGATGCGCTACCCTGTCGCTTTACACCTAGTGACATGAATATGACCATGAGCATGATAAATATCATGTATGCCCCCACCGACTGGTTAAACCTGATGTTAATGCCACAGTTTGTGTCCATGAGTATGAATTTGCGTGAACTGGAGGGACGCCCCCCCCCAAGACTTGATGTACATGAACATACTGGCGTGGGTGGACATGAAACAGGAGGAGTAGGTGATACCCTGTTCGGGGCTTTAGTTGATGTCTGGGATCAGCCGGGGCATAAAGTGCATGCGGGGTTAATGTTTAGCGCACCCACAGGCGCTATGGATCTGGAGTTTAGAAGGATTGCACGAACAGACGGTGGTTTGGTACATTTTGGAATGCAACTGGGTAGCGGAACCTGGGATTTTTTACCCAGCCTGACCTATAACGGTATGTACGCTGATTGGTCGTGGGGAGCACAGCTCAGTGGAACTATACGCATGCAAGAGGAAAACAGCACCGGTTATCGACTGGGCAATATTTTCCAGGCGACAACATGGGGAAGTTATAATATCACGCCGTGGCTCTCTGCATCATTACGCGGCGTTTATACCTGGCAGGATTCAATACACGGCGACTATAACGGTTTTAATGCCGAAGCTGGACCTATGGATTACCCAGATAATTATGGCGGCAGTTTCTTGGATGTTGGTTTTGGCTTAACAGCACGCGTGGTAAAAGGTGATCTGGTGGGAAATAGCGTTAGTTTCGAATGGCTGCAACCCGCAGGTGATGATTTTAAGGGTTATCAGCTAGCGCGTGATGGTGCCTTAAGTGTTACCTGGAATTTTAGTTTCTAAACAGATAAGAAAGCCGCTTTAGAACGATGCAATTATATCATTATGAATTCAAGGCAATGGGAACAACCTGTACAATTCAGCTATATGCACAAAATACCCGGTTAGCCAAACATATTTCAGCTGCGGTTATCAGCGATGTTAATCGCCTGGAACAAAAATATTCACGTTACCGGCCTGATAGCCTGTTATCAGCAATCAATCGTCTAGCTGCAAAAGGCGGACAAATCAAGGTGGATAATGAAACCGTTAGTTTATTAAATTATGCTGCAACCTGTTATCAACAAAGCGATGGATTATTTGATATTACTTCCGGCGTTTTGCGCCAGATCTGGCAGTTTCAACAACATGCCCTGCCAGATGAAGAACAAATAGCAGCTATACGCAATAGAATGGGCTGGCAACGTTTAAACTGGTCGGCGCCGCATCTTGAATTTCCTGAGCCGGGATTAGAGCTTGATTTTGGCGGTATTGTTAAAGAATATGCAGTTGATCG
>CAYWLM010000163.1:0-4625 GCA_964459125.1 uncultured Methylomonas sp. | reverse complement strand
AAAAACCCGGGAGTTTCAAAATCACCATTTTGACTCCACAATATGGAATGATTTTAAGTTTCGAGACAACGATATTATTATCGCAACTTATGCCAAATCAGGAACGACATGGATGCAGCAAATCATCGCTCAATTGCTATTCAATGGAGCTGATGATTTAGAAGTGGCGGAAATGTCACCCTGGCTAGATCTCCGGGTACCGCAGAAAAAAGTAAAACTGTCTGTTATTGAAGCGCAGACACAGCGTCGATTTGTCAAAACGCATTTACCTGTGGATGCACTGGTTTTTTCAGCAAGGGCAAAATACATCTACATTGGTAGAGATGGTCGTGATATTCTTTGGAGTCTGTACAACCATCATGCGACTGCGAACGATGCCTGGTATCAGGCTCTGAATGATACTCCCGGAAGAATTGGCCCTGCTATTGAAAAACCGCACACGTCTATAACGCAGTATTATCATGACTGGCTGGATAACAATGGCTATCCCTGGTGGTCTTTCTGGGAAAACGTACGTTCATGGTGGGCTATCAGGAATCTTCCGAATGTCTGTTTTGTGCACTACGCTAATCTTAAAAAGGATATGCCCGGGGAGATTCGTCGCGTAGCTGAATTTCTTGAAATACCTGTGGATGAGGAAAAATGGGAATCGATACTATTGCATTGCAGCTTTGATTATATGAAACAAAATGCCACGAAAAGCGTACCACTGGGCGGTGCTTTTTGGGATGGTGGAGCACGGACATTTATTCATAAAGGCACCAATGGTCGCTGGCGTGATATTCTGCAAAAAGAGGAATCGTTAAAGTACGAACAATATGCCGAAAAAGAACTGGGCAACGAGTGCGCCAGATGGCTTGCCTCAGGTCAAATGGTTTAGCAGCGAAATCCTAAAGGATGTCTAATAATCGCTGGTGTTCGCTGTAGTACATTGGACAAAAGCAATTTAAGTAAGCATAAGATTGTTATATTTTTACCACAGAAGACACTGAGTGTTATATCGCGTAACTGCCGTGCTCTGTGGTATGTTAGAATTTTGATATGTTTTTTTTAAAAGTATGAACGACTATGTATACCTGAAAATAGTTCTCCTAGTTTTCAGATCTCTTTTCTATATTTTAACTGCATCCCGTTTAGGAAATTGCGTAATATCTGATTTTTACATTCGCGATAATTTTTGTGTGCTGGCTTACGGAAAAAAGCGCTTAATTCATGTTTACTTAAACGAAAGTCAACTAGTTCGAATATCGCCATAATATCTTCATCTTTTAAATCTAAGGCGATTTTTAATTTTCTAAAAATGATATTGTTAGTCAAAGATTTTTCTGGCTCAGCATGTGGGCCCTCTTTTTTTCCACGTTTTTCATTAATCAGGCCATTGAGAAAAATCGCCATATTAGTATCATCACATTCCTGATAAGCCGGGTCATCATCTTTTTTAAGCCAGTCGCTAATTTGTTCCCGTGAAACCTGATGATCTGCCAAGGCAAATATGGCAATCATTTTTGTATCATCAAAGTCGAAAGTGTAGCGGATGCGACGCAAAACATCGTTATTAGTCATAGTTTATTTAAGGTTCTTGAAAAATGAGTGATGTGTTGCTAATAGCACTCTATATAGGTAAGTAATATCTCTTATAACCGCTTAATAATGCGGTGGTCGTTCATCAGCTGCCGAAAATATACCACCAGATTGAGCTGCAGCCTCTGACATATCTCGTACTCGACCGATCAAATGTTGCGTAAGACGCTCTAATGCATCAATTTGAGTTTGTTGCTTGCACAGTACTTCATTAAGCTGCGTTATGGTATCTTCCTGGTAAGCAATTTTTGTTTCTATTGAAATTATGCGCTGCTCAGTCATAGTATTACTTTAAATAAGAACAACAATAATCTGTGGGAGTTTTGATGTTGATTTGAAATTTTGAATCCGCTGGTACTGCAAATGATTCACCAGCGGTGATACTTTGCCACTGTTCGCTTCCAGGTAATAATACGTCAAGCTCACCTGCCATGATTTCCATGATTTCTTTTGCCGCTGTACCAAAAGTGTATTCGCCAGGCAGCATAAATCCCAGTGTTTTTTCTGTTCCATCAGCAAACTGGATAGTACGACTGCTTACTTGTCCGTCAAAATATATATTTGCTTTTTTAACTACCGTTACATTATCAAAAGTTGTCATTTTGTGTCTTTCTCACTTATTTTTTATTCCAGGAAAAACCTGGTAACTAATACAGATCTGCATAGAGTGGACTGATGCTACTCTAAAGCCTACTTTTTAAATTATACTTTCTTCAGAGCTATTTTAGCTTCATTCCATAAGCTATCTAATTCATTTAATTCACATTGCTTAACTTCACGTCCAGATTGAAGAACTTTGTTTTCTATGTATTCAAAACGCCTGGTAAATTTCTGGGTACTCTTTCTCAATGCTTGTTCAGGTTCTACCTGCATATGCCGGGCAAGATTGACAGCAATTAACAGCAAATCGCCAATCTCTTCTTCTATATGTACCTGATCTCCAGAGTGCCAGGCTTCTTTAACTTCCTCTAATTCTTCTAAAACTTTATCATAAACAGGCTCTATTTCAGTCCAGTCAAAGCCATGATTGGCGGCTCTATCCTGGATTTTCTTACACTGTACCAGCGCCGGTAAATTTTTTGCAACACCGGATAAAATGGTATGATTTTCGACTTCTTTTTTTGCTCTTTCAGATGCTTTTAGTGATTCCCAGGCTTGATGTTGCTCTGTTTCGTTGGCATATACAACATCTGAAAAAACATGCGGATGCCTGCGAATTAATTTATCTGCAACACTTCCTGCTACTTGCTCAAAATCAAATAAATCCTGCTCTTCTGCAAGTTGAGCATGAAATACAACTTGAAACAGCAAATCACCTAATTCAGACTGCAGATCTTGCATATCATCACGCTCAATCGCATCGACAACTTCATAAGCCTCTTCCAGTGTATAAGGGATAAGACTGCTAAAATCCTGTTTCCTGTCCCATGAACAACCGGACTCAGGATCTCTTAACTTGTGCATTACTAGCAATAATCGTTGAGTATTTTTCATGGATACAAGTATTACATATCAAAAGTATGCATTTTATCATCCAGTCGGGGCCAGGCTGACGTGACTGCTTTAACTAATGTCGCCAAAGGAATGGCAAAAAAGACACCCCAAAAGCCCCATAAACCACCAAAAAACAAGATGGAAACAATAATTGCAACAGGATGTAAATTGACTGCCTCAGAAAAAAGTAACGGTACTAATACAACACCATCTATTGCTTGTATGATCGAATAAGCAATGACAATATACATAAACTCATCGCCACTAAAACCCCATTGAAAAAATGCGACGCCTAATACTGGAAACGTTACCAGGGTTGCGCCAACATAGGGAATAATTACTTGTAAGCCCATAAAAACAGATAGCAATACAGCATAGTTAAGGCCTAAAGCGGAAAAAGTCATATAACTGGCAAACCCCATGATAAGGACTTCGACAAATTTGCCGCGGATATAGTTACCTAATTGCATATCCACTTCAGCCCAGACATTGATCGATAATAATCTATCCCTGGGCATAAATTTAGCAAACCAGTTCAGTAACACCGATTTGTCTTTCAAACAAAAAAAGATTAATACAGGAACCAAAATAAGATAAACCAATGCACTGATAATACCCACAACAGATGAAGCTGAAAAACTTAATAACTCCTGTCCATAATTCAACGCTTCCTGTTGTATTGCAAACATCATATCTCTCAGTTTATCAGCCGATATAAATTGAGGATAGGCTTCAGGCAATTTTAAAATTTCAGCTTGCGAGCTCTTAATAATATCCGGCGTATGTTGCAAGAGTTGTTTTAATTGCTTATATAACATCGGCATCAAACCAAATAAGAAATAGCTAAAAGCCCCCATAAACGCCAAAAATACTATAAATACGGAAGGCAGACGCTTTAGTTTATGTTCTAGTTTTTTAACCACGCCTTCTAAGAGATAAGCTAAAACAATAGCAATAAAAACCGGCATTAACACATTTGACAACGATGTAATTAAGAAGAAGCCAACAATTAAAATAATAGCTAATGCGATAGCCTGCGAGTTAGGGAAAAATCGCTTTAAGCTGTCTTTTACAAACTTTAGGTTGGAATGATCATTACGCTGCATGGTGACTTATTATTATAATTAGTGTCAAGGACGATATGTGGCATTTGTTTTTGGCGTTTCACTCACACTGACTGAAATGACTTCATGCCATATGTGTTTGGCATGGTCATAAAGATACTTAGCAATACTTTCGGCTGTAGTTGGGCCAATCAAGACATCATTCAGATGACGATGATCCAGTGTCTCGTCAATCATATTTTTAAACACAGCAAGCTCATTGTAATCAACCACAAACCCCGTTGCATTGAGCTTTTCTGCGGCTAAAACCAGTTCTACAACATAATTATGTCCGTGCAATCGACTACAAGGGTGTTGCTCAGGTAAACCTTCGATTATATGGCTTGCACTAAAATTAAATTGTTTAGAAATTGTATACACGCGACACTGCTACCTTACACTAAAGCTAAATACAAAAAATCCGATTCGCAAAATTGAACCGGATTC
>CAYWLM010000162.1:0-4684 GCA_964459125.1 uncultured Methylomonas sp. | reverse complement strand
TCGCTGCTGATGATGGGGTTATGCCACAAACCAAAGAAGCGGTAGAGCATGCACGTGCCGCGAATGTGCCGATGATTGTTGCGATGAACAAAATGGATAAGCCAGAAGCGAATCCTGACAAAGTAATGCAGGAACTTTCAGCAATTGGTGTTGTACCGGAAGAATGGGGCGGTGATGTGCAGTTTATCAAGGTTTCTGCAAAAACAGGCGATGGGGTTAATGATTTAATTGAATCGCTTATTTTGCAATCTGAAATTCTTGAATTAAAAGCACCGAATGAAGGTAAAGCATCGGGTCTGGTAATTGAATCAAGACTTGATAAAGGGCGTGGTGCGGTAGCAACAGTAATGGTCCAGAAAGGAACGCTGGAGCAAGGGCAGGTCGTATTATGTGGCCATGAATATGGCCGTGTTAGAGCCATGTTTGATGAAAATGGTAGCAACGTTAAAGTAGCGGGACCTTCTACTCCAGTGGAAATTTTAGGTCTTTCTGGTACGCCGAATGCCGGAGATGATTTTATTGTTGTTACCAGTGAGCGTGCAGCAAGAGACTTGGCTGAGCATAGAGAAGACAGAAGTAAATTAACACGTAATGCTGCACAGCAAGCGTCAAAATTAGAAGAAGTATTTTCTAAAATGGCAGCTGGTGAAACATCTAATTTAAATATTATTATTAAAACTGATGTTCAGGGTAGTCTTGAAGCTTTACGTGAATCGCTGAATAATCTATCAACAGATGAAGTATCAGTTAAAGTCGTATATGGCGGGGTTGGTGGTATTAATGAAGGAGATGCCAACTTGGCATTAGCTTCAGGCGCTATTTTAATGGGTTTTAATGTTCGTGCAGATGCCACAGCTAGAAAATTAATTATCGAAAAAGACATTGATTTGCATTATTACAGTGTAATTTATGATGCTATTGACGAAGTGAAGAAATCACTTAGTGGCATGTTATCACCTGAGATCAAAGAAAAAATTGTTGGTCTGGCAGAGGTACGTGACGTCTTTCGTTCACCAAAATTTGGTTCGATTGCTGGCTGTATGGTTATTGATGGTTTTGTTAAACGTAATTTACCGATTCGTGTACTACGCGATAACGTGGTGATTTATGAAGGTCAATTGGAATCATTACGTCGTTTTAAAGATGATGCAACTGAAGTTAAAATGGGTATGGAATGTGGTATCGGTGTAAAAAATTACAACGATGTTAAAGTCGGTGATCAGATCGAGGTATTTGAGCGATTTGAAGTACAGCGTGAATTATAATGGCTAGAGAGTTTAAGCGCAGTGCCCGTGTTGCCTCGCAAATGCAAAAGGAATTAGCGGTCATTGTGCAACAGGATATAAAAGATCCGCGCATTGGTTTTATTACCGTTAACGAAGTTGAGCTGAGTAAGGATCTTACGTCTGCAAAAATATATATTACCGCTTTAGGTGCGGACGAACAGGGCCAGAAAGATAATATCAAATGGCTTAATGATGCTGCACCTTTTATACGCTCAGAAATGGGCAAACGCATGCGCTTAAGAAGTGTGCCATATATAAAGTTTTATTATGATGATTCCTTTGAAAAGGGAATGCGAGTCTCAGAGTTACTAGTCGAAACTAGGCCTTCAACAGACGTAGATGAAGGTGATGACTAAGGCATGGCAAGACGCAAAAAAGGTCGTGATATTCATGGTATTGTCCTGTTAGATAAGCGCTCGGGCATTAGTTCGAATAAGGCATTGCAAGAAGTAAAACGTCTTTATAATGCCAATAAAGCTGGGCACACAGGAAGTCTGGATCCTTTAGCAACAGGCTTGCTACCCGTGTGCCTGGGTGAAGCAACTAAGGTGTCAGCCTATATGCTTGCTGATGATAAGCGCTATCAAACAGTTATCCAGTTGGGGGTCATGACCGATACTGGTGATGTAGATGGAACTGTTCTAGAAGTGAAAGAAGTTCCAGAAATATCTGAGCAACATCTTGCATCTTGTCTGGCTTCATTTGTCGGACAGATTGAACAAGTTCCGCCGATGTATTCCGCCTTAAAGCATAATGGAAAAAAACTTTATGAATTAGCACGTGAAGGCATTACTGTTGAGCGCAAGGCAAGAAAAATTACAATTTATGCTATTCAATGTTTAGGCTATGCAGATGACTTATTGACTCTGGATGTGCAGTGTTCAAAAGGCACGTATATCAGAACTTTGGCGGAAGATATCGGTCACAATCTTCAGTGCGGTGCAACGGTAAAAGAATTACGGCGTACTGCAGCAGGCCAGTTCAAACTAGAGGATGCTATGACTATCGAGCAATTACAGGCGATACAATCAGATAAGGAGTTGCAGGCATTATTAATAGCGGTAGATAAGCCATTGCAGGCTATTCCTGCGATAAATATTTCGTATTCAGATGCTGAGCTAATTTTACAAGGCCAACAAATCTCTGTACCTGATGAAGACTCTAGAGAGGGTCTGCGACGCCTATATCATGAACAGCAATTTTTAGGCTTGGGTGAAATGTTAATGAATGCTAAAATACAGCCTAGAAAATTATTTAACCTTAATTAATTTTTTTCGTGTTTCTACACCCTATCGTGGAAACATATAACCAGAGCAAAAGCTCTAATAACATACTAATCATAGGGATTAAAATGCCATTTACAGCAGAACAAAAAAAAGCAGTCGTTGAAGAATACCGTTTATCTGATACAGATACCGGTTCATCAGAAGTACAAGTTGCGTTATTAACCGCTCATATTAATCACTTAACACCGCATTTTGCTGCGCATAAAAAAGATAATCACTCTCGTCGTGGACTATTAAGAATGGTTAATCAGCGTCGTAAATTATTGGATTATCTGAAAAGAAAAGATGTAGAGCGTTATAAATCTTTAATTGCACGTCTAGGCTTACGTAAATAAGCTTAAAATAATAGAAGCGGTACAGTGTACCGCTTTTTTATTGCCTTGTTCTTGGGTTATAACGCTACAAATCCAATTTATAATACGAAGGAAAAACAATAGTGAATCTGAAACCGATCAGAAAAGAATTTCAATATGGCCAACAATTAGTCAGTATTGAAACAGGTGAAATTGCCCGCCAAACAAGCGGTGCAGTAATGATTGATGTCGAAGGTACATCGCTTTTAGTCTCAGTAGTCGGTAAAAAAGTTGCCAATGGCGGTGATTTTTTTCCATTAACAGTGAACTATCAAGAAAAAGCGTATGCGGCAGGAAAAATCCCGGGTGGATTTTTTAAACGAGAAGGCCGTCCAACGGAAACGGAAACTTTAACTTGTCGTCTAATTGATAGACCGATTCGTCCGTTATTTCCGAATGGATATACTAACGAAGTTCAAATTATTATCACCGTTGTTTCATTGAATCCTGAAGTTGATCCTGAAATTCCGGCATTATTAGGAGCTTCGGCTGCTTTAGCAGTATCTGGCTTACCTTTTAATGGCCCTATTGGCGCTGCAAGAGTAGGTTATATAAACGGCGAATATGCTTTAAACCCCAATAAAGAACAATTAGCAGATTCATTATTGAATTTAGTGGTTGCTGGAACAGAACATGCTGTGTTAATGGTGGAATCTGAAGCGGATAATTTAAGCGAAGAAATTATGCTAGGTTCTGTGCTATTTGGCCATGAACATATGCAAGTTGCGATTACGGCGATTAATGAATTTGCCGCTGAAGTTAATACACCTTTATATAACTGGATTGCCCCTGTTGCTGATACAGAATTAGAAACACTTGTTACTGCTGAAGTAGAAGCGTCCATTGCGTCTGCTTATCAAATTGCTGAAAAATTAGCGCGTCAAGATACGCTAAGCGATATAAGAGCGGCTGTGGTAGCAAAGTTGACAGCAGATGATCAATACCAAGAGTCAGCGATACGAGACATTATTGAAGAAATCGAAAAAAGAGTTGTACGTTCGGCAATTTTAAGCGATAGAAAGCGTATTGATGGCCGTGATTTAGATGTAGTCAGACCAATTGCGGTGCGTACAGGTGTTTTAGCGCGCGCTCATGGGTCAGCATTATTCACACGTGGCGAAACACAAGCCTTAGTTGTTGCAACGCTGGGAACTGAACGTGACGCACAAATTATTGATGCACTGGCTGGCGAATATAAAGAGCCTTTTATGTTGCATTACAATTTTCCTCCGTACAGTGTCGGGGAAACAGGCTTCGTTGGTTCACCAAAACGTCGTGAGATTGGTCATGGCCGTTTAGCAAAACGTGGTGTTGCCGCTGTTATGCCGGATATGACAGTGTTTCCTTATACCATTCGTGTAGTATCTGAAATTACCGAATCAAATGGTTCCAGTTCTATGGCTTCTGTTTGTGGTACCAGCCTGGCGCTAATGGATGCAGGTGTACCTTTAAAAGCACCGGTTGCGGGTATCGCAATGGGATTGATTAAAGAAGGCGATGCATTTGCTGTATTGTCTGATATTGTTGGTGATGAAGATCATTTAGGTGATATGGATTTCAAAGTAGCCGGTTCTGAACAAGGAATTACTGCTTTGCAAATGGATATCAAAATTGATGGTATTACTTCCGAGATCATGAGCGCTGCTTTAGATCAAGCAAAAGCCGGACGCTTACATATTTTAGGTGAAATGAATAAAGCATTATCTTCAACTCGTGAAGAAATGTCCGATTATGCACCAAGAATTATTACCTTTAAAAT
>CAYWLM010000161.1:0-4715 GCA_964459125.1 uncultured Methylomonas sp. | reverse complement strand
CCAAACAATTTCTATATTCAGCTAGACCCTAATGGTAGGTTACCTAATATACCCGATGGAGACTGCCCGGAAGAATGGCAGCCGGTAACTCCTCCGCTCAACCCGATGCTTATTTGTCTACCAGGTCAGCTTACAACAGCGCCACCCCCAGAAGGTCTTCAGGACAGAGATAGTTGGTGGTGGCCTGACCGTCGTCATTCCATTTGTCCAAATGCCTGGGTTCCCGTTACCAAGCGAGACAATAAAGAGGCGCTTATCTGTTTGCCGAAGCGTATCGCCGAATCATTGCCTGTGCCTGTGCCTGACAATCCACAGGGAGAATGTCCTGACGGATGGAAACCAGTTACGCCGCCGCTTAATCCGGTTTTGGGCTGCCTTCCTAATACAGTAGTTATGCCGCAGAATCCTGATTTTTAGGGAAATATACAAGAAACAACGCCGAGCGTTTTTCATAATCGCTCGGCGTTCAGAACCACCACCCATTTTCAAGTCATCATGTATTATCATTTCGGGCAAAGACATCGTTAATTATGACATCGTGCCATATCCTGTCGGATTACGCTACGCTTATCCAACCTACGTATCCGTCTTACGCGTCACCAACCATTTTCAAGTCATCATGTATTATCATTTCGGGCAAAGACACCGTTAATCATGACATCGTGCCATATCCTGTCGGATTACGCTACGCTTATCCAACCTACGTATCCGTCTTACGCGTCACCAACCATTTTCAAGTCATCATGTATTATCATTTCGGGCAAAGACACCGTTAATCATGACATCGTGCCATACCCTGTCGGATTACGCTACGCTTATCCAACCTACGTATACGTATTACGCGCTTAAGGAAAACTTATTTCTTTGCCTTAGCAAACAATTTTTTAAATACACCGGGTACTTTAAAATTAGATGTTGCATAATCCGGTTCAACATAAGCTTCTTCTACTTCAGGCGCTTTAAAATCATCAGCAATAAAAGCTTCAATTTGCTGTTCTGCCTCTGGAGCTTTAATGGCTTCAGCAGTAAATACTTCAATCTTTTGCTCTGGCTCTGGGGCTCTATGATCTTCGGCAATATTTACTTTAGTCTTTTGCTCCGGCTCTGTTTTAGGGCTAGTTTTTTTAGCTTTTCCCAGTAGGCTTTTAAATTTTCCAGATACGCTTGCTGGTGGTGCTTTCGCTGCATTTGCGTCAGGTGCTTTTAAAGAGCCTGTCGCCAATGATTCACTTTTGTTCTCTGGTGTAGTTTTTGTATCTGACTTTTTAACTTTACCCAGTAAACTTTTAAATTTTCCAGCCACATTAGAGCTAGCTCTAGCATCAGCTGGCTTGTTAACTTCAGATTGCTGAGTCTTATTTTCTGTCACTGTACTAAAGGTAGGTTCAGCTATATTCAACAAGTCTTGTATCAAAGGATCGTGTTGGCTTACTGGCTCTATCTCTGGTTCGACTTGCGGCTCACTTAAATAAGTAAGCTCCTGCTCACTCGTTTCTTTTTGCTTAGCAATATCTTCTAGCTCTGTCACTGGCTCAAGAGCTTCGGAGGTCGCTGGCTCAACGGTGTTAAATTCAAAAATCTGTTGCTGAGTTATATTTTCTGGCGTTAGTTCTTCCTGCGCAACACTTTGTTCTGGCGTTGCTGGAGATTGCTGTTCCACGTCAAGAACTACCGGGCGGTTTAACACAGTTTCAATAAGCTGTTTGAAATCTAGTTGATGCTTTTCAAGCGTATTGCTTAATTGTTGCTGAACTTCATTTTGCTGCTCTTGCAGGACATGTTTTTGAATTTCTATTGTCTGTTCCAACTGAGCAAACTGTTTAGATTGCTTATCTAATGAATTCTGCAAATCACTAATTAAGGAGTCTTTTTCATTCGCTTTAGCATTTTCTTGTTGCGCAACACTCAGGCGGTCACTTAATTGCTGAATAATATTATCTTGTTGTTGCCAGATAAATTCATCTTTCATGCCTTTATCTGATTCCACAAGTTGCTCACTTAAATCAAATTTTCCCGCTATGAATTTGATTTTTTCAACTACTGTCTGATTGCGCTGTGAAACTTTATCCTGAATTTCTGCGATTAACTGCTTATCTTTTTCCATTTGTTCAGCATCAATCGCCTGTTTATCTTTCTGTTGCTGTAGTTGTTGCTCTACAGCTGTTAATTTAGCTTGTAATTCAACATTCAATTGTTCTGATTTTTTTTGTTTCTTATTTAAAAACAGTATCTTAAAATTATACAACACAGCTACAAGCAACCAGACGACTATAACTAAAGCCCCGACAAATACTGGATTATCTAAAGTAAGCAAATACCAGTCAGCAAGAAGTTGTTTTATTTCAGGTAAATTTGTAGGCATAAGCTTATTTTCTCTAGTAATAGATATTCGCCATGATTGAAGAATATCAGTATTCAAAAATTGTAGAAGGTACGGACTAGTATCGTTCTACGCTAGTTTCTTTATTCGAGTCGTTATACTATCAATCCAGGCATCGATTGCCAATAAAAAATTGATTATAACTGACACGAAAAAACGGGTATCTTCTCTTCCTTATGTCTACAATTGTAAATATCATCCCGCAAGTCAATCCTTTAAAATTTCTCTTGTAGCCAACCCCCAGACTAATTCCCGACCGGCGCTGCATATGCATCTGCAAGCAATTGCTGGATATTACTCCCGGTGAGCGACTGTAAAAATACCAGTAAATCATTTTTTTCAGCTTCGCTTAAATGCAACGGTTTTATAAGTGGGTCGAGTGTTTCATTACTCACTCCTCCTTGATTATAGAACTGAATAACTTCACTCAATGTGCTTAATGATCCATTATGCATATAGGGTGCAGTTAATGCGATATTACGCAGACTAGGTGTCTTATATTTCCACCTGTCTTGCGGGTCTTGCGTAATTTCGTATCTGCCTATATCACTCGCTTTTACAGCTGATACAGCGCTTATATCCTGCCGATCGACTTGAATAAAAATGCCTGGTGCAACTTGTATGTTTTGTTTTTCGGGTATTTTTTGCATGGATTCACGATAACCTATTCCAGTGTTATGTGTCTGATTATCAGTAAATAACGCAAAGTTTTTTTCAATAATATGGCACCTACTACAAGCAGCCTTGCCTTTAAATAAAGCCAAACCGCGTTTAACAGAATCATTGACTGCATCAGCCTGTTTGCCAAAATACCAACGGTCAAAAGGTGAATCAGCCGAATTCAAGCTGCGTTCATAACTGGCAATGGCTTGCCCTAAAGTGAGCATATTGGCTGCTGTATTGAAACTCTGTTCAAATAAACCTTGATAATCACTAAATGATTGTATTTTATCAATCACATAGCCTATAGAGGGATTACCCATTTCATTATCTGCCAATAATGGCCCCCAGACTTGCTGTTCCAGAGTATTTTCCCGACCATCATGAAACAAGGACGTTGCATATGCGACATTATAAATAGTCGGACTATTGCGACGTACACTGCGCCCTTCTATCCCGACTGCTGTCGCCATTTCATTACTACTAAAACCCTGTTCCGGTATATGACACATGGCACAGGAAAAAGTATTGTTCAGTGACAGGCGGCGATCGTAAAAGAGCTTTCTCCCCAAAGCTATTTTTGCGGCACTAACAGTGTTATCAGCTGGAATAGCAACAGCGGGTAAGCCTAAAGGAGGATTATTAATATTTTTAAGCAAATCGGCCTGCTGTCCCTGACGATCAGTTAAAGCGACAGACTGAGTTCGATAATCCTTTGCGGAATAGTTTTGTCTGGTATCACTTGTTTGCAAGCGTATATTGGAGTCGCCCGTGTCATTTGATTTTTGTATACTGGCTTCATGAAGTAGAGTCTTGACATCATTGATCAAAGTGTCCGCATGTAAAAAAGCAACACTATATATATTGCGTATTTGTTTATCCTTATCGATCAGGTATACGCGCAATATATGCGAAAATGTGCCGGTAAATTGTCCCTGCTGATCATAAATTTTCTGTATCGCTTGTCGATATTTTTCCAGAATAGGCTCTAGCTGTTGCTCTGACTGAGTAGTTAAAAATTGCCAATCGACCTTATCATTAGTAAAACTTGTCGCATATTCGCGCATCGCCTCGGGTGTATCGTGCTGAGGATTAAAGCTCAAGGTCAGCAAACGTAATTTTCCAGCTAATTCCGGCTCCTGCTGTAAACGTCGATTGATCTTATGAAACACTTGTGTGGCTAATGGGCAACCATTAACATCACTACAGGTAGAATAAATAAAGCTCAGCAAAGTAATTTTGTCGCCCATTAACTCATGCAAATGACGCACTTGATGATTTGTTGTCAAAACTTCGCCATCTGCAGCCATATCAATAACTGGCAAATTATAGCTCCCTGTCTGGGGAATTTTAAACGCTAAAGGGCGATAGCCAGGTGCCAGTCTTTGAGAGCCTGAGGTATCGGCAAACAGATTTTGACTAGATAACAGGCCTATAATAATTGTAGTAATCAATATCTTCATAATGATAATCTTCAATGGATGCAGCTTTATACCGCCTGGAAACGTATTTGAAATATACCTTGTAATTGCAGCCAGGAAACGAGATTTTAAGGCAACAAGAACCAGACCAGACTAAGACGTTTCTTACTTATAAAAACTTACCTGATTACCCATAACCCTCAGCTATCTTCGTCATTCCTGCATGCTTTTAGCAGGAATCTCGTGGCTTAAGC
>CAYWLM010000160.1:3224-4778 GCA_964459125.1 uncultured Methylomonas sp. | reverse complement strand
TTGGATCGGTAGAAAAAGACATTTGTGTTTTTGCTATACAGACTGGGAAGTGTCCATATTGCTGTTGTAGGTCCTGAATTTCCGCTTTTACCTTTGGACTGGCAGTAATGTTTGCCGCTCCATAGAGTTTTGTCGCGATGGTTTCAATTTTATCCCAAAGCGGCAGCTGATCATCGTAAACGTAGCTAAAACCGGGCTCACGATTATCTACAATATTTAATACTTCTTGAGCTAATTCTTCTGCACCTGCCCCACCTTCTGCCCAGTGCCTAGAAACCACACACTTCGCGCCTAAAGCAGCACACTTATCCTTGATTAAAGCGAGTTCTGCTTCGCTATCAAAAGTAAAATGGTTAATACAAACAACACACGGCAAACCATAGTGTTGCGTAATATTATTTAAGTGACGCTCCAAATTGACAAAACCAGCGTCTAAAGCTTGCAGGTTTTCATTATTTAAGTCAGCTTTGGCGACACCACCATGTGATTTTAATGCTCTTACCGTTGCCACTAAAACTACAGCCGAGGGTTTCAACCCCGCCATGCGGCATTTAATATCAATAAATTTTTCTGCACCCAGATCGGCACCAAAACCTGCTTCGGTCACGGTATAATCGGCCAGTTTCAAGGCTGTCTTAGTGGCGGTGACAGTATTGCAGCCGTGAGCAATATTGGCAAATGGTCCGCCATGAATAATGGCAAGATTATTTTCCAGTGTTTGAACTAAATTCGGTTTTATTGCTTCTTTTAATAAAGCTGCCATTGCTCCTTGCGCATTCAAGTCTCTGGCATACACCGGTGTTACTGCATCGGTTTTATAAGCAACAACAATACGCCCTAAACGTTGTTTTAAATCAGCGCGACTCGTCGCCAGACATAAAATTGCCATCACTTCTGATGCGACCACAATATCATATCCATCCTCACGCAAATAACCATTTGCCGGACCACCCTGGCCAACAGTGACCTGACGCAAAGCGCGATCATTCATATCCACCACTCGCTTCCACTTGATACGCCGAGAATCAATGTCTAAAGCATTACCATGAGTGATATGGTTATCAATCATCGCCGATAATAAATTATGCGCAACCCCAATCGCGTGAAAATCGCCGGTAAAATGTAGGTTAATATCTTCCATAGGCACGACTTGTGAATAGCCTCCGCCAGCTGCCCCACCTTTCATGCCAAAACAAGGCCCCAACGAAGGTTCACGTAAACACATAATCGTGTTTTTACCCAAACGGTTCATGGCATCACCCAGACCAACAGTGGTTGTGGTTTTACCTTCTCCGGCCGGAGTGGGACTGACTGCGGTTACTAGAATTAATTTGCCGTCCTGCGTATCGCGGAGGCTATCAATATATTCTAAAGAGATTTTAGCCTTGTAATGGCCATAGGGATCCAGGTGCTCGAAGGGAATCGCCAGTTTTTTTGCCGCCAAATCAATAATAGGCAGCATTTTTGCCTGTTGGGCGATTTCAATGTCAGACATGCTTTACATCTCCAGATAATATCAAGTATTCAATAAACGCAAAAAGCCCGCTTATGCAT
>CAYWLM010000160.1:0-3124 GCA_964459125.1 uncultured Methylomonas sp. | reverse complement strand
ACTTCAGTTACTTCAGCTTCTTTAAAACCGCGTGTAGTTGGAGCCGGTGTTCCCACCCGGATTCCACTGGTGACAAATGGCGACTCCGGGTCGTTTGGCACTGCATTTTTGTTCACCGTGATATGCGCTTTACTTAATGCCGCATCGGCTGCTTTACCGGTAATGCCTTTAGGAATCAAGGAAACTAGCATTAAATGATTGTCTGTCCCACCTGAAACAACATCGAACCCACGATTAATAAAGACTTCCGCCATTGCTTTAGCATTCTTAATCACTTGTGCCTGATAGGTTTTAAACTCTGGTAACATCGCTTCTTTAAAGGAAACTGCTTTAGCTGCTATCACATGCATTAAGGGACCACCCTGTATGCCTGGAAAGATATTTGAATTTAACTTTTTCTCTAAATCAGGATTACTTTTACACAGAATCAAGCCACCGCGAGGCCCGCGTAGTGACTTATGTGTTGTGCTAGTCACAATGTCAGCAATCGGCACAGGATTTGGGTACAAACCTGCCGCTACAAGCCCGGCAACATGGGCCATATCAACTAATAAATAAGCACCCACTTTATCAGCAATATCTCTGAAACGTTGCCAATCCCAGATACGTGAATAGGCTGAAAATCCTGCAACCAATACTTTAGGCTTATGCTCTAATGCAAGTCTTTCGACTTCATCATAATCTATTTCACCCGTTTCAGGATGTAAGCCATACTGAACCGCATGGTAAATTTTGCCTGAAAAATTGGGTTTTGCACCATGAGTTAAATGTCCGCCATCCGCTAGACTTAATCCTAATATGGTATCACCAGGTTCAATCATCGCCATGAAAGCTGCCATATTCGCTTGTGAACCCGAATGTGGTTGCACATTGGCATAATCTGCACCAAACAACTCTTTGGCGCGATCTATAGCCAGTTGTTCTGCTCTATCGACAAATTCACAACCACCATAATAACGCTTACCTGGATAGCCTTCTGCATATTTATTGGTTAATTGTGAACCTAGTGCTTCTAGTACACGTGGGCTAGTGTAGTTTTCTGATGCAATAAGTTCTATGTGATCTTCCTGGCGTTGATGCTCTGCAGCTATAGCTTGAAAAATTTCATCATCAAAGCCTTCTATGGACATAGATTTTTTATACATTGTGGTCTCCTGGTTGAGATATTTTATGATTTTGGTTGGATTAGCAAAATTTGTAAGTCGGCTACATTAGTACCCGTTGCGCCTGTGATCAGCAAATCCTTTGATATTTGTAAGGCATGATAAGAGTCATTATTGGCTAAATATTGCTCTGCCTCAATGGCGGCATTATGCAAGCGTGTAATTGTCTGGCTGTCTACTATGCCGCCTGCAGCATCGGTTGGTCCGTCTCGTCCGTCTGTTCCACCGCTTAAAAAAACCCAATCAGCTTGAAGCTGCTGCTGTTCAGCTGCCAGTGCAAACGCCAGCGCCATTTCCTGATTGCGCCCACCTAAACCAGTGCCCCGTAAAGTGACCGTCGTTTCGCCACCCGCTAAAATAGCGCACGGCTTGTTAATGCCTTGCGCGAGCAGAGCCTGAGCATATTGCAGCAAATCTGCGGCCACATTTGATGCTTCGCCGGTCAATTGATCACTATATAAATGCAACTGGTAATTTAAACTTTGCGCAGCATGCATAATCGCATGCACACTAATAGCATTACTGCCAATCAGTGTGAAAGCAGTATGCTTAAATAGATCATCATCAGCTTTTGGTGTTTCGTCGATAATTCCTTGCTCGCCTTGCTGCAGGTGATTCTGTACAGAAACTGGCACTTTATCCCAGAGCTGCTTAGCAGTAAAAACTTTTATCGCGTCTCTAAATGTCGTGCTATCGGGGACAGTTGGTCCACTGGCGATCGCGCTGAGTTCATCACCCAATACATCAGATAAAATAAGCGCATGTAAATCTGCAGGAGCAGCCATTCTCGCAAGGCCGCCACCTTTAAGCATGGATAAATGCTTACGTACGCAATTGACTTCATTAATGCTTGCGCCCGAAGCGAGTAACAAATCAGTCGTGGCTATTTTTTCTTCCAGACTGATGCCGTCTGCAGGATAAGGTATCAATGCCGAGCCTCCTCCTGAAACCAGAACCAGAACCAGCTCACCGGCCTGGGCTTGTTGCGCTATCTCTGCTATGCGTAGCGCCCCCGAAAAGCCCGACTGATCTGGCAATGGGTGACTAGCCCCAATCACTTCAATATGATCAATAGCAGTTATATTTTCATAATTACAGACGGCTATTGCTGGCTCTGCTAATAAATGTGCCGGGATCATTTCCTGTGCCGCTTTGGCCATAGTACAAGCGGCTTTACCAAAAGCAATCAGATGAATTTTTTGCCATGCGCCACTGCGCTTATTGCCACTACCATCCATATCTAATGATATTTGCAGCTGCTGCGCAACACTGTGTAAACAGTGTTTTACAGCCAGGTAGGGATCAGCAGCTTTAATTCCTGAAAGAAAAATCTGCTCAGCGTCGAAACGTAATTGATCAATTGTTGACATGATTTTAATACTGGATCAGGCCATTTCTTTGGCTAGTTTATAAATTAATTCAGCATCTAATACCTGCTTATTATCCTCAAACAACCGGGCAATACAAGCACGATGCAAAGCAAGTTTTAAAGCACCAAATCCAATGGCTCCCCAGACGATTTTCCCATGTCGCTCAATACCTTTATCCATCATATCTGTACCACCGATACCTGCGGGTGGCGTGGCATTAGCATCGGCAAGCATTTCCAGATTAGGGTTATTTTGCCAATGTTCCGGATTTAATAATTCAATTCCAGCCGCACCGGTTGCCAGGACTATATTGGCATGCTTTATCGCATCACCACGAGCATCGCTATCGGCTGCTCTGGCAGCGCTTAAATTAACATTAAAACGCTGTTTCATGGCAAGACAAGCTTGCTCGGCATTTACTTTATTGCGCGATACGATAGTCACGTCTGCACCTTCATTAGCCAGCATAACCGCAGCGCGCTGCCCAACAGGACCTGTACCAGCAAGAATCACCGCTTTTTTGCCCGTTAAAGTGCCACTCGTTGCCAATTTAGCCACAGCGGCGGCGGCCGTTGTATTACTACCATTACT
>CAYWLM010000159.1:0-4820 GCA_964459125.1 uncultured Methylomonas sp. | reverse complement strand
CCCATGCCTTTCATGTCGCCCATGCCTTTCATACCCATACCACAGCTACCTTCTTTACCTTTCATCATGTCACCACACATGCCTTCCATGCCTTTTTTCATTTTTCCATCTTGCATCATGCCGCCGCACTTGCCTTCGCCACATTTACCTTCTTTGCTTTTGCCCATATCCATATTCATACCTTTTTGCATGGTATCGGCTGTGGATTTTTTAGATTTTTTATTGCCCCATCCTGAATTGCTAACAGAATAACCTTTATTTTTTTCTTTTTTAGACGCTGATTTTTTCTGCAAATCTCCACACGCACCTTCTTTACCTTTCATCATCGCACCACAGACCTTTTCCAGGCCTTTTTTCATTTTACCATTTTCCATCATACTGCCGCATGAACCTTCGCCACAAGCAGCTTCCTTCTGCTTGTCCATTTTCATTTTAGAACCGCACTTCATCTCGCCTGCTTTATCTGACTGCGCAAGCTGCATATAGCCACTGCTTAGTTCACTCATCGCAAATGGATTGCTTTCTGCATTAGCCACATTTACCGCGAATGTTGAAGCAATTGCTGAACCGATAGTTGTTATAGTTTTTGTAGTTTTTTTCATGTTATCCTCAATATATTATGATTTGATGATGTATCAATTTTTTACACGGATTAGGTGCCTTTTGCAAGCGATAGTTGTGTAGCTTTGTTCATTTAATTATTTTAAGACTAGCCATTTGCAATAAGCTCTTGCATGGCAATACCCATAATTGAAGGCGAATTGACCACCACCACTCCGGCTGATTTAAGCGCAGAAACTTTGCTTTCTGCTGTTCCTTTACCACCGGTGACGATAGCACCAGCATGCCCCATACGTTTACCTGCTGGCGCAGTTAAGCCAGTAATATATGCAACCACCGGTTTAGTCACATAGTTTTTTATATATTCAGCAGCTTCTTCTTCTTCGCTGCCGCCGATTTCACCGACCATAATGATGCCCTGAGTATGCTCATCTGCCTGTAAACGACTAATAACATCAATAAAATTCATGCCGTGAATAGGATCGCCACCGATACCCACACAAGTACTTTGCCCCAGCCCTTGCTGTGTTGTCTGATGGACTGCTTCATAAGTTAAGGTGCCGGAGCGAGAAACAATACCAATGCGGCCTGGTAAATGAATACTGCCAGGCATAATACCTATTTTACAGGCTTCAGGTGAGATAATGCCTGGGCAGTTTGGCCCAATCAACAACGCATCACTGCCTGCCATCGCGGCTTTAACGCGCAACATATGTAAAACAGGAATGCCTTCAGTAATACAGACAATTAATTTAATGCCTGCATCAACGGCTTCTAGAATCGCATCCGCAGCAAAAAAAGGCGGCACATAAATAACACTGGCATCAGCCTTGGTGCTTGCATATGCCTGTTGCACAGTATCAAAAACCGGCAAGCCTAAATGTTCGGTTCCCCCGCGCCCCGGAGTAACCCCCCCAACAAGCTTGGTGCCATATGCCAAAGCATGCTGTGCATGAAAAGTACCTTGCTTGCCAGTAAAACCCTGACAAATAACCTTGGTATTCTGGTCAACTAAAATACTCATATACCCGCTCCAGCAAGACTAACCGCTTGTTCCGCTGCATCATCCAGATTATCTGCGGCTATAATATTAGGTGCAGCCCCCTCTAATAGCGCGCGCCCTTCTTCCGCATGCGTGCCTTCCAGCCTGACTATAACCGGTAAATCCGTCTTGATTTGTTTTAGTGCACCCAGAATGCCCTGTGCAATGACATCGCAGTGCACAATTCCGCCAAATATATTAACCAATACAGCTTGTACATTTTTATCAGAGACAATCAGTTTAAATGCCTCGGTGACTTTTTCTGTGGTTGTACCACCGCCAACATCCAGAAAATTAGCCGGGGCGCCGCCTTTAAGTTTGACCAGATCCATGGTTGCCATTGCCAGACCCGCGCCATTGACCATGCAGCCTATATTGCCATCCAGGGTTATGTAGCTAAGGTCAAATTGCTTGGCCTTATTTTCTTTGTCATCTTCTTGCTCGATATCGCGTAATGCCATGATGTCTTTATGCAAAGCAAGAGCATTGTCATCAAAGTTAATCTTTGCGTCCAGTGCAAAAAGACTGCCATCTGCAATTTCCACTAAGGGATTAATTTCTATCTGACTCGCATCTTTATCCACCAGCAGATTTAACATACCGGACATAATACTTTGCAAAGCTTTTATTTGTTCGCCTTGTAAGGATAATGCAAAGGCTATTTGCCGACACTGATAGGGCTGTAATCCGGCAGCAGGATTAATAAATAAGCTGATGATTTTTTCCGGGCTTTGCTCGGCAACGGCTTCGATATCCATACCGCCGGCCTCGGAAGCAATAAAGCAGAGCTTTTGCTCATGTCGATCTACCAATAAACTGAGATAAAATTCGCGTTTAATAGGATAGGTTTTTTCAACCAAAACTGAATTAATCGGTAGACCTGCCGCACCGGTTTGTTTAGTGACTAAGCGCTGTCCCAGCATTTGTGCAGTGAACTGGCTTGCAGCCTCAGCAGTTTGCGCGATTTTTACGCCGCCTACCTTGCCACGCCCACCGGCATGAACCTGAGCTTTTATTGCCCAGCTATCACCGGCTAAAGTTTGTGCTGCAGCAGATGCAGCGTTGGCAGTCGTAACGACAAGACTTTCGGGAACAGGTATCAGGTAATCTTTGAATAGTTGTTTAGCCTGAAATTCATGAATATTCATGGTCAACCTTATTTGTGTAAATGTAAGAACGAACAAATATTTTACAGTATATATGCTGAATAATTATTGGCAAGTATACCAGCAATGCTATGTCGATTCTTTTGTCTCAAGCCCCTATGCTTTTGAATAGCCAATAACAGCCTGGGTATTATTGCACTCCGTTGAGGGATAATGAGTATAATCAGGCTAATTTATTATTGTCCGAAAACTACTGCGCAAACATGGTAGCGCAGAGTATAGGCCGCAATATTATTATCCCTATTTTTATGCACAACGCTCTCTTATCTCCTCCTCTTAGCTTATATATACACTTCCCCTGGTGTATACAGAAATGCCCCTATTGTGACTTTAATTCCCATGCGGTTAAAGATACCTTTCCGGAGGATCGCTATATCAATGCCCTGATAGATGACCTGGCACAAGATATAGCCAAATTCCAGGAAACCCGGACCATACAAAGTATCTTCATGGGCGGAGGCACACCCAGTCTATTTTCTGCTGCTCAGCTAGATCGCTTACTAACGGCTATGCAGCAATACCTGACTTTTGCCGATGATATAGAAATTACCCTGGAGGCCAATCCTGGCACCTTTGAAAGTGACAAGTTTGCTGCTTATAGAGCGATTGGAATTAATCGCTTATCTATCGGCATACAGAGCTTTAATGATCAGCATTTAAAACGTTTAGGTCGCGTACATTCTGCACAGGAAGCTATTCGAGCCATTAGCATTGCCAGACAGGCCGGTTTCGATAATTTTAATCTGGATTTAATGTTTGGCTTACCTGAGAGTAGCGAACAAGATAGCTTACACGATGTGCAACAAGCCATTGCCTTACAACCCAGCCATATCTCCTTTTATCAACTCACACTGGAACCAAATACCTATTTTCATAAGTACCCGCCAGCATTACCCAGTGATGAAGCTATATTTAAAGAGCAATTGGCCTGCCAGCAACTATTAGCCGAACATGGCTATCAGCAATATGAAATCTCTGCCTATGCCCAACCAGGTAAACAGTGCAGGCATAATCTAAATTACTGGTCTTTTGGTGATTATTTAGGCGTAGGCGCAGGAGCACATGGAAAAATAACCCGCAGTTTGCCTGCTGATATTGTGCGCACCGTGAAACCCAGACAACCCGAGCAATATCTCCGGCACACTAAAGATGATAGACTTGCTCAGGCGATTAAACAAAGTGATTTACCGCTGGAATTTGTCATGAATCACTTAAGACTAAAAAAGGGCTTTGATCTTGACACCTACACACAAAGAACGGGCTTATGTCTACAGTCCCTGCAGCCTGCCTTAGCAGATTGTCTGCAACAGGGGTTGTTACTTGAACATCAGCAACACTACGAATGTTCAGAAAAAGGCTGGTATTTTCTGGACAGTATTTTAGAAAACTTTCTTAGCACGGATATAACTGATGCTTGATTATCAAAAACA
The DNA here is from genome assembly GCA_964459125.1 of uncultured Methylomonas sp. Taxonomy (GTDB): domain Bacteria; phylum Pseudomonadota; class Gammaproteobacteria; order Methylococcales; family Methylomonadaceae; genus Methyloprofundus. The sequence goes on along the minus strand of CAYWLM010000159.1, from coordinate 621 downwards.
ATTTATTCAATATTCCTTAGATTGCGGGGTATTAAAATTTGGTGAATTTCATTTAAAATCAGGGCGTAGCAGTCCTTATTTTTTTAATACCGGTCTGTTTAATAGCGGTGCGCAATTAGCAAAACTGGGACAGTTTTATGCCCAGGCACTTATACATTCCGGTCTGAAAATAGATATCTTATACGGCCCGGCATATAAAGGAATCCCTTTAGTCAGTGCCGCCTCAATCGCCTATGCACAAATGCAGGACAGCGATATTCCATTTGCCTTTAACCGCAAAGAAGCCAAAGATCATGGTGAGGGTGGTAATCTGGTTGGTGCGCCGTTAAAAGGTAATGTGCTGATTCTGGATGATGTCATTACGGCGGGAACTTCCGTACGCGAATCGGTAGTGATTATTAAGGCGGCAGGCGCAATACCCGCAGGTGTATTGATTGCTTTAGACAGGCAAGAAAAAGGCGAGAATGATATTTCTGCCATACAGGAAGTCAGTCAACGATTTGCAATGCCCGTGGTATCGATTATTGCACTGGAACATATTATAGAATTTATTGCCGGCGATAAAGCTTATCAGGCCAATATTGCGGCAATTAAAGAATATCAAAAGCGGTATGGAATTTA
>CAYWLM010000158.1:1765-4821 GCA_964459125.1 uncultured Methylomonas sp. | reverse complement strand
CGCTCCAAAGGTTGCAAAGTAACTTCACACGCTAATTCAGGGTTGGTACACAGATTCATAAAGCTACCTGCTTGGGAACGTATTTCGCGATATTCTGGCAAATACCTTCCAGCCTGACGCATCATCCATACTGGCGTCTTATCCACTGGTTGTTTTAATAAAGCCTTAATGAATCTATCGTTTTTTAAATTACTCATGTTTTGTCTTAGTCCTTGTACAATTTACTTATTTTTGTAGGTAACACTATGTTTCTTGATTTCTTACTAGTTCAGGAGTTTTAATGTAAAAGCAGCTAGCCAGGGATATTATTGTCCACGCCCATAATGGTTCAATGTTTCAAGTAATACAGATTTTTCTACACTGACAGGCAAGCTAGCTTGACCTATTTTTTTAAGTAAAATCAGCCGTATTTCACCATCGATATTTTTCTTATCTACCGCCATTAAGTTTATAAATTCCTCTGCCAATAAGTCTGCCGGGGGCTCCGTAGGTAATCCAGCTTTCTTAAAAAGAGCCACTATTCGATTTACATCAGCATCATTTAACCAGCCCAAACGCCTTGATAAATCAGCGGCCTGACATGTCCCTATTGCAACAGCCTCACCATGTAAGTAACTTCCATAGCCCATTCCTGTTTCTATCGCATGACCAAAAGTATGACCTAAATTTAGTATTGCTCGAATACCAGATTCGCGTTCATCGCTAGCAACGATTTCTGCTTTGTTTTGGCAGGATTTCTCAATAATATAAGTTAATGCGTCTTGATCTCTAGCTAATATGCTCTCAATATTAGCTTCTATCCAGGCAAAAAAACTTGCGCTTCGAATTAGACCGTACTTAATAACTTCAGCCAAACCTGCTGCCAACTGCCGATTATCTAATGTCTGTAGTACATTGACATCAATGATCACACATTGCGGCTGATAAAATGCGCCAATCATATTTTTACCTAGCGCATGGTTAACACCTGTTTTTCCGCCGACAGATGAATCAACTTGCGCTAATAATGTAGTAGGAATCTGAATAAAAGGAATTCCACGCTGATAACAGGCAGCTGCAAAGCCACTGATATCTCCGATCACACCGCCACCCAAGGCTATTATTGTTGCATTTCGGCTAAACTGTTTACTCAGCAAAGCTGCAAAAATAGTTTCCATTGTAGCTAAAGTCTTGTATTGTTCACCATCCGGCAATACTACGACCTCTAATTGATACAGTTGTAAATGCGTGGTTACTTGCATTAAATACAAGGGTGCAATCGTTTCATTAGTCACAATGAGTACTTGTTTTGATTTTATATGTCTAGTTAATAATTCTGCTTTACTCAGATTATCCGCACCCATATAAATTGGATAGCTCCTATCTCCCAATTGAACCTGCATAGTATCTATCATTAATTGAGTCTACTCATATATTCTTTAAGAATTTCTTTTACTGCTACCTTACTTTGTATTTGCCCACTATCAATCACAAAATCTGCACATGACTGATACAAACACTCACGCTCATTCAATAGCGTTTGTATTTTTTCTCTGGGACTATCAACATTGAGTAAAGGTCGTTGAGAATTTCGCGATGTACGATCGACAATTCTATCGACTGAGCACTGCAAATAAACAACAAAACCATTTTCTTTTAGTTGCGCTCTATTTTCAGCATTTAAAATCACTCCTCCACCAGTTGCCAAGACTATATCCTCTAACTCAGTTAGCTCCTTGATCATTTTATTTTCTCTAATCCGAAAGCCTTTTTCCCCCTCAAATTCAAAGATAGTAGCTATATCGACACCTGTTATATCTTCAATAGCCTTATCACTATCATAAAATGGCATACTTAAGGACTTTGCCAGTAGGCGACCTACCGTAGTTTTTCCGGCACCCATCAAACCGATTAAATATATATTTTTTTTATTCATTAACATTTTTATTCATAAAAAAAGGGGCATTATGCCCCTTTTTTTGTTGCAATTGAAGTTTACTAACGCATTTTCATCGAATCTTTAGTAATTTTAGGGGTAATAAAGACCAATAGTTCTTTTTTAGAGTCACTTTTTGTGGTTTTTCTAAACATCCAGCCTACCAGTGGCAAATCAGCAAACCATGGAACTGAATTAACAAGATTTGCCGTATCACCTTCATATACCCCCCCTATTACAATTGTCTCACCATCTTCCACTCGAACACTGGCAGTAACTTGTCGTGTATTAATTGCTAGACCGCCAGGAGTAGCCGCCCCTGGAGAATCCTTGGTAATATATAAATCCATAATCACACTACCACTCGGCGTAATTTGTGGTGTCACCTCCAAAATTATTGAAGCATCTTGAAATTGAGTTTGTGTTCCATTTTGACTAACTGTTTGGTATGGTATCTGCTGACCTTGTTCTATTCTAGCCAGACAACGGTCTGACGTTAACACTTTAGGGTTTGAAACAAACTGTGCCTTACTGTCATCCTGTAATGCAGAAATTTCCAGATTCAGTACGTAATTTGCACCACTTGCCAGAGTCATACCTAAAGCACCATAGGGATTAGAGACCGCAAGGTTAGACAATATTGGTGACACTATATCCCCAGGCGTGCCATTATTGGGGTTACTTCCTGTGGTCGCACCAACCGAACCATTCTTACCCACATATGCCGCACCAAATTTAACACCTAATTCTTGAGCAAAACCTTGTTCCGCTATGACAATCCTGGCTTCAATTAGAACCTGACGCACTTGTCGGTCTAATTTCTGTATCATTTGCATGATTTCTTCCTGGCTCTTAGCAGTATCCTTAACAATTAAGGTATTAGTGCGAGAATCAACTATCGCAGTGCCTCTCTCTGATAAAAGAGAGTAATTAACACTCTGGCTATTGTTTCCACGGTTACCTACACCCCCGATTCCCATACCGCCGACACTACCGCCGATACCGCCTCCTATACCACCACCGCCGATACCGCCACCGCCGATACCGCCACTTGAGCCGCCTGCACCACTATTGCCGGTTGCTGATGATACAGTACAACCATTCGCACTAAATGAAGAATAACCATTTAAGATATTTCTAA
>CAYWLM010000158.1:0-1665 GCA_964459125.1 uncultured Methylomonas sp. | reverse complement strand
GATACAGTACAACCATTCGCACTAAATGAAGAATAACCATTTAAGATATTTCTAAAATTTTCAGCTTTGGCATAATTAATTTGAATATATTCCGTTTTTAAAGGTTCTAATCGCTCAGACACTTGTTGCGATTTCAACTCTTCCTCCTCTAATATAAGAATCTCCGCATTCGGTGCCACGAGAATAACGTTTCCAGACTCTCTTTTTCCCAATCCTTTAGATTTCAAGATAATATCTAAAGCTTGGTCCCAGGGCACATCACTCAAACGTAAGGTCAAGTTCCCGGTAACTGCATTAGAAGCAACAATATTTAGATCAGTGAAATCCGCCAGAATCTGCAATACCGAACGAATTTCTATATCCTGAAAATTTAATGATAAACGTTCACCACTAAAGGGAAATTTATTCTTGCGTTTCTCCAACTCTTCAGCTGTTGTAATAGGTCTTACTTCTACTGTTAACAAATCATCCGATTGAAATGTAGAAAAACTAAAATCGCTATTTACCGGAGTGATTATTACATTTACTTTAGTACCGACCTCTTTTGCCTCTATTATTGATACCGGAGTGGCAAAATCAAGCACATCCATTTTTTTGGCATACGCCTGGGGCAACTTAGTGTTTAAAAAGCTTAACTCAATCTTTCCAGATTTTTCCTGGGTATTAACCACGGTATTAGGGTTAGATAAGAATATTAATAAACGGCCCTCCCCATTTTTTCCGCGGCGAAAATCAATTTTATTAATTGCTTGTTCAGGTATTAATGCAGCAAATTGAGTTAAGGTTTTTTTAGTTAATTCTTCATGGCTATCTCGGGCCATTCTACTCGAACTACGTAATGCTACAATCACACGGTTTTCCTGGACTCTAACATCATAATGGACGAGTTTTACAAGATTAATAACAACCCTCAGCCGACCATTAGCTTCAATTGCAACATAACTATCAATACCACCAGCATTTATTATGTTTTTTTTCTGTTTTAATGCACTTTTGACACCAGCAAAATCTAAAACTATTCTTGCCGGATTATCTGTATGAAATACCTTCGGTTTTGCAACTTCACCTGTCATTTCAAAGGTCAACTGCAAGTTATCACCAGACAATGCATTCAGGTTTACCGAACTTAGTGCAAGCTCTTGAGCCTCTACCAGAGAAACTTGCCCCAATAATAATCCGCACATTGCAAAAACACGCAATAACGACCACCGCTTTAAAAAGCTCATACAAAAACCACCTTGCTTAATATTCATATCAATCTCCAGATCATTCAGATAGCGCTATTGATGTTTGATTTTCACGCCATGTACCAGGGTGATCTGGAATAATTTCCATTATTTCAATTTTATCCTGCAAAATACGCAATATCCGTCCATAATTCATGCCTAAGTAATTCCCTTCGCGCACACGATGGATAGTGCCATCACTGCCTTTAACCAAGCCCCATAAAACATTTTTTATTTTCACAGTTCCAACCATTCTAAAAGTATCTAATGAATAGTATTCTAATTCTTCTTTATGGCGACTAAAATCAGGATGTATTCCATTTGCAGAAATAGCTTGGGCAACTATAGTTTCGTCATTTTTCTCGATCGGTCTAAAAGGATCTCTTAAGCCCTCAGGGTCAAATAAGAAGCTGCCGACTGGAGGCATTGGCTCAATTGG
>CAYWLM010000157.1:3354-4900 GCA_964459125.1 uncultured Methylomonas sp. | reverse complement strand
GTATCACGACCACCAATAAAAATTCCGGTGTTTTTTAGACCTTTGGGGCTACGTGAAAAGATAGTATCTTGAACTAAACCACATACTTCATTCGGTTCTACATTTATATAAGGTATGGCTGCTAGCCAGCCAGCATCAACTGCCATATTGACATCAAATGGACTGAGGTTTTTAGCGGTGGTGAGCATATGTAAGATAAAGGGTTTGTTCATGACACTCTCTTAAAATCGTGTTTCAATATCAAAATTCAACTTATAAGTATAAAATAAAAATCAGTTAATCACATTGAAATTTTTAAATTCAAATAAAAGTGTGTATTATTTTCGTTAATTTTAAATTCAAAGGATATATATAAATGCATAACGTAACCTTAATCAAAGGCGATGGCATAGGCCCATCTATTATGGACGTGGCAGTAAAAATTATTGATGCCAGCGGTGTCAAAATTAATTGGGAAGAAGCAGATGCTGGAATGGCTGCTTACGATAAATATGGAACGGGTATTCCTGATGAAACTTTAGCCTCTATTGATAAAAATAGAGTAGCGTTTAAAGGCCCGTTGACTACGCCTGTGGGTAAGGGTTTTAGAAGTATTAATGTGGCTTTACGTCAAAAATATGATTTATACGCCAATATTCGTCCGGCAAGATCATGGAAAGGGGCGCAAAGTAAGTTTGAAGATATTGATATTGTAGTTGTTAGAGAGAATACTGAAGGCCTTTATATGGGGCTAGAGCATTACTTGACCAAAGAGAAAGATGTTGCAGAAAGCCTGGCAGTTGTAACACGCAAAGGCTCAGAGCGTATTGTTGACTATGCGTTTAAATATGCGCGTGACAATGGCCGTAAAAAAGTAACCTTATGTCATAAGGCGAATATTCTTAAATATACCTCGGGCTTGTTTTTAGATGTTGGTCGTGAAGTTGCAGCGCGGTATCCTGAAATTGAATTTGATGAAAAAATTATCGATGCTACCTGCATGCATTTAGTCATGGATCCGCATCAATTTGATGTCATAGTGACCACTAATATGTTTGGCGATATATTATCGGATTTAACCGCCGGACTGGTCGGTGGTTTAGGATTGATTCCTGGTGCTAATATTGGCGAAGATGCAGCATTATTTGAAGCTGTGCACGGTAGTGCGCCCGATATTGCAGGCAAAAATCTAGCCAATCCCGCAGCTGTCATCATGGCTGGCGTGATGATGCTACAGTATCTGGGTGAAAAAGAAGCGGCTAATCGCATTCAGACAGCACTGGAAAAAGTAGTTGATGCAGGCGACTGTGTAACCCCTGACTTAAACCCGAATTCTAAAGCCGGTACCATAGAAATGGGTGAGGCGATTATTGCTGAGTTATAATGCGCTAGACTAAAAATTTTTGCTAGCAAACAGAATGGGTTGCACGAAAATGTGCAGCCCATTTTTTATTGAAGTATTTTGAGATTAACTGAATGAATATCCTTTTTTTGATGTACCCGTGGGAGAGAGTTGACCCTGAAACCGATTCCACAATTCGCATGATTCATGAGTGTGTCTCACGAG
>CAYWLM010000157.1:0-3254 GCA_964459125.1 uncultured Methylomonas sp. | reverse complement strand
GATAATAAGTTTATTCCGAAAACTTATGTGTCTAAAACACCGGAATATCTAGAGTCGGTACTGCAGAATTCAACAACCGAGAAAATGATAATGAAACCACTGGATGGATATGGTGGGCATGGCGTCATTATGGTGGAGAAGCAAGCTCTGGCTAGTTTCCGCTCTTTACTGGATTTTTATATTAATACCACAAAAGAAGGTAATTACGTTATTCTTCAAGAATATGTCGAAGGAGCAGAACTAGGCGATGTGCGTATATTAATGCTCAATGGCCAAGTACTTGGTGCTATGAAGCGCATTCCAGCTGTGGGTGATGTGCGTTCTAATGTCCATGCAGGAGGCAGCGTGGTCAAGCATGTACTATCAAAAACAGAAAAAGATCTTTGTAAGCTGGTTGGTCCTAAGTTAGTGCGAGATGGTTTATACTTTGTTGGTATTGATGTAATCGGTGGGAAATTAATTGAAGTCAATGTCTTAAGTCCCGGCGGAATTATGCGTATTAATAAGCTGAATCGCGTTAAATTACAGACTGCAATCATTGATTTTGTCGAGCTTGTGGTGAAGACTAAAAGCAGTAGACACCATATTCAAGCCCGTAAAACAGAATTTTCAACGGCGATTGATGATGTATAAACTAACTGAAGCGGCTTGTCTTAAAGCCATTAAAAAAGGTGAACTGTTTCATGCGCAGGTTGGTGATGCGTTTGAAATCAAGATTGAAGATTATGGATTCTTTGTGTGTACTGCAATTCATAATGGTCATAATCTAAGAGATGATCTAGCCAAAAAGTGTCGCCTTTCTGCAGATGAACGTCTGTATGAAGAAGATCCTTATACCGGCGATATGATAGCCTCAATGCCGATTACTCTCATTGGTCTGGATTCCCGTTATGAATATGATCTGAATCGTCCACCTGAAACTTGTATTTATCAAGAGGCCTGGGGTAAGCAGGTCTGGGCAAAGCCACTCACTAAACTACAACGTCAAACGAGTTTAGATAAGCATGCGCTGTTTTATCGTTTACTAGCAGCGATTATCAAGAAAGTGGAAGCTTTGCATGGTAATTGCCTGGTCTATGATCTACATTCTTATAACTATGTAAGAATGCAGACAGAACAAACACCACCGACTTTTAATATTGGCACAGAACAACTGGATAGTGAACGTTGGGAGCGTATGATAACGCACTGGAATAAAACGTTAGCAATGGTTGATTTGCCGAATATCCAGACGCGTTCGGCAATCAATGAGATTTTTTTCGGTAGAGGTTATTTAGCCACTTTCATTAAGCAAAAATTTAAAAATACACTGACTTTACCGACTGAAGTAAAAAAAGTGTTTATGAATGAGGAATCAGGCGAAGTTTATCCATTAGTGCTGGATAGTTTAAAAGAAGCATTAAAAGAGATCATTTTGTCTAATGCCCTGTATTTTTCCAAACAGCATAAGCCGAAAGTACGCAGCAATAAAACCAAATTACTGTCATCACAAATTGATCCAGCGGTTTTGAAACTGGATAAAAAACTGCATCAACTGGCAACAGGTATTGAAACTTTAAGTTATATCAATCCCAGAAATCTGCTCAGTGAAAAGAAGCAGTTTTTTGCTAAAAATTATAATTACACGCCCGAATTTACTTATCGACAACTGGAAATTGATCCTTTTGAATTCAGGGAAAAACTGTACCGTCTACCTCAAGATGATATTGCTGATATTTCTATTCAGCAGATGTATCGGGATGTAATTGACTCATATGCGACCAAGATTGATTTATTAACCACCATTGGTACCGATAAGTTCATGTATAACTCTCTACGCTACTACGGTGAGCCGAGTGAAGAAGATATACAAATGGCAAACTTCCTGTTATTTGCCAAGCCCTATGAAGAAACACAAGAGCGAAATATCGATGCTAAAGCCGCAAAGCAGCATTTTCTAGAGGCGCTGAAAGTTTACAATATACAGTGCAAAGTTGAAGTAACCGATAAAATTATTGCTTCGGCGATGGTGGATAACGCTAAAAAGATTATTTTTATTAACAAGTCGATGCAAATGAACCAGGTAGAGATTGATGCCCTGATTCATCATGAGTTAGGCGTACATATGGTCACGACCTTCAACTCCGATTTGCAACAGCTTAAAATCTTTAAAGTGGGCTTGCCAGGAAATACGCATACACAGGAAGGCTTAGCTATATTATCAGAGTATATGTCCGGTAATATGAACTTACCTCGTCTGAAAACCCTCGCTCTACGTGTGATCGCAGTCAATATGATGGTAAAAAAGCATGATTTTAGTCATACCTTTAATACCTTAGTAAATGAATATGGCAGTAATGTAGATGATGCCTTTCGTTTAACAGCCCGTGTTTATCGTGGCGGTGGATTTACCAAAGACTTTTTGTACTTACGCGGGGTTAAAGATGCGCTCAAAGCGTATGATCAGGGTTCTTTAGACGCGCTTTATGTGGGTAAAACAGGTTTTGCTTATCTAAAAATAATCAATGAGATGATGGCACGCGGCATGGTGGAAAAGCCGACTTACTTACCCATGTATCTGCAGAAAGATATGCAGATTAAAACGAACCCTATTTTAGATTATGTCATGCATTCGGCTGATTAAACTGGCTATGCTTTCTTTGTCTTGACCGGGCCTGGATAACATCATCGTGACAGCAAAAGCATATGTGTAAAATACCCACTAAATCTGTGCAGCGCCGCCTGGCTTATAATGCGCGCAATGCACAGCAGGATAAAGCGCGCTTAAGCCAGATAATATGCGCCAAGATACTTGCATTAGACGAGTATCAACAGGCCAGGACAGTCTTATGGTATTTACATTGCCGCTCTGAAGTACATACCTATCAAACAGTCATAAGCGAATTGTTAAACCATGATAAACAAGTCGTTATTCCCTATTGTACAAAAGACAGTCTGGGTAATAATCATCTGGGCTTATGGCATTTACAAGATGAATCCGAGTTGTGTGCAGGTACCTGGAACATTTTAGAACCGCCAAAGGAACGCTGGGGAGAGCCCGGCAAAGAAATTGCAATTGAGCAAATAGATGTAGCTATCGTGCCGGGCGTCGCATTTGATGCGCAGGGTGGACGACTGGGCAATGGGGCAGGGTACTATGATCGACTGTTTGCATGCCTGGCAGCGAAAAGTAAATTAATGGGCATATGTTTTGATAGCCAGATTTTCGCGCAAATTCCAATGCAGGAATTTGATGTTTATATGCATACTGTGAT
>CAYWLM010000156.1:0-4933 GCA_964459125.1 uncultured Methylomonas sp. | reverse complement strand
CTAATAAAATGGCAGTAATAATACCAGCAAAAATATCACCATTCAGATCTTCCCGGGTGTAATTTTTTAACCAGATTGAGATAGGGATGTATGAGTTAAGCCATTTGCCGGTTTTTGCTAAAGCCATGAAAGTTATTATGATTGCTTAGGAACTGAGTCGTACAGGAGTATTGATTGCAGTCGCCGCTTAACTTTCCTTTGCAGTTAAAAAACACCGAAGCGGGGAGTCGCTATTTTTGCGAAAGCTTGTTCGTGGGCTTCCTGCCCTAACAAGCAGCAAAAAACTACGCGACCACTATTGCCTTCGGCTGCCTCGATTCGTCCTGCGTACGTGCCGCTACGTCACATCATCGTATACTCGATGCTGACTCCGCAGCACTTCCACAAATGACTTTACGCCATGTCGTAATGCTTTGTATTTTTCCTCCACCTGCGCTCACGCACAGACTCCGGAAAAACACCCAGCCCTATGGCTATCGAGGACTAAAAATCTTCACTTCGCTACGCTCCGTTTCCAGGATTTTCAGCGAAAGAAAGTTATAATCGCGCGGATGAATGCAAGCCCTAATGAGCAGGGTAGGGCGGGCTGAAGTCCGCTCTACAAAATATATGCATCAAACTGAAGATGGTTGATTACAAAAAGTTGTCAGTCTTCTTTGGTCAAATTCTCCACGTAAGACGCTTTATGAGGAATATCAAACCGAATACCTTTAATCATAATATGCCAATATAACCACGGGAAGCCGAATGTTTTTCCAAACCACCACAGACGGCTATTTGTTCTGGGATCAAGAAAAGGGAATGAAGGCGTTACTTTACCGCCATAGGCAAATTCAGCTAACATCACCGTGTTTAATGATGTAGTTAGCGGGCAGGAGCCATAACCATCATAGCCTTCAGCAACTTGTTTATTCTCTAGCAACTTGAGAATATTATCGACAACAACAGGCACCTGTTTTCTGACGGCAGCTGCTGTTTTAGCGTTTGGTGTTGACGTTACATCACCTAATCCAAAAATATTGCTGTATTTGTTATGCTGTAAGGTGCCTTGATGAACATCAACCCAGCCACCTTCATTTGCTAAAGGGCTGGTTTTGATAAAGTCAGGGGCACTTTGTGGAGGAGTGACGTGTATCATGTCAAACTCTTTAGTCACTGTTGATTTATGACCATCAGCATCAGTTGCTTCGAAGGTTGCTGTTTTAGCTGCACCATCAATGGCTACTAAATTATGATTAAAGTGAGTGGTAATTCCGTAATCTTTAACCACTTTGCTCAGTGCTTTGGCGAAGAAAGGCACACCAAACATCCCCGGGCCTGCATTCAGGAATTCCACATTAACTTTATCTGCAATACCTTTTTTGCGAAAACGGTCAGCCGCCAGATACATGATTTTTTGCGGCGCGCCGGCACATTTGATAGGCATAGGTGGCTGGGTAAATAAGGCATTTCCTGATTCTACTTTTTGCAAGACTTCCCAGGTATATTCAACCGTATCTGCAGAATAATTACTGCAAACACCGTTTTTGCCTAAGGTTTCAACTAACCCCTCTATTTTATTAAAATCCAGTTGCAGACCAGGACAGACGACTAAAAAGTCGTAACTGATAACGTCACCGGATTTTAAGGTGACTTTATTTTCTTCAGGCTGAAAACTCTCTGCAAAATCCTTAATCCAGGTCACACTTGAATGAATCAGATCCTTTTCATTTTTGGTAGCTCTTTTCAGCGTATAAGCGCCGCCGCCAACAATGGTAAACCCCGGTTGATAGTAATGTTTAGTAGAAGGTTCAATCAGGGCAATATCAATCGTCGCATTTTTACGACGCATATTATTTGCTGTAGAGACGCCCGCAGCCCCCCCGCCAACAATAAGAATAGAATGGTGTAGTTCAGACATATTTCCTCGCTTTAATTATTATTTTTAGTTTTAAGATGATGATTAACAACATCTATTAAAGTGTTGCTGATCCGATAATACTCGCTAAAGTTGTTGTTTCCAAGCTTCATAGCCACCGGCAATCGACAGCACATTGGTGTAGCCCATGCCTTGCATGGTATTGGCAGCTAAAGCAGAGCGTTTTCCAGTGGCACAATAAACAATGACTGCAGCCGACTTGTCGCTAAGTTGATCTAGCGAGTTGATTTTAAACTCTAATACACCTCTAGGTAACAGGATTGCATGGTCAATATGCCCCGCATTAAATTCGCTCTCTTCTCTTACATCGACAATATTGACAGAGCTATTGGCTATAATCTCTTGTGCTTTTAGTGGCTCAATTTCGGTTATGTTTTGTTTGATTTGCTTGAGCAGGTCTTCCATGCTGGACATTTTGCGTTTAGGGTCCGAGCCTGCAACGCGATTCTCGGCAGCCTGATTGGCAAGCTCTTCATCTATACCGCAGTAGCGGTTAGCAGGAACTGCCATGTCAATTAGCTTGGGTTTTGGCAGGTTCAGCTTGGCCATAATATCCAGAAATTCTGCTTTGGTTTTTCCCGCTATCCGGGAGTTGCTGGTGCTTTCCTGGGCAATATTACTAATCCAGCGCCCTTTATAGTCATGTCCCGGGTAAACGATAGTATCACTAGGCAGGGTGAATAATCGTTGGGTGATGCTGGCATATTGAGCTTCGGCGCTACCGCCTTGAAAATCAGTGCGTCCACAGCCATCAATAAATAGCGTATCGCCAGTAAAAACTCGGTCGCGCCATAAAAATGAAATACTACCGGGAGTATGCCCGGGAGTAGCAATAACTTTGATATTTTCACCTTTGCCGAACTCAAATACATCACCATCCTGGATTTGAATATCTGCACCGCTTGCACCACAAAGCGAACTTACGGCGGTTTTAGCGCCTACTTTTTGTCTTAATTTTCCACTTGCGGTGATATGATCAGCATGCACATGAGTTTCCAGTGAGTACTTTAAAGTAAGATCATTTTCTTGCAATAAGTTGAGATACTCATCTAGATGTGTATCAACGGGATCAATTAAAACGGCCTCTTTAGTGTCCAGGTCGGCAATCAAATAAGTGTAAGTACAGCTTTCTTTATCAAATAGTTGTCTAAATAGCATGGGGATAACTCCTGATGTTATGAATAGGGTTTGGCGCGATGTAAAGATACTGGTGATCTATAATATAATAAAATTCTAATATATGAAATTTTTTTTGATGCTTTACCTGAAAGTTGTGGCAACTAAGCTTAATCGTTTTGAAGATTTCTCGCCTCTGTTAGCTGTCAAACCGAACATTTTGGAACGGAATTTTGGGCATCTTTCATTGGTCAGTTTACACTTTCATTGCATTAAAACCGTCATTCCCGCGTGTTACCCAATCAAGCTGGGCACAAGCTTTATCGGGAATCTCTTTGTCTACGCAAGATTCCTGCTAGAAGCATGCAGGAATGACGATAACTCACCTTAAAAAGGGTAAACTACTTTTAGCTCCAAATGAAGGATGCCAAATTTTGCAAAATTAAAATGCAAGGCTTTCCAGCAAAGCGTCTAGCAATTTGAGATCTCTGTATAAAAAACAGTTCAGTTTTTTATACAAAATAAGGGCCAAACAAGGCATCGCATATTTTAATCAGTCCCTGTTTAGCTTTTGTCGCGAACTCAGACATGGATGCCTCAAATAAGCTTGCGTAAAAATATGGATTCCCTCCGAATCTGTTAGAATTCGCTAGCGATATTTTAGAATTTATACAATATGATACTCATAATGCTTAATAATATCTGATAACTTGTAGATCTACTCATGTTTTACCAATAAAAACCAGTACCCTGTAATTTGTGCAATAAAGTTTAATTAAGCAAAAAATAATTAGAATTTAAACTATTTCTACTTGCGTTATATCCCAGAGAGTAGATAGCAAAAAGATCTATAACAATGTATTTCCCTTAAAATTTATCTGGGTAGATAATGATTTATTAAATAGACAGGAAACGGGAAACGTATGCAGAATAGCACCCACTATCAAGCCGATGTACTGGAACGTTTTATACCCATTAGTTTAGATAGACTGATCAGTGATTTATTAACTGCAGAGTTATTGCCAGCAGAGCAGCACAATGCATTTAAACAATTCTGTTCAACCTATACCTCTTTATTCCACGCTCAATCCCACACACATCTACAGGATCTGAAGCGACTGTATTTACCGTTTAATCCCGATCGGGATACCTTAATTACTGCGCAGGAAAATACCAGTACACAGCTAACGCATTTAAAAGAAAAACTATATTTGATTTTGGAAGATGCTAACTACGAGCAGATTTCAGAAGCAGATTTGAATGAGGCATTAAATAAAATTTCTCCTTATGGCGTACAAGTTTCCGTTGATTTTGGAGATTTCGCTGAAGTCGCTTTGTTTTATCGTGGTTCAGCAATACAGCAAAAATTATATCGAAACTGGAAAAAACTCAGCTTTAAAAAGCAGCCCATTGATATCCTAATTTATCGACGCTTATTTGTTTTATTACAGCCGAAAAACCGCCAGCAATGGAGAGAACATTTTATTAATAACAAAAAAATGTCGGCACAGAAAGCTGAAAAAAAAGCCGATGCAGCATTAAAGGTATTTGGTGTTAGCAATGACAATGATGTTGTGTATTTAAAATTATTTAAAGATATTCCGCGTGAAGATCTGGAAATGCAATTTCCCAATACACGCATACAAATACGTCTTTTTGATAAAATTAAATTAGCAGTAACCGGAGGCGGGGGAACCGCTGGTGGTATCATGGCGACTATTGGTAAACTCAGTGCTACTATTGATCCAATCTCCGCACTCATTGCAGTCGGTGGATTATTAGGCTTGTTATGGCGACAAATCGCCAGGATTTTTTCGCAGCGAGCTAAATACAGTGCAATGTTAACGTATCCGGTATAAATTACAGGGAAAGTCTAATTTTTTAGATAAACAGCCAAAA
>CAYWLM010000155.1:0-5006 GCA_964459125.1 uncultured Methylomonas sp. | reverse complement strand
ATGTTCGCATATCGTTTCGGCAAGTTCGGTCAGGCTTAAGTTGGAGAAAGTTTTGACGGTTTGCTGAACGTAGACGAGTTCTTTTTTAGAAAAATAACGAGCAGAAAGCGTAAGGGGTTGGGTAATAGCTGTTGTCATTATGATGCCTGCTTGCAAAATTGAAATTATCCATGCTTATATTGGCAGATTAGATGGATATAGTCAAGGCAAAAAATAGCAGGGGGAAGTGTTGCTTAAGCTTATGAATTTTAATCACTTAATTATTTTTTATTATTTCTGTATTTAAGTGAATGACATTGGATCTGTGAGGGGATAGTTGGGTAACTGGCTGTTCTACCTTGATAGTGTTACCCAGTCAAGCTGGGCACAAGCTTTATCGGGAATCTCTTTGTATACGCTAGATTCCTGCTAGAAGCATAGGATGACGATACCTCACCCTAAAAAGGGTAAACTACTTTTAGCTCAAAATGAAGAATGCCCTGAATTCTTTATATTTTCACCCTGTCGGTACTATTAAACACGCACTAAGCATCCTGCCGGCGGAAGTAACTCCAAATGTTAAGCACGATGAGTACTGGCCAGCAGGCCGTAAGCGCAAGTTGAAATGATTTAGCGAGATGGTTTTTACAGGCGACAGGTATGTTGACATTGGGGCGTCTTACAGGCTACTTGTTTCTATCATCTCCTAAATAATCGTGTATTAAGAGCTTATTATTTTCTACAGAATAGTCCTTCATATATTCAATAATGTTTGTTTCTTTTTGAGAATCAGACATTTTCAGACCTTTAGCTATGGCTGCCTTAAAGATTTCTTTATTAATAATTGCTGGTTCATACGTAGGGTCTATCGCTATGGCCTTATCAAAAGCTTGTATTGCATTTTCATTTTCATTTAAATATGCATAACAAAGCCCCATATTACCAAATGCTTGTGGCGTCATTGAATTGATCTCGATAGCCTTTTGGTATCCCTCAATTGCTTCTCTCCATAGCCCCTTGCGCATCAAGGCGAAAGCAGCATTAAATTGTTTTAGACTTATAATGTAATCATTCAAGTCGATCCCGGTCGTTTTATAGGTTGATTCCTCAAAATCAGCTAAAAGCTCTTTCGCAAGACGGACAACTTGATCCTGTATTTCTCCAAATTCAATCACTTTACGCAACGAAGCAATCATCTCTATGATATCCATATTTTTCTGTGCGCTTAGCGCTCTATTAAACCAACAATCAATGAAATAAGGATATATTTCTATTGATTTATCAAAGCAGGTAATGGCCTCATCGTACTGCTCCTTAACACCATGAATAGTTCCCATGGCAAAATGAATGCTGTATAAATCGGCATTGTCTTTCATTAAAGATCGTATAATTGCTTCACCCGCTACAACATTACCTGTTTCAACCATCATTAAAGCACGGTCAATTTCATCATCAATATCGGGTGCTATTCGTGCAATAAAATGTATTGGCGCTTTTTGGGCTTTTTCAATTTCAAACTTTTGAGAATCTTTATAATAAGAACAGCCTTCACATTCCGAATTACGAGTCTCTGCACAACAACGCGAACAGATAAGAGTTCTGTCTTTTATTAAGCAGCCTCGCTTACCCTTTACCTTTGAACAAATACTACATTTTTGTTGTTTCATATATTATTACTTAAGTTTCGGTGTTCAAGATCGTATAAAAATTCACGACTCGCCATGATTTTAAGCCACTTGATCTGGCAGAGCTATCAATTTAGCATGGATTACTTCACTAGCTGATGCGTACATGCCACTGTCCAAGTTAGACTGTACAAAAGTTTTCAATGGTTTTGTTAATGATACATTCATCGTCTTATCTGGTTTTTTATTAAATTGAATATTGTGACAAAAATAACAAATAATGCGATACATTGCCATTATTTGTTTTGCATGTGAATCTTTGGGCGTTAACTTTATACGCCCTAATAATCTAGGTTTTGTCGCAAAGTTTAGCAAAACCAGAGTCACTTCCGACTTTTAGCAATTAAAATAGCCTTGATCAGTTTTAAAGGTGTGCATTATCCAAAAGACGTTATTCTCAGTGCTGTATTTTTCTAGGCGCGATATGGAGATTTCTATCGAGAACTGGAAGAAAGAGGTGTAACGGATGACTATGCAACTCTTAACCTCTGAGTTATTTGTTATTCACCGGCCATTGCTTTATAACTCAGTCCCAGAAATGAGAAACAAGTAAATCCAGGCGTATGGATGAGACCTATATTAAAGTCAAAGAAAAAGGCTATGTCACCGTTAAGTGTGGAATTTTAAAAAGATATATTTTTTCAATAACTTATGAGTGTGATGAAAAGCAGCCCAAAGCGAGAAAAATGAAGCTTTCAAACGGTATCAGAAACATTTTCCACACTTAAAGGTGACATAGCCAAGAAAAAAGGAGGGGTTTAGTCTCGAATTGCGAATACACAAGAGCGCAGGTCATGAGTTAGAATCTGACATATACACTAAATAAGCCTACATAGCACTATCAACCTACTAGGTTTACATTTCGGTTTTCGGCCAGCTTGATTCTGAGGATTTATGATTGAATGTACGCATTGATTGGCAAGTATTCGTTCCACTTTTTCCTGGGTATATGAAAAAACGAGAAAAAGTAATGCCGGTCCTAAAACCTATAGAAAAAATACATAAAAATAGTTCGCTGCAGTATACTTAATTAAGCAAAATTACCCCCAACACATTACATCCTTGATTAGATCTAATGCGGGTGTTTTTTATGTACGATGTTTTTTATTGGTCTTCTTTATCGATAGGTGGAATCATGTCTGACAGTGCAACTCTAGAAATACAAGGTAAACGCTACTCACTCCCTTTAATCATCGGGTCGGAACATGAAATGGCTCTGGATATTTTCCGATTGAGAGCTGAATCGGGGTGTATTACTCTGGACAATGGTTTTGGCAATACTGGCTCATGTGAATCGGCTATTACTTTTCTTGATGGGGAAAAGGGGATTTTGCGTTACCGGGGCTATCCGATAGAACAACTGGCCGAGAAATCAGTGTTTCAGGAGGTGGCTTATTTACTCTATTATGGTGAGTTACCTAGTCCGTCTGAATTAAGTAGCTTTAAGCAGAAGGTGGCTTCTTATTCAAGTTTACCGCAGGGTATTTTAAATATTATCGACCAATTCCCGCTTGAGGCACATCCTATGGGCGTAGTCTCCGCAGCCGTATCAGCTCTCTCGGCTTTTTATCCGGAATTTATCAACCCGACTTCGCTGTCTCAGGCTGATATAGATCGGGCGGTCGCACAGTTGATGGGGCAGGTAAAAATTATTATTGCTTATTTTTACCGTCGCACTCAGTCTCAGCCCGCCGTTGCATCCGATCCCTCTTTAACTTATGCGGCTGATTTTTTAAATATGCTACAGGGTGGAGAGGATAAGACAATTGCTCCGGAAGTTGCTGACGCCCTGGATACATTGCTTATTCTGCATGCTGATCATGAGCAAAATTGTTCGACTTCTACAGTCAGAGTGATTGGTTCATCGAAGGCTAATATTTTTGCTACGGTTTCCGGAGGCATAGATGCCTTATGGGGACAATTACATGGCGGTGCCAATCAGGCGGTGCTAGAAATGTTAAATGAAATTCAAAATAATGGCGGAGATTACCAAAAGTATCTGCATAAAGCTAAAGATAAAAACGATCCTTTCCGCTTGATGGGATTTGGTCACCGCGTATATAAAAACTTCGATCCCCGAGCAAAAATTATAAAAAGTGCTTGTGATTCGGTGCTGGAAAAATTAGGCATTCATGACCCTCTGCTTGATATCGCCAGAGGTCTGGAAGAGCAGGCATTGCAGGATCCGTATTTTATCGAGCGGCATCTATATCCTAATGTCGATTTTTATTCCGGTATTATTTATCAGGCATTAGGCATTCCAGTCAATATGTTCACCACGATGTTTGCCATGGGCAGAATGCCGGGCTGGTTAGCGCAGTGGAAAGAAATGCGTGGCAGTGAAGCGACTAGAATTGCCCGCCCTCGACAGATTTATATCGGCGCTACAGCAAGGGACTATATCGAAATTAATCAGCGCTAGTTGTATGAATGGCACAGATATCGACATACTTTATCAACGTTTTAATGAGCAAGCGTCAGCCCTAGGAAAAAAACTCTGTGGTTAGGGCAGTTTGATTTCGCAGATAGCCCCCGCAGTCCTGCTGCTAGCCAGCTCAGTTGATTATTGGGGGTTTCAGCCGGTAGATCAGGGTTTAAGGAGCTTACATTACCGGCTGATGGAACAGTTAGTTAAAGATGGCTTTGTTCCAGATACGGATGTCGAACACTGCTATGTTCAAATTGATTTTAGTCGTTCATTCTGCTCAAAAGGTGGAGAATTAGTCTCCTATTTCTATCGAAAAATAAACCGTATGTACAGCGTGGAGTACTCCAATCTTGAGGCTCTTGCAAACAAGCAGGGAGATCTGTCGAAATGTGCGCTGGTTATTCTTGATGACTTTGTTGGGTACGGGGGCTGTCAGTTTCTGTCTTTTAGCTATCGCAATTATCATCCCGATTTATTTAATCGTTATGGAAAGGTCTATGTAGCGATACTGATAGCTAATAACCTGGCTGTTCAAACCTTTCAGCAGGCTTCCGGGTAGCTTTGGGCTTAAATCAACAAACCACCCGCAGATGAGGTGGTTTGTCGAAATGTCGCGACTGTCAGATGAATATTAAGCCAATACAGGACTTACAATAAATGCTTAATGGCTTTACGCTCTTCTTTTAATTCCAGTGCAGACTCTTTGATACATGCTTTGCTAAAGGCATCTAATTCCAGATCTTGCACAATTGAGACTTCGCCAGAGATTGAAACTTCGACTGGGAAAGAAAAAAATAAGCCTTTTTCTACACCATAACTGCCATCAGAAATAACCGCCATGCTGGCCCAGTCACTCCAGTTACTGACTTCTGTACCAAAAACCCATGAGCGCATTTGACATATCGCTGCATTTG
>CAYWLM010000154.1:0-5015 GCA_964459125.1 uncultured Methylomonas sp. | reverse complement strand
TGTTAGGGCAGGAAGCCCACGAACAAGCTTTCGCAAAAATAGCGACTCCCCGCTGCTCATCTTTCTCTGTCCCCTAGACATTTTTCCACGCTGTTTAACACACCCAAGGACGTATTTTGTGAAATGGCTTCACTTAATTTCGATAATTTACTGGGTGTTGCATTTATGAGTTGAATTCGCGATTAGTCGAAGAATAAACTTTTACCTTTTCGAGGGAATGGGCAAAAATAGCCTACTTTGATTGGGGCGGTTTCATTTCCTATCCGTTTTCCGATCCGTCAGCTATTCTACAATGATAGGAATTCCTGAAAGGGTTGGTTTATTGACTTCTTCTACATACTTGGGAGCGGTCTGAGTCACCATTGCGCCCTCGGTTTTAGGGCCTCTAATTGATGTCCACAATGCCTTCAACGGATGTTTTAACATATCTTCAACAGCAGTCGCTTCATAACCGCAATGCGCCATGCAGGTTGCACATTTAGGGTTGTTAACAGTGCCGTATTTGTCCCATGGAGTGTCATTCAGAAGCTCCTTAAAGCTGGAAGCATAGCCTTCATCAGCCAGTAAGTAACAAGGTTTTTGCCAACCGAACACGTTACGAGTCGGATTACCCCATGGCGTACAATCGTACTTTTGGTTGCCTGCCAGAAAATCAAGATATAACGATGAATGATTCAATTTCCAGTTGCGGCTTTTACCAATCTTAAAAATACCCCGGAATAAATTCTTAACATCACTACCTTTAATAAATACATCCTGCTGTGGCGCATGCTCATAGCTGAAGCCAGGAGAGATGGTCACACCTTCAACACCTAGTTCCATCACATAATCCAAAAAGTCAGCAACTTCTTGAGAACTTGCGCCTTGAAATAAGGTGCAGTTTACGGTGACTCTAAAGCCCTTTTCTAGGCACAGCTTTATTGCTTCAACAGCCCGTTCAAAAACACCGTCCTGACAAACAGAAGTATCATGCGTTTCTTTCATGCCATCCAAATGGACTGAAAATGTCAAATAAGGGGATGGCGTATAGTCGTCCATTCTCTTTTTTAACAACAGAGCATTGGTACATAGATAAACGAATTTTTTTCGCGCAACAATACCTGCAACGATTTGTGGCATTTCTTTATGGATAAGCGGCTCCCCTCCCGGAATCGACACCATCGGCGCACCGCACTCGTCTACTGCCTGCATGCACTCTTCAAACGAAAGGCGCTTGTCGAGAATCTCATCAGGATAATCAATTTTACCACAGCCTGCACAGGCTAAATTACAACGAAACAACGGCTCAAGCATCAACACCAAAGGATACTTCTTAACCCTTTTCAACTTTTGCTTAATTAAATAACTGCCTACAGCCAACTGCTGACGTAAAGGAACACCCACGAGCAAACCCTCCAAATATGTTATAAGGAGTGTGAAGTCCAACGGTGCGAAAAGTTGTGCTAGTATCTGAACCAATTCGCTTAAGTAAGGAAAAGGAAGGTTTTATTTACTATATAAATCAACGTTATTTCATTGTTTTATACGGCAAAAACAGAGCAATAACCCCAGTAAAATAATCATAGGATCATAAATAGTAATTTGAACCGAAATCCGCAAGGAATCCACTGAACTTATAGACTATCGTTACTTTTCGTACCGTTGGACTTCAAACTCCTATAACTGTTGATGGTCAATTAAGTTGACCATCCTGAAAACCATATCCATAATATGGAATAATAAGCGCGTAGTAAAAAAACAACAACAAACAGACGCGACTTAGTTCATAGTGTATCTTCCTGGGTTTTATGTCAAGTAGTTCACGCAATTAAACATGCCTGCTATATAATACAGTCGCTTATCTATTTTTTACTAGAATACTATCTTTTAACTAACGATTCTAGTTTTCACGCTAATTTATAACTATTGCAGGAATATAGTGCGTAATTTTTTGGAAATTTGTATAAATACAACAAAAGTCGATAAATCGTTGTTTTTATTTTCAATAAACGACTGTAACACCCAGTTAAATAATGATATTTACAATAAAACAACATTTCTTTGCAAAATACCAACAAGCATACTATGATTGCCGTTAAACATTTACTAACCCCACTTAGGCCGACATCTACCATATTGCCGGCTTTATTTCTGTTGCTACCTTGTTTCAGATTGAGATTATCCTGATGTTCTATCGTGAACCTCTATATTAATATGAATACATTAACTAACTACCCATTACTTGACGCCATAAATAGCCCCGCTGATGTCAGAAAGCTGAACAAAGACCAGCTTAAACCGCTGGCAAAAGAACTGCGTGAATATTTAACCCACACCGTGAGTATTTCCGGCGGGCACTTTTCAGCGGGTTTGGGTACGGTCGAGTTAACCGTGGCTTTACATTATGTCTTCGACACGCCGTCTGACCAGTTGGTCTGGGATGTGGGGCATCAGGCTTATCCGCACAAGATTCTGACCGGCCGTAAAGACCGGATGACCACTATTCGCACCCTCAATGGCGTATCGGCGTTTCCCAGTCGGGCAGAAAGCGAATACGATGCCTTTGGCGTTGGCCATTCCAGCACCTCGATCAGTGCCGCATTAGGCATGGCGATTGCCTCAGAACTTAAAGGCGAAAATAAGCAGATGGTTGCGATTATCGGCGATGGCAGCATTACCGGTGGTATGGCTTATGAAGCCATGAATCATGCGGGCGCTATTGACGCTAATCTGTTGGTTATTTTAAACGATAACGACATGTCGATTTCGCCGCCGGTCGGGGCGATAAGTAATTATCTGACCAAGATATTATCCAGTAAATTCTATTCGTCGATGCGCGAAGAAAGCAAGAAAGCCTTGAGTAAAATGCCCAGCGTTTGGGAACTGGCGCGTAGAACTGAAGAACACATGAAAGGTATGATTGTACCGGGTACGCTGTTTGAAGAACTCGGTTTTAATTATATTGGCCCGATTGACGGCCATGACATCAATATGCTGATGTCTACGCTCGAAAATCTTAAAGCAATCTCCGGTCCGCGCTTTTTGCATATTGTCACCAAAAAAGGCAAAGGTTACGCCCCGGCAGAGAAAGACCCGCTGGCTTATCATGGCGTACCTGCGTTTGACCCCACTAAAGATTCTTTACCCAAGTCTGCGCCCTCCCTCAATCCGACCTACACCGAAGTATTTGGCAGCTGGCTCTGTGATATGGCCGAACAGGATGAACGTCTTTTGGGTATTACCCCGGCCATGCGTGAAGGTTCCGGTCTGGTAAAGTTTTCAGAGTTGTATCCCAAACGCTATTTTGATGTCGCCATTGCCGAACAACACGCAGTAACGCTAGCAGCGGGTCAGGCCTGTCAAGGCGCTAAACCGGTTGTTGCTATTTATTCAACATTTTTGCAACGCGCTTACGACCAGTTAATTCATGATGTGGCCATTCAAAATCTGGATGTCCTGTTTGCGCTAGATCGGGCAGGTCTAGTGGGCCCTGACGGTCCTACCCATGCCGGCAGTTTCGATTACAGTTACCTGGGCTGTATTCCCAATATGCTGATTATGGCGCCTGCCGATGAAAATGAATGCCGACAAATGCTGTTTACCGGCTTCCTAAATGAAGGCCCAGCTTCCGTGCGTTATCCCCGTGGCAAAGGCCCTGGCGTTGCTGTCCAGAAAGCCATGATCGCATTGCCGCTGGGCAAAGCCGAGATTCGTCATGAAGGACGCCGCCTGGCTATTTTAGCCTGGGGCAGCATGGTGACACCAGCCCTTGAAGCAGGCAGGCAATTAGGCGCAACTGTCGTCAATATGCGCTTTGTCAAACCGCTCGATGAACAACTGCTTCTGGAATTGGCAAAAACGCATGAGCTGTTTATCACCATAGAAGAAAATGTTATTTCCGGTGGAGCAGGCAGTGCCGTAAATAACTTCCTGCAAGCACAGCGCATTCTTATGCCCGTGTTAAATATCGGTCTGCCCGACAGCTTTATTGAGCAAGGTACGCGCGAGCAACTACTGGCTATTTGTGGACTGGATACTCAGGGAATTTTGGCGCAGATTGAGGATTTTTGCGCTTAAAAAAATAGATTAACCACGAAGGACGCGAAGGAAAGCCAAACTAAAAACTTCTTAGCCTTCGTGTCTTCGTAGTGTTGTTGCATTAAGGGGTTAATTAACGTTGCCGTACTTTTCCCATGGCGTGGTATGGGGTTTGAGGCGCAGTGGAACGAATAACCGAGTTAGCGTTTATCATGATGCGCTTGCTAAGTTTATCTATTAAAACGTCCCACTTGCGATTGATAAAAGTAGATATTGCCGTACCCTGATATATAGCCAATTTAGATAGCCAAAAAATAAGTAGCCAAATTGCATTGCGTTTTGCATTATTGGCTAGCTGATTTATCACATATAGAAAGCCCGTTAAAAACCACCCATGAACCAACTCATCATTCGACCATCACTCTCTGCTTGTCCCACCCTAATCGCCTCAGCCGGTGATCGAGCGCAAACCCGCTTTCTGGAGTTTTTCGCTTCAAATATCCGCAACCCGCACACACGTCGTGCTTATGTCAGAGCCGTGACCGAATTTCTCGATTGGTGCGTGGTTGCGGCTGGCGTGTCGTCGATCATCGACGTGGAGCCGTTGCACGTTGCCGCGTGGATTGAAGGCAAAACCCGCCAACGGTCAGCACCGACCGTCAAGCAACACCTAGCCGCCCTCCGTCATTTGTTCGACTGGCTGGTGACGGGTCAAATCGTGCCGGTCAATCCAGCGGCATCGATGCGCGGCGTCGCATATGGTGAAGACCGGCAAAACGCCGGTTCTGGACGCTGAAGAAGCCCGTCAACTGCTTGCTAGCATCGACACCGGCGCACCAGCGGGGCTCCGCGACCGTGCCTTGATTGTGGGGTTGATGGTCTATTCCTTCGCGCGTATCGGCGCGGCCTTAGGCATGCACGCGGGGTCACACGCGGGGTCAAGGTCACACGCGGGGTCAGGTCTTTGATTTATGATTCTTAACAATACCACTGATTGT
>CAYWLM010000153.1:0-5046 GCA_964459125.1 uncultured Methylomonas sp. | reverse complement strand
CCATTATGGTTTCTATATCATCGTCTCCAATGTTCATATCTTCCAGTGCCTCTTCAAGTAAATCTGCTACCTCTGCAAAGGCTGTTGGGGTAATAGCCATTGCCGCATGAATACTTTTCAATTCTTTGCCTGTATATCTAACAGGACCTCCCAGAATTTCAGAAAAGAATTGTGTTTGATGGTCCATCAATCTCTGTATATTAATACCTGCAAAATAAGGAGCCAACTCTTCTGACTCCGTAACCTTCGTGTAAAAAGTTTGAATCAGTTTTCTGACTGTAGCAAAGCCACCATATTTATCGTATAGAGTTGTCATTATTTACTTTTTTCCTCCGGACTAACAATTTTCTAGCGTTTAGTAGTCTCTAGAAGGGCATTTTAGAACAGCAGCCGTTACACTTTTCAATCAACATAACGTGCATGCAGCTATTGAGTTTATATTAAACGTTTTAAGTCTATTCTTATCATTAAAAGAATGCAACTCACTCACTCGTATCTTTTAACTAGTAAATAGAGTTCTGTGCCCAGTTAATTTTTTCCGGATTTAGTAGGGTATTTAGCGCGGCTATCGTCATAAGTGAAAAAATGTTAAGCTGAACGAGTAGTTACATGAGTGGGGTTTATATTTTCAGGTTTATAGACAGTTTTTTTAAAACATTCAGTGGCAGCTTATGTCTGAATATATACAAGTAAATGAATCAGTTAAACATCTTTCCTGGGATAAGCTTGATATTTCGTTGTCGATCTGTATTACCGAGCCAGCATCAGTTTGTGCTGCGGTGCGGGAAATTTTCCGCAGCTGTTTTCCCGACAAGGAAAGCGAGTTTGCAGTTATCGAGACAATGTTTGAGGATATAGACCGGATATATCACGGTAGATTACCTGGCTATTATGCTTGTGATACAGATTATCATGACCTACGTCATATTCTGGATGTCACGCTGGCTGCGGCGCGTCTCTATGCTGGCTATGAGAAAGTGCATGGCAGGACAGAAAAGGCATTAGGTCTGGAGCGTTTTCAGCAAGGTATTGCCGGGGCTTTATTCCACGATATAGGCTATATCAGACACCAGAACGATTCTAAACATAAGCATGGAGCCGAATACACTAAAACACATATCGCTCGTGGTACTCGTTTTCTAGCGACATATTTGCCAACTTTGGGTAAACAATCCTGGGTAATAAAAATGGACAAGCTATTACATTTTACGGGTTATGAAAAACAGGTCACTATGAAAGATCCAGTTGATCACACATTAGGCTGTTTACTGGGCACTGCAGATTTGATTGCGCAGATGTCGGATAGAGCTTATCTTGAGCGTTGCAGGGATTATCTTTACCTGGAGTTTAAAATAGGCAAGGTTGCCGCTCCCAACTGTGATTCTGATCAGCCTTTCGAATCTCCAGTGGCATTGTTACATGGGACGCCCGGGTTTATTCATGCGACCATAAAAAATCGTCTCGATAGTTTATTTGGTTCAGTGTATCGCTATGCTGCGGATTATTTTGGCGGGGAAAATCTGTATATGAATGGTATTAAAGAAAATTGTAGCTATCTTGAGGATTTGCTCAAGCAAGATAAGCTAGATCATTTAAATCGTCCAACCAGCTAGGTGTAGAATATCGGCAGTTATACGGTACCTTTCCTTAATGCTAAAAGCATGATCTCTATTTGTGAATTATTGTTTGCCTTGAGTCAGAATGTGATTTCACTAAGTGAAGTTCAATATCCACCAGGATTTCATTGAGCCGAGACATTTGTTTAGCATTGTTGAGATACTGAAAAACAGCTATGGCCCTGTTAACATATTCTTGGGCTTCCTGATATTGACCTTGCGCCATATATAACTCTCCCAGTTCACTTAACGTTATTGCTATACCTGGGCGAGAAAGATTGATCTTATACTTAATGAGCGCCTGCTGTAAAGTGGACTCTGCTATAACTAGATCTCCTTGCTGTTGCTGTAAAGCAGCCTGATAACGTAGCAAACGAGCCTGCAGGTCTGAATCTTTGTTATTAGATTGCGTTAGAGCATTAGCATATTGACGTGTCCAAAGCGATGTATCACTGTTTTCGATAAAAGCAAGCTTAGTTCGATCGCCAATGGCAATGAGCTGAATCTGGCTAGATTTACCGACAGGAATTTCATTATCAAACTCAGGTAATAAAGGCTGTAAGTATTGTTTAGCTATAGCTGGCCTATTTTGCATCAATGCATTTTGTGCATACAGTAGAGAAATACGTGCCTGCATATCGGCTTGCAATGTTTTATTGGTAATAGCACTAGCAGCAAGCAAATGCTCTTCAACCGTTGAGTAATCATCTATAGTCAAGGCTACTTCGGCTAAATTAATGTGACTTAATACTACTCCACGCTGGTCATCTATTCCCTGGTAAATTAATAAAGCTTTAGTAAATAAAAATTCAGCTCTTTGCCAGTCAGCTGCTGCAAATGCTCTGATGCCATCAGTTGTGTAATTTTCTGCATTCAGTATCTCTGTAGGTCGGGGTTCAATATTTCCTGTACAAGCAGAAAGTATCAAAATTGACAATAGTAGATATAATTTGAAAGATGTCTTAATCATGAGCAGGGTGTACCGGGATTAATTGATTGGGGACATTTTGTTTAATATCATTGGATAAAGGCCAGGTACTTTGAACGCTATCAATTAAATCATCTGTCTTGGATATTGTTCTACGGGTATCCATAACAGTGCCCGGGATAGTTTCTAGTTCCGCATTTATTAAAGTTAAAGCAGTTTTCGCCTGAGCGATAATTGCATTAAGTTCCATGATCATCGCTGGCAGATGTTCTGCAGTTCTGCGCATATCTTCAGTGATATATTTAGCGTTATTTAGCACTGGTTCGATTTGTATAAGTCTTTGCTTGGCGATAGTAACAGCGCCTTCCGCTTCCAGCAAAATCTCAGCTCCAGAGGTGACTACTGTCTTTAGCTCTTTTTCGACTTTGGTATCGAAAACGGCTGCTCCGAGTACACCATGTCCAGTGGCGACCTGGGTGATAATTTTATGTGCATTTTCTATGGTAACTTCTAACTTCGGCAGCATCGTTTCAAATTTGGCTAATAAGTCATGCTTCTCTGCTGCCTGAATAATATTCGCAATACCCAATAATAAATCATTTAATGAAGGTGTTTCTTCAACGGGGATCACAGAGCCACCTGCCAGCACTGGAGCATTGATCGGTCCTGACTTTATTTCAATCAGTGCTGCGCTGAGATTTGCTAATCTATTGACGGTTGCCTTTGCTCCCGTTCTGATATAATTCCTGTTGCTTTCATACACTTCAATAGTGACTCTGATTTTATTATCCCGAGTGAGATTCAGAGCTGAAACTACACCCACTTCACTGCCTAATGCTGTAACCACATTCCCCTGATTAATTCCCTCGCTACTAGCCACATCCATATAATAGGTTGCGCGTTTTTCGAACAGGTGCTGGTTCCTGCCACCGATAATAAACAGTGCTGAAATCAATACAAAAGCAGAAAAAATAAATAGTCCGACTACCCGCTCACGATAATTGTAAGTGATCTTATGGATATAATGTCCAGTATTCTTTTCAGCATTTGTATTCATATAATTACCTTGATTCGTACTCTGTTATATACTCAACAATGCCTTGACTTCGCGATCTTGGCTTTGCATAAACGCTTTCCAGCCACTGAAGTTAATTATTTTATGCTCGGAAATAAAAATAATCTGCTGTGCATATTGTTCCAGAAAGTGAGTATGTTGAAGTCCCCCAATCATACAGACGGCTCGATGCTGTATATGGTTACCTAGTAATTTTCCCATTTCCTCACGTTGTTGCGCACCCAGATCATGAAACGGCACTTCCAGAAATAGTAAAGTTGGTTCCATAATCAGGGCGCGCGCTAAAGCCAGTTGGGATCGCTGAAAACTATTTAATAGTGCGGGAAAAGTAGTTGGTTCAAAATCACAGTTTAAGTCGCTGATGAGAGCCCTTGCTTTATCAGCTGTTTCGCGGAATGATAGATTGCGATGATAGAGTAACGGTAACATCACATTCATCAATCCGTGTTGTACTGATAGCAGCGGGGCAGTGCCAGAAAGGTAACCTATCCGGGAACGAAGCTTGCGCATACTCGATTTATCAAGTTCGGAGCTTAGCTGTCCGAAAATCTCCACCTTTCCGTGTTCTGCTTTACTAATACCGGCTAGCATTTGCAAATAGGCTCTTAATTGGAGACGGTGAGGTCCCACCAGGCAAGTAAGCGTTGCAGGTAATATTCTGCAGTCTAGAGGTGGATGCTGCAAAGCACTTTCTTCCGCTGCAGGTGTAGCAGCATATGCCTGTATGCAGGCTTTGCCAGTAACAGTATTCATAGTGTGAAGAGAAAAAAATAGCCATCTGCCAAAAATAAAAATACCAGACCTCTGACCACCGCCTTTTGCATTTGCTGCGGCACCTGAGTAGGTGAAGTCTCCACTAACAATCCATGAAAGCAGGCCATAGCGCCAATAATCAGTCCAAAAAACAGGTTTTTTACCATAAACACCGTAACCACATTGACGTCCACGGTGTTTAGCAATTGCGTCAACGATTCCTGTGCCGAGAAATTATAGATATAAGCACTAAAAAATACGCCGCATAAGGTCATGATGATAGAAAAGTAAAGCGCCAGTGTGACCTGACTGATTATCATGCAAACTATTCGAGGTACGACAAAATAATCATCTACATCGATTCCCAGATACTCTAATGGCTCAATTTCACCACGTACTTTTGTATTACCCAGGTCCACAGCGATCGCAGAGCATGAACGTCCGACCAGAATAACACCCGTTATCACAGGGCCCAGCTCACTTACTACTAAGCGGGCAAGAATGGCTGTTAGATCACTGGCTCCAGTGATTGCGTGCATGATATAGATTAGCTGGGACGCGACGCCAATGCCAGCCAGAACGGCAAGAAACGAAATCATTACAATAGCGTCAACACCGGTAAAAATGAGCTGGCCCAGTAAACTGGAATAAACTGCTTTGTTAAAAACATTACG
>CAYWLM010000152.1:0-5151 GCA_964459125.1 uncultured Methylomonas sp. | reverse complement strand
AATGCGTGGCAACCCAACTTTATTTATCAGTCGCGAAGAAATTGAACAAGCCTGGGCCTGGATCGACTCTATCCAGAATGCATGGGAAGCCACCAATGAAGAATCTAAAAGCTATCCAGCTGGTAGTTGGGGACCAGTAGCATCAATTGCAATGCTTGCCAAAGATGGCAGAGCGTGGGAAGAGTAAGCCAGGCTAAAACAATCAATACTTTTGTGTATGAACTCAACATTGACCTGACACATTACATTGGCTCTTAATTTTAAAAGGCAGTCATCAGCCCACTACGAAGCCTTCTGCTATACGCAATAAGTCTAAACCGACAAAAAACCAGACAATCTACTAATCTATGATGTTAGTAGTCAAATTTAAAGCTCAGAGCAACTATCAAGTCTGCTATTATTTGAACTTATGCCAGAATTGAATTTACTATCCTGTTGTTAAATTGCCTGATCAGTATTACGGCTACCCACATATCCAGCAAAATATTGCAACCGCCCCGCCGTACCCAGAGTCACCATAATATCACCGTTACCTTGACTATAGGGCAGATCATATGTGAACCAGTCGCTGTAATTGCCTGACCTTTTTGGAGCACAACAGAATTACATAAGTTTTTCGGGTCATAATCGCAATAAGTATTGTTCTCTTCAGAACTGAGTAACTCCCAACCTTGACAAAATAGATCTACCTCAGCATTAAAGGGTACTAATATCATTACTAAAGACACCGTTCAAATAACAAGGTGCGTACCAGTAATGCAGTTTGCCCGGCGATAAGATTTCATTGCAGGGTTACTCAGAATTAACCTCTGCTGGACAGGCGCTGGCATTGATTATTAAATTGAAAAACCTAGGGGTCTGTGTAAAAATAGAATATTAGAAATCAATAATTTATCATAACATTGACCCATTCATCCGACTTTCGCAAACCGCATCTGTTAGACCGCTTAGTTAGCTATTCTCTGCAAGGCGGATTGCCACTGTTTGTGTTTATTCTATCCATAATGCTGGGTGTGCTGGCTTTGATTTTTACTCCTCGGGAAGAAGAACCGCAAATCGTCGTGCCAATGGCGAATATTTTGGTTTCAGCACCTGGATTATCGGCTCGACAGGTTGAAAAGCAAGTCACTCAGCCTCTTGAAAAACTACTAACCCAGATTGCCGGTATCGAAAATGTCTATTCTCGAACCATTAACGGACGAACGATTGTTACTTTACGTTTTTTTGTCGGAGAAGACCGCGAAGATTCTCTATTAAACGTTTACAGCAAATTGTATTCTAATCAGGATAAGATTCCTGCGGTAGTGGCCAACTGGCTAGTCAAACCGGTGGAAGTCGATGACGTTCCGATTGTGGTCGCAGGTTTATGGAGTAATAACCCTGATCTCTACGGAGATTACGAACTGCGACGGTTTGCCGATGAGCTCGCAGTTGAATTGCAGCAGATTACCAATACTAATCAGATCAACGTCATCGGTGGTCGGCCGCGAACACTACAAGTTTTGCTAAACCCGCAAAGCATGATGGCGCGGCAGACAACCGCGCTTGATGTGGTCTTGGCGATTCAAGCGGCCAATCAGTTACTTAACGCCGGCATTGTCGCAGTAAACAATACGGCCATTCAACTTGAAGCCGGTGATTTTATTGCCAGTGTCGAGCAATTGCGCAAACTGGTTGTCAATCGGGTCGATGGTATTCCAGTCTATTTAACCGATATCGCCAAAATCAAAGACGGCCCGGCCGAAACAGACCATTACAACTGGCTCAGTTTTGCTGCCGCCCACCCCTTGGCTGATGAATTTTCTGGTGATTATCCACTGGTGACCTTGGCAATCGCCAAAAAACGCGGTGCCAATGCAGTAACGGTGGCAGAAAATGTACATCAAAAATTGCAAAAACTATCTCAACAATTGTTGCCACCCGAAGTGCATATAGAAATCCTGCGCGATTACGGTAAAACAGCGGACGACAAGGTTAATAATCTGGTCAGCAGTTTAGGTTTTGCGATCTCAACAGTGGTGTTATTCATAGGTATTTTTCTGGGGTGGCGGCCGGCTTTGGTTGTGGGTTTGGCGATTCCGATTTGCTATGGTGCCACCCTGATGCTGGACATGGCTTTCGGCTACACCATTAACCGCGTCACGTTATTTGCGCTGATTCTGGCTTTGGGTTTATTGGTCGACGATCCGATTACTGGTATCGACAATATCGAACGCTTTATGCGCCAGGGTAGCGGTAGTCTCCAAGAACGAATTGTTGCCGCGATGGCGGAAATTCGTCCAGCACTGCTGATGTCAACACTGACCATCATTCTGGCGTTTATCCCACTGGCCTTTATTACCGGCATGATGGGACCTTATATGGCACCCATGGCCTTTAATGTACCTGTGGCAGTTATGTCATCCACTGTAGTCGCATTTATCGTCACACCCTGGTTGGCTAGCAAGGCGCTCAAACCTGCTCAAGAGACAGTTGCAGCCAACGCAAAGCCCAGTTTATACGAACGCCTGGTAGCGCCCTGTATCGCTAGCCGAAAAGCCGCATGGAGTCTGATTCTATTAATTTTAGTGCTGTTTCTGATAACAGCCATACTGCCAATATTACGGCTGGTGCCGCTCAAACTGCTGCCATTTGATAATAAAGACGAGATGCAGATTATCATTGATATGCCGGAATATAGCAGTCTGGAACAAACCGCTGCTGTCACCCGACAGGCCGCTCAGTTAGCGGCAAAGCTTCCGGAAATAGCTGCACAAGCGGCTTTTATCGGTGTACCATCGCCTATCGACTTCAATGGCCTGGTACGGCAATACGACTATCGTGTCGCACCAAATATGGCCGACATTCGTTTGACACTGGCGCCCAAAGCGCAGCGAGAGCATCAGTCGCATCCGATTCTGATGCGACTGAGGGCCTTACTAGCGCCATTAAATACTAACGGTATTTCAATCAAAGTTGTCGAAGTGCCCCCCGGCCCTCCTGTGATGAGTACTTTAGTTGCTGAGCTTTATGGCGATACCTTCACGGGTTATGCGCAACAAAGACAAGCAGCAGATATAGTTATGCAGCGCCTGGCGCGAGAGCCTTTTGTGGTGGATATCGACTCCAGCCTGGAATCGGCACAAACGCGCTGGCGTTTTCGAACCGACAAGGAAAAAGCGGCGCTGTCCGGGATTTCCACGCAAACAGTAGCGCAAACCTTAAGCCTGGCTAATCAAGGTTTTGTCGCCGGTTACTTTAATCTGGAGCGGGAATTGCAGCCTATCCCTATTCAAGTGCGCCTGCCTGAATACGCTCGCAGTAGCCAGCAGGCGTTTGGCGAGTTACCACTAAAGGCACAAACGCTATCAGGGCCGGCTATGATATCACTGGCCGAACTGGGTGAGTTTGTCGAATCCGATGCTGATCAAGCCATCTATCACAAAGATCTAAAGCCGGTGGTCTATGTGATGGCTGAACTGGAAGGTCGGACACCAGCTGAAGTCATCGCCGATGTTAGCGCTGATCTGAATAATTCAACCAATACAGCAACAGACTGGGAGCAACGCACTTTCTTCAATTCCGGCAGTGGTATTCCCTGGCAACTGCCGGATGGTGTAAGCATCAATTGGGGAGGAGAAGGCGAATGGAAAATTACCGTAGAAGTGTTTCGTGATATGGGTTTAGCTTTTGCCTTCGCGCTGGTAGGTATTTTTTTCGTTTTGCGTCTGCAAACCGCCTCGGCAACCTTGTCATTAATCATTATGTCGGCGATTCCATTGACTGTAATTGGTATTATGCCCGGGTTCTGGCTACTCAATCAGTCTGGCGAGCGGCTTATCAATGGCAGCCCTGATCCGGTGTTGTTTACCGCTACAGCCATGATCGGGATGATCGCCTTAGCGGGTATTGTGGTCAGAAACTCGTTGATTCTGGTGGAATTTATCACCCAGGCCAGAAATGAAGGCCTGGCCTTGCGCGATGCTTTACTTAAAGCAGGAACAATCAGAATGCGACCGGTCTTGCTGACTGCCGGCACAACCCTGTTAGGCAATATAGTCATTGTCCTCGACCCTGTGTTTAGTGGTTTGGCTATTGCCATTATTTTCGGCATTATAGGTTCAACACTGTTTACCTTGTTCGTGATCCCGACGGTTTACTATTTAATTTACACAGACACGGAGTAATGATCTTGTCCAACACATTTAAAACTCTCATGACATCGATTGTTACGCTACTGGTTTTGCTGTTGATGATACTGTGGATGGCAGGCGCATTTGAAGAAAAAATTGAACCGCTTATCAATCCAGTCGACAATCAGTATTCAGGCCCAACATTGACGCTAGTTTCTGAGAATATCCCGCTATTTGAAGAAGTAACAGCGTCCGTGCAATCAGGACAAACTACCCAGGTGGCTGCGCAGATTCAGGCAAGGATCAAGGCGATTTATGTTAAATCTGGCGATAATATAAAATCAGGACAATTACTGATTTCGCTTTATGATCAAAGTCTTAAAGCACACAGTAATCAGGCTGCGGAAAACCTCAACGTGATCAATGCCCGTTTACTACAGGCTAAATCTCATTTCACCAGAACTCAAAATCTTTATGCTAAAGAAAGTGCAACACTAGTGGATCTTGAAGCAGCAAAAGCAGACTATGAAAGCTTAAGGTCACAGCTTTTGTCCGCCCGCCAGGCATTTAATGAAACACAACATGTGCTTGATTACAGCCAGATAAAAGCCACATTTGCTGCGCGAGTGATAGATCGCTACGCCGAACCCGGGGATATCGCCTTACCAGGGAAAAAACTGTTATCCATATACGATCCGGCTTCGCTACGTTTCGAAGCACATGTGCGTGAATCAGTCGCTGTCGGATTAAAACCCGGGCAAGTGCTGGAAGCCCGCATAGACACATTGGATAAAACCTTACCGGTGACGATTGCCGAGATTGTTCCGGCAGCCGATCCCGGCGCACGCAGCTTGTTGATTAAAACACATGACGAACAGCAAATTGGTTTGTTTCCAGGTATGTTTGCCAGGCTGCGCATTCCGCAAGGAGAAGAGCAAGTCTTATTGATTCCACAGACCTATCTGCATCAGGTGGGGCAACTGGATGTGGTTTGGGTATTGCAAGGCGGACAGCCAGTTCGCCGATTTGTGCGCATAGG
>CAYWLM010000151.1:1525-5161 GCA_964459125.1 uncultured Methylomonas sp. | reverse complement strand
TGACCGGGAGGAAGCAAGCCAATTTCTTCATAATTATTGACTGCCCAGACATTACCTGAAGTATCAATTTGAATGCCTGTTACGCGTTTCAAGGCATCGCTGATATAACCAGTATCTAGTGAAAAAGGTTCACCCGTATGCACACCTGGCGGACAGTTTTGCTCTTTTACACCACATAATTGCATAATTCGCTTACCTGCAAAGTTAGCAATCCAGACATTGTCATTCCCATCGACAGCAATACCCCAGGGCCAGCGCAAACCATCTCGCGGCATATCAGCAGTTTTTCCGAAAGTAGTTACCTCACGTGTCTCACCAAGATGACGAATCAATGTTACCGCAGCGGCGCTATTTTTCGAACCATCAGAGCCAATAACATCATCCTCAGAAAGAATGGCAGGACAAGGTGGGTTAGGTAGCCCGGCATCGGCAAACCAGAGATTACCCTCACTATCTGCAGCAATTCCCATGGGTCGTTTAATATTGTCACCCGAGATATAGTCGCCTACTTTTATACCATTATGATCCAGCTCAAGCACATTGCTTGTTCCGTTACCCGTCACCCAAACATGCCTCTGGTGATCTATTGCAACATCAAATGGTTTGTCAAATTCTTCAGCTGGAAATGGGTAATTCTCGACCCTGTCAGGATCACCCTGTGGAAAGCGAGTGATACTACTAAGCATCCGGCTCGTTCCAGGAATTGGCCGGCTGGAACAGTTTGCAACCCAAATATTACCAGCCAGATCTGAAATAATACCTTGCGGTTGTAGTAAATTACCAGATCCATCATAACCATAGCCGCCAGGCACATTGTTTTGCGGATCACCATCTGGAAGTGAAAGCCTTGTGCCATCCGAACTAAATCTGGAGACACTGACAGCCAGTAATTCAGGATCTTCAGTGCAGTTAGGTGTCTTAAAACCGAAACTAGATATCCAGGCGCTATTCTCCGGCCCCACAGCGATGCCGAAACCTGCGCCGTACAGTCCACCTGAGTCTACCCCACTGCCATCAGTAGTACCATAAGGTGATCCCGGTGCATTGCTACCCGTAGGAGTTAATTTGTAAACTTTAGTACTGCCACAGAGAGGAGGTTCTGGCGTTTGTTTATCACTGAACTGAAAATTATTATTTATCCAGGCATTACCCTTTGCATCAAAAGCAATGTTCCCTGGGCCACTTAATTTTCCATCAGCTTTATAACGAACTGCCAATACCCAGGCATTCGGTTTAACATCATTTATTTTTGGAACATCTGGCTTCAGACCGGGACGAAGCGCTGGCTGGTACTGTGTTGATAACAATGACACAATAAAGCGTTCTACAACTTGTGACCCAGGGTTCTGAGCTATAATAGTCATCGCTGCAAAGGTGTTTTGTGGCTCTGGACCCAGTGGGGGTTTTGCCGCGCTGAATAAAGCAGCACAATTTTTCGCATCCTGTACACAGGCATCCAGCATATTGGCCAGCGAATTAAAAATCTGCAGGGTAAAAGTAAACCTGCCATTAGGTTCTGATTTGAGTAATTTTGTAACTTCGCCGTTACTCAAATCAGCCAGGTTTTGTGCAGTACCGGCCGCATTTTTCAATCCCGGATTTCTGCCGCTGATGCTTTTTCCATCAGTATACTGCGCCATAGCGTAGGCTGTAGCAACAGTACTGAGTGGGGTAATATAAACTTTCCGTGGAATGTTTGAAGTATCCAGAACCGCAGCCAGCTTAACTGGATTTTGAGCTACCCCTCTTTTTCGCCCTTTCGCTATCAGGTAAAGCACACGACCTGATTTATGTTTGCCCTTATAACGTAACAGCTGTAGTGATTTCAAATGCGATTTATAGCGGATATCGTAATATCCATGTTCATCTGTCGTCGCTTTACTCAGGAGCACGCTCATACTGACTCCCGCCAGGTATAAACTTACATCAGCATTAACAATAGGAGTGTCACCACTAAGAACATAGCCCGAAATATGCTTTAACGCATGATCATGCGCATACACACTTGAGCCCAAAAAGAAGCTTATTACTAAGCAAATAAATAGGTTTCTAAAACGTCTGTAAGGCATTATGGACTCCTCAAGAAAGATTTAATCTAACATTGTTTTTATACTAAGTTGTAGAACATATTTTTTCATAAAAGTCTAGCCCAGTTTTCAACATTAGGCAAATTGAGCCATGTTTCAGGAAGCTTACAACCTCTCCCCGTTAACAATTCCACCCGTAAATTATTAGCTCTCGGGAAATGATCAATTTATCGGTGTACGCATAGTAACAAATTCTTCAGCCGCAGTGGGATGAATACCTATAGTCGAATCGAAAACCGCTTTAGTCGCCCCCGCACGCATGGCAACTGCCATACCTTGTATGATTTCACCTGCATCAGGCCCTACCATATGTATTCCTAAAACTTGATCAGTACTGCGCCTGACAATCATTTTCATCATGGATTTTTCATCCAGGCCGGAAAGGGTATGCTTCATCGGCGTAAAAACGGATTTATAAATATCGATATCCGTATGTCGACTTTTTGCCTCAGTCTCACTCAGACCAACCGTGCCGATATTTGGCTGACAGAAAACCGCCGTAGGAATATTGTCATAATCAACGGGCACATAATGATCGCTATACAACTGGTTCACCAGTGCCATTGCTTCGGCTGTAGCGACCGGGGTTAAATTAAGTCGATGAGTGACATCACCCAATGCATAAATAGAAGCAATATTGGTTTGATAAAATTCATTAACCTTTACAGCGCCTTTGGAACTCAACTCTACACCCAGTGTTTCTAATCCTAAACCTGCAATATTCGGCGCACGTCCCGTTGCGTACAGGATCAAATCAGACTCCAGTGGTTGATTTGTATCCGTCTGTGCAAGCAATTCATTTGCATGTTTCTCAATGCCATTGATCTGGGTATTAAACAAGATATTAATACCTTTTTTGTGCATTTCTGCCGCGACAAAATCTCGAATATCTTCATCAAAGCCACGCAACAGCTTATCACCTCGATAACAAAGTGTTGTCTGCACACCTAAACCATGCATGATTCCAGCAAATTCCACAGCAATATAACCACCTCCTACAATAATGATTTTTCTGGGCAGTTGCTCCAGGGTAAACATTTCATTCGAGCTAACGACAAATTCCTTACCAGGAATATCGGGTATGGAAGGCCAGCCACCCGTAGCAACAAGAATGCGTTCACAACTAAGCAGCTGATCACCGACACGGACCGTATGCGCATCAACTAAACTAGCCTGCTGTGCAAATACAGTCACACCGGAATTAGTTAACAAGTGCTGATAAACACCCTGTAAACGCCCTATTTCATGATCTTTCTGCGCCAGTAAATGTGACCAATTAAATTCAGGGTTAATACCTGACCAGCCAAAACCAGCTGCTGCGCTAAAATCTTCACGAAAGTGAGAAGCATAAACAAATAGCTTTTTCGGCACACAGCCCACATTTACACAAGTCCCCCCTAGATAACGGTCTTCCGCAATAGCCACCCGAACGCCAAGCCCGGCTGCCATACGAGCCGCACGAACGCCGCCGGAACCAGCACCAATTACA
The DNA here is from genome assembly GCA_964459125.1 of uncultured Methylomonas sp. Classification (GTDB taxonomy): domain Bacteria; phylum Pseudomonadota; class Gammaproteobacteria; order Methylococcales; family Methylomonadaceae; genus Methyloprofundus. Next base: position 1,585 of record CAYWLM010000151.1, on the reverse strand, counting down.
AACAGGTCATAATCAAAATGAGTCATTAGAATTCTCGTCGATTGTTGAATAAGGAAAGTG
>CAYWLM010000151.1:0-1425 GCA_964459125.1 uncultured Methylomonas sp. | reverse complement strand
CCTGCTCTATACAATGTTTACTGCTGTTTTAAATAGTCGAGCATAGTATCAGCACTGCTAACAGAAAATGGATCATCCGGGCAATTATCAGCTAGCCCCGGCTCACTGAACAATTGAACGATAGCGCTATCGTCCACCAGCATGGCATAACGCCAGGAACGACAACCAAAACCCAGATTGTCTTTTTTAACCAGCATACCCATAGCCCGGGTAAAATCCGCATTGCCATCAGGCAACATTTTAACATGCTGAATGCCCAGATTTTTCCCCCATTGAAACATCGTAAAAGCATCATTCACACTTAAACAATACACTTCATCAACACCTTGCTCGATAAATTGTTGATATTTTTCTTCAAAACCCGGTAAGTGTGTACTTGAGCAAGTCGGCGTAAAAGCCCCCGGAAGAGCAAATATCACAACTTTTTTTCCTTTAAAGATGTCATCGCTACTCACATCCTGCCAGCGGAAAGGATTGTCTCCACCGATACTCTGGTCACGGACACGCGTTTTAAATACAACCTTAGGTACAGTAATAGTCATTTTTTTCTCCAATATTATCAGGACTTGCATCATTAATAATGCAGTTGATTCATCACAGTGACAGTTTATCGCAGGATTATTACTATTCCAATGATAGCGTTTGTCAATGAAGGATATTCATTGCATTACGGACACTATAGAAATTAAGCGGAGGAGTAACTATTTTTTCGAAAGCTTGTTCGTGGGCGTCCTGCCTTAACAAGCAACAAAAAATTACGCGACCACTATTGCCTTCGGCTGCCTCGCTTCGTCCTGCGCCTATGCCACTACGTCACATCATTGTATGCTCGATACTGACTCCGCAGCACTTCCACATGATTATGATTTAATTACATTTTTAAGCAGTCAATAAGTGAGCTGTTTCACGAACTAAATGTGCCGGCATGGGAAACTCAAGTTCCCATACAAAACTTATTGGCCGACTATCTTTATGACTTATATAATTTGCTGGTCCAAGAAAATAATATGGTTCAGTAAGGCCATTTTTATTTTTCCTGTCCTCCCTGACAAAAATAAGAATACTGTGGTCATTTTCTTTATGATGAATATAACGTTGACCAGTAGGAGATACATCAGAGACTGTCGATTGGCTTTGCCAATGAAATAGTTTTTCATTAATCGCGTAATCTTCGTAAAGTGTTGTCGGTGAATAGTGTTTTTCCGATTTGTTTAATGTAACAAAGAAAGCGCTAGCGTTAATATTTCTTAGATGTAAAGCCCCTTCACGCATTGCTGGTTGATTTTCTAAGCTGTGGTGGCCTAATCCTGATAAAACTTCGCTTAGTGTATACCGCCCATGTAGTTTTAAGGGTGTGTCAAAAGTTAAATTCATGTCATCAGGTACACTCAAAATTGAGCTTTGACAGAGCTCTAATAATTCCCT
>CAYWLM010000150.1:0-5353 GCA_964459125.1 uncultured Methylomonas sp. | reverse complement strand
GGTATTGAATATTATAAATATTTTAAATTTTAATGATATATTTCGACAGTCTAGGTTGGTGCTCCTGAAAAGCATAATCAGCAAGCCATATAAAAAAAGGGGCGTTTTAAATGCCCCTTTTATATTTAATCGTAACTGTAATGCTTACGCAGTGTTTTAGTTACTGCCCACATGCTGTTTAATCCAACAGGAAAAATAACATAATCTCCGGGAACGATAGTAACAGGCTCTTTACCGTCTGGTGTGACAACAATCTCACCTTCAAGAATGTAAGCTTTTTCTGTCTCATCAAAATCCAGTCTAAACTCAGAAACAGGGCAATCCCAAATTTCCCAATCAGCAACGTCTAGCTCTTTAAGACGTTCTTCACTCGGATTGTGTTCAATAATAATATCGGGCATAAATATTCTATTTCTCTATAAATAATTAAAAAATCCCCAGTAAATACTGGAAAAAGTACTAAACGATTAATGATCGCGCTGAATAATATACAAAGATAAGTCACGCAATAAATCTGCTTCTGCACCGAATCCCGCTAGACTTTCAACGGCTTGTTCATGCAGATCCTGTGCTTTCTGCTTTGCGCCAGCTAATCCTAATAAGGCAGGATAAGTAGGCTTATCATTATACTGATCTTTTCCCTGGGTTTTCCCTAGCGTGGCAGTATCACTTTCTTCATCTAAAATATCATCTTTAACCTGAAAAGACAGGCCGATACATTTAGCATAATGATCTAATTTATTGGCAATGGCAGGATCCAGATCAGGCTTGGATAAAGTTGCTAACTGTACGCTCACGCGAATAAGCGCACCTGTTTTATGTATATGCATGTTTTCTAATTCAGGCAAAGACAGCTTTTTTCCTACTGATTCTAGATCAATTGCCTGTCCACCTACCATTCCTAATGAGCCACTCGCTTTAGCCAATGCGCTAACCATTTGTATGCGTGACTCGGCACGGGCATTCATGCTGCTATCTAGTGCTAGAATTTGAAACGCCAAAGTTTGCAAAGCATCTCCGGCTAATATTGCAGTTGCTTCATCATAAGCTACATGTGAAGTCGCTTTACCTCGACGCAAATCATCATCATCCATTGCCGGTAAATCATCATGAATAAGTGAATAAACATGAATCATTTCTACTGCACAGGCAGGGCCATCTAGAATATCAGGTGCAAGTCCTAATGCTTTACCTGCACTATAAGTCAACATGGGGCGCATTCTTTTGCCGCCATTTAAAGTACTGTAACGCATTGCATCATGTAGTCTTTTAGGCAAAATTGTATTTGCTGGCAAGCGCAAATCCAAAGCTTTTTCTACTCGTTCCTGGCTAGAAACTAGATATTCTTTCAGGGCGTTACTCATCGTTAAATGACTCCAATGTTTGTTGACCGTTTTTTGCTAATAAGATTTGCACTTTTTGCTCTGCCTCTTGCAAGGCTTTTTGGCAAGTACGCGTTAAATTCACACCCTGTTCAAATGATTTTAAAGACTCTTCCAAAGAAATATCACCCTGCTCTAATTGCTCAACAATCTCTGCTAATCCTTTGAGAGAATCTTCAAATAAGGTGGCACTTTTCTTTCTAGGCATGTCGATTAAAATAATTTAGTGATAGGATAGATTAAACGATCCATTATATATGAAAAACATCCGAGTAATTAACTAGAAAATGAGTAATACCTATAACGCAGCCGCTATTGAAGTTTTAAGTGGCTTAGACCCTGTGCGCAAACGCCCGGGTATGTATACCGATACCACCCGCCCTAATCATCTGGTTCAGGAAGTCGTTGATAATAGTGTAGATGAGGCGGTAGCAGGGCACGCATCAAGCATAGAAGTTGTTTTATTTAAAGACGGCAGTATTAAAGTACAAGATAATGGTCGTGGCATGCCAGTCGATATGCACCCTCAACAAAATATGCCAGGTGTAGAAGTTATTTTGACTCAACTGCATGCCGGCGGAAAATTTTCTAATAAAAACTATCAATTTTCTGGCGGTTTACATGGGGTAGGTGTTTCTGTCGTCAATGCTTTATCGAAACTACTCGACATAGAAATAAAACGTAATGGTAAAGTTTACCAAATGCAATTTGCAAATGGCGAAAAACAAACCGAATTACATGAAACAGGTGCCACTGTTGGCAAGCTTAATACAGGTACGATGGTACACTTTTTACCCGATGCCAGCTATTTTGATTCTAATAAAATTTCGGTTATCAAGCTTAAGCATGTCTTAAGAGCGAAAGCGGTGCTTTGCCCAGGCTTAAAGATCAGTTTAACAGTTGAACAAACCGATGAATCATGGGAATGGCATTACCAGAATGGCCTGGAAGAATACTTACTGGATAGAATAGGTAATATCGAGTATTACCCGAATGAACCCTTTATGGGTAAAATATCTGCCGAACACGAGGCCGTTGAATGGGGCATTCTCTGGACCACAGAATCTTTACCAGAAAATGTCACTGAAAGTTATGTCAATCTGGTCCCTACTCCTCTGGGCGGAACTCATGTCAATGGCTTGCGCGCAGGGTTAACCGAAGCAATGCGCGAATTCTGCGAGATTCGCAACTTATTACCACGTGGCGTTAAAATAACACCTGAAGATGTATGGGAACTTTGCCATTATATCCTCTCGGTAAAACTGGAGGATCCGCAATTTTCCGGTCAAACCAAAGAACGTTTAAGCTCTCGTGAATGCGTTGCTTTTATCTCCGGGGTTGCCAAAGATGGCTTTAGTCTATGGCTTAATCAACATCCTGCCGCTGGCGAGAAAATAGCCGAAGTCATTATATTAAGCGCCCAAAAGCGGTTAAAATCCAGCAAAAAAACGATTCGTAAAAGAATTTCCGCAGGTCCGCAATTACCAGGAAAACTTGCTGATTGTGCTTCACAAGATATTAATCGCAGCGAATTATTTCTGGTTGAAGGGGATTCTGCGGGAGGCTCAGCCAAACAAGCAAGGGAGCGTGAATTTCAGGCAATAATGCCCTTGCGCGGTAAAATTTTAAATACCTGGGAAGTAGATTCTGCTCAAGTTATGGCATCAAATGAAGTCCATGATATTGCTGTGGCATTAGGCATTGAGCCAGGCTCAGAAGACATACGAGGCTTACGTTACGGAAAAGTCTGCATACTCGCTGATGCCGATTCGGATGGTTTACATATCGCAACTTTGATTTGTGCCTTATTTTATAAACACTTCCCTAGTCTTGTTAAAGCAGGGCATGTATTTGTCGCCATGCCGCCTTTATACCGTATTGATGTAGGTAAGCAAATATTTTATGCCTTGGACGAACATGAGCGCCTGGGAGTAATAGACCGTATAAAGTCTGAAAAACTGAAAGGCAAGATTAATGTACAGCGTTTCAAAGGATTAGGCGAGATGAACCCTGCTCAGTTACGTGTGACAACCATGAATCCGGATACACGCCGCCTGGTACAGTTAACCATTGAAGAGGGTGATGATACAAATGAACAAATGGATTTATTATTAGCCAAAAAACGCTCTCAAGATAGAAAATCCTGGCTGGAAAGTAAAGGGAATTTAGCAGACATTTAATACTATTCAGGCGCTGAACTAAAAGATGACTCGTTCAGCCCCGCTTAAATACAACAGCGAGTAGCTTATTTTTGGTCTGGATATTGATAACGATTAACCTTCCCTTTTAAGGCCATTATCGACCCAGACTGTGTACAAACTCTACTTAATAACAATCAAGTGGGAAAAATCCATCTGATTTGTTGGTTTTTATATCTAAAGTGGGTTTTGTGATTACCGCAACTATAATAGCTATTCTATGTGCTATAGTCCCTAACTTTCAGGAGGCTTTTGAGTTTTCACACAGTCTGGACCCACTGCAAACATTCAGGTTTTATCATTGTAAGGTTTAAAAAAACGCGACGCGCTTTTTACGGTCGCTGTTAATTGACTTGTTAGGGCTTTATCACTAATATGTACGGAGTTATCGTACGTAATATAGGTGATGAGAATGGACAGTGTTAGTGTAAATAAATTTAGAGATAATCTTAAAAAATATGTAGAACAAGTGGTTACTGAACATGTACCCATAAAAGTGACGCGCAGAAGTGGCGATGATTTTATTGTTTTAAGTGCAGATGATTGGGAGCGTGAGCAAGAAACACTGTATATCTTACAAAATAATGACTTAATGAAACAAATTGCAGCATCAGCCGCTACAAATGTGAAAAAGCAGGGATATAAACCTACATCTGGAGAGCTAGATGAGATCACTGGTATTTGAAGGAAATATCTGGGCTGCATATGAAGAACTCAGACTAAAAGACAAGAAGCTGCACAAAGTGCTTTGCCATTTATTAAAAGAAATGCTTCGTGATAATCCGAGCACTGGTACTGGGAAACCCGAACCATTAAAACATAAGCTATCTGGTTTGTGCTCACGCCGTATTAGTCAGAAAGACCGGGTTATTTATAAATACGATAAAGATTACGTTTATATTTATGCCATTGGCGGACATTATGATCAATTATAATAATGGGGGGCAAAGTAGCATTGAATCAACAAGGTAGAGGTATTTTTTATTTTACTCTGCCCCTCATTACTTCCAAATGTAGAAATGTTAAGCCCTGCTTGCATTTTTGATTATTTGATTATAAAAACCTGAAATAGCAACCATATTGCCCATTTCAAAATGTAAATTGTACCTGACCCCAGTTATTATTCTATCGGTTGACCAATAGTTAAGCTGGCTTATTGATAAGTTGCACGTAACATCCAAGCTGTTTTCTCATGAACACGCATGCGGTCAGATACAACAGAAGCTGTAGATTCATCATCAGCATCTTGTGCTAATTTTAATGCATCACGACATGTTCTTATAACTTGTTCGTGTGATTGAGTAAGGATTTTAACCATTTCAGCGCCATTAAAAATACCAGCGACTTCTTTAATTGAGCTCAATCCGCTAAATTCTTTATAGGTTCCTGGTGCTGCAACACCTAATGATCGGATACGTTCAGCAAGGTCATCGACAGCAGTGGCCAATTCGATGTAATGCTCTTCAAACATGAGATGCAGTTCACGAAATTGTGGTCCTGTTACATTCCAATGAAAATTATGGGTTTGTAGATATAAAGTATAAGAATCAGCCAATAGTCGCTTCAATCCATCAGCAATTAGAATCCTATCTTGTTCATTAATACCGATATTCATATTCATTTCCTCTATTACATTGATTAAAAAATTAACCGCTTTCATTTCTTAGAAATTGAACCTGCTGAATATATACAGCAAACAATTCTAAATATTACATTTTCATTTTAGCTATAAGTAAACAAAATCCGAGTCGGAAAAACCTTACTATGTTTTTA
>CAYWLM010000149.1:0-5383 GCA_964459125.1 uncultured Methylomonas sp. | reverse complement strand
CTGATTTAGTACGATACTGATGCGCACTTCCCTGATCACCAATTCGCTCAATCAACCCTTGTATCTGTGCAGTTTGTGTCTGCATATCAAACAAGGCATATTTTATTGATGAACTGCCGGAATTTAGCACTAAAACAGCGCTTTTTTTGATTTTCAAGGGAGTAAGTAATGAGTGTTCACTTTAGAAAAATCCAGTTTTCCAGTCAGTAAATAAGTGATTGTTTTGAAGTGTTTTACGTTAAATCCTCTGGTTTTTCTTTTTGCTACAAAAATAACCGAGTTAAACACTTCCCGATGTTTTTTAATGCTTTTGACTGCTTTTACGCTGGAGGCGAGTTGTTTATGCGTTGCCCTGTAGTTCCAGATGTTGAGCAATCCTGCAAATTGCACGGCACTTTCAGCCGTATATTTGTGCTGAAAACTTTCGCCGATTTGCATGACATGTATCGCTTTCAAGTTAAGTTTTGCGAGGCTTAAGTCTGCTTTTTTTACTTTTTTCCTGGTCATTAAATTCGTTTCATTTTTATGCATATAAAATTTGTCAAAGGTAATTTCTGCTTGCGGCTGGTTTTCTTTGATCCCTTTTAAAAAAGCAGAGGACATATAATAGCCTTTTGTTTAATAGCGTTTCTGTTACCATTCCTGGCTTTGAGCAATCCACAAAATCGACAACGGTCTGATTATCCTTGCTACTGCTAACAGGCAGTGCTTGTTGAAATATCTCAGTGATCATGAATATGCTTTGTTAGCCATATGCCTGAGTCGTCTCAATTGTCGCTTAACCGCTTGCTTTTTAAAAGAGCCTAAAAATTAGGGATTATTATTCATGTCCTTAATGATTTTAACGCCTTTGCTTCTTTGTGCATAAATAATATCTAACTCTTGCTGTAATTCTGCTGCTTTCTCTGCATCACCACAATCAGCAAGTTTTTGTGCTATTTTTCTTTCTTTGTCTTTTAACTGCTTCAGAATTTTCTTTATATCCTTGAACCGCTTTTCTTTCTCTCGCTGGTCTGCATTAAAAAAATCCTGGAGTTTATGTAATAATTTTTTTTTGCCCATGTTAATCCACTCTCTTAAAAATTAATTTTCAGACTGCAACACTTTCACTAGCTCATTATCATCAAGCACTAATTCGCGTTGAGCTTGCGAGGTACTTGCTTTTTGTACCACAAAGACTGTTTCTGCCATATCGACTAGATGCTTTTTTATTCCATACATATACGCACTATCATTAATAAGTGACGTTCCTGCTTCTGGCGAAATTTTATGCTCTCTGATTAAACCATCGATTCTTGCATTCATTTGTTGATCCTGTTCTTTAATTTTTACTTTATAAACATCAAAGGATAACAAGCCTATATCACTTCCTTCGGCTTCTACCTGAATACGAAATAACTCTAATTCACGCAATAAATCTGCAATTTGAAAACGAATTTTCTGGTACTCGTCCTGAACAAAATGATTCGCAGAAAAGCGCATCTTTAACAAGTTTTTCTGCAAATGTTTAGTATCTTTAATCGCCTCGACTATATGCCTATTGGCTTCACGTAACCAATATAAACTACCCGACTGTTGCATTTCCCAGGTAAAACTCGCTTGACTAATATAGGCAATAATTGAACTATAGATTCCTTTTACACTACGCTCATAAGCTGCATCTACATCGTAAGGCGTGATTTTTTTACTTTTTTCTACCTGTTGCTGTAAATCCTGCTGTGAAAACACATTACTTGCAGACAAGCCTATCGTTTTTAAAATAATATGGCTGGCATGTTGATACAGACGAACCGTTTCCTGACGTAAGGCTGATACCAAAGTATCCGGGAATGCCATTACCGATTCATTCAAGTATTTAGGTTGATCCATTTTAATGCTTTCACCCTGCAACACTTTTTCTAACAAAGACACCATTTGATGGATAAAAGGTAACATAATGCCTACACCGATCAGATTGAACAAAGTATGAAAAATGGCAAGTTTAAGTGTGTGATCACTGGCTGAAATATGTATCACTTTGGCTATCCAGTCAACTGCATCAATAAACTGGTTTATAAATAGCAGGGCAATGATCCCGGTCGTAAAATTAAATATAAAATGCGCCCCGGCTAAACGCTTGCCTTCAATATTAGCGCTCATTGCCCCAATAATCGCAGTAACCGTCGTGCCTATATTTGAGCCTATCGCCAATGCCAGAGCATTTTCATAGCTAATTTGCTGTACTGATAAAGCGGTAATAATTAATACCATGGTCGCATGACTGGACTGCATAACCACTGTTGCCGCAATACCAATCAAAGTAAAAATTAACAATCCCTTTACACCTGTCAAAGCATATTCAGCTAAATTAATGGTTTCGCGAAAAGTTTCAAAACCTTCTTTCATAAAAAATATACCTAAAAACAGGAACCCCATGCCCGCTACAATGGCTCCCAGCCCGTTTAATGCTTTATTTTTTTGAAAAACCAGTAAAATACCAAACACCAGCATAGGCATAGCGTAGGCAGCTATATTGACTTTTAAACCAAATCCGGCAATCAGCCATGCACCTGTCGTTGTCCCTAAATTAGCACCAAAAATAATGCCTATGCCAGCCGTTAAATCAAGTATTCCAACACTCAAAAATGAAATCGTAATAACCGTAACCAAAGAACTCGATTGCATTAATGTCGTTGAAATCACCCCAAAACCAAGACTTTTCCATAGCTTATCGGTACTGACACGTAATATTTTCTCTAAAGTCCCGCCAGTAAAAGTTTGAAAACCCTGCTCTAAAGACAGCATACCAAAAAGAAAAATAGCCACACCCGCTGCAATTTGATTAAAATCAGCACTTATCCATAAAGCATACGCTAGAATTATGAAAATAATGGGTAACAGTATTTTTTTTATCATCTTAACCAAACCATTTACGACCTAAGGAATATATAAGGCTATTATAGGCTATACTTGCTAACCTATCTGATGCTTAAAATACTTATGCCTACAGAATTTAAAACGATTGGCATTTTAGGAAAGTCCAGCGATCCTGAAATAGCCGACACTCTAAAAGCGCTTTATCTATTTCTTAAGCCGCGCTATCAAGTTGTTATTGACCCCATCAGTGCCACGCTAATTTCTGATTTTTCAGGCTCTATTCACCCTTTGTCATCGCTTGCTCAGCACTGTGACATTCTTATTGCAGTTGGGGGTGATGGTACCTTTTTAACGGCTGCTCGAACCGCTGCGGGTTGTCATATTCCTTTGATTGGGGTTAATCTGGGTAGACTCGGCTTTTTAGTGGATATTTCACCTGATGAATTACTAACAAAATTAGATGATATTTTGCAAGGTAAGCACCGTCAGGAACAGCGTTTTTTACTACGCACAAAAATAATACGCAATGATCAAATAATTCATCAAGAAACTGCAGTCAACGAAGTGGTGATACACCGCTGGGTAACACCCAGCATGATCGAATTACAAACAACCATTGATGGCGTATTTCTTAATACTCAGCGCTCTGATGGCTTAATCGTATCCACCCCCACTGGCTCAACCGCCTATGCTCTATCAGCAGGCGGGCCAATTATTCATCCTGCATTGAACGCCTTACTATTAGTCCCGCTTAATCCACATACCTTATCTAATCGTCCTATTGTGATTGATGGTAACTCTGAAATTAAAATCAACTTTATCAAAACTAATGAAATTAATGCCCAGGTCACATGCGATCATATTGCCCTTCCTGATGTGTTAATAAGTGATACAATTTTAATCAAAAAAGACCCTAACCCAATTACCATACTGCACCCGGAAAATCACGATTTTTTCCATACCTTACGCGATAAACTTAACTGGAGCAGTGGCTACCATTTCTAATCATGCTACAAAATCTTAATATTATTGACCTCGCCATCGTCAAATCTCTGGATTTAAATCTGGAAAAAGGCTTATCTGTACTAACGGGTGAGACAGGTGCAGGAAAATCTATCTTACTCACTGCCTTAGGCCTGGCCTTAGGTGATCGTGCAGATGCTAGCTATGTGCGCCCTGACTGTGAGCGCGCTGAAATAAATTTAAGCTTTGATTTATCTGATGCGCCTGCAGCTCAGGCCTGGCTGGAAGAAAATGAATTTGATGCCGATGAGCAATGTTTAATTCGTCGCACTATTCGTCAGGATGGTCGCTCAAAAGCCTATATTAATGGCCGTCCGACTACCTTACAGGCGTTAAAACTACTCAGTTCACAATTGGTTGAAATTCACGGTCAACATGCTCACCTGACTCTACTGGATACTGATGAACAACGAAAATTTCTTGATGATTATGCGCAAAATACTGACTTACTCGCAAAAACCAACCAGGCCTATTTACAATGGCGTAGTAATCATTTTGAGTTAGAGGCATTGATTAAATCATCAACCGAACTCAGTAATCAGGAAGATTTGTACCGTTATCAACTAAACGAACTTGAACAGCTAGATCTAACTGAATATGACTATATTGCACTTTCAGCAGAACATTCCAAACTGGCAAACCTGGAACAAATATTAAAAATAGGACAAACGCAACTTGACCTACTCTCTGAAAACGAACATCAATCAGCTAACCAGATGGTTAGTCAAAGCATTAGCGCCCTAGCCGATTTAATTTCTTTAGCAGGTGAGTTTGAGGAGCCTAATAAACTATTAATTGAAGCACAAATTCAAATCCAGGAAGCCTCACAGCAATTGCGTCATTTTCTTGAAGTTCAAGAGATAAATCCTCAGCGCCTGCAAGAACTGGAAAATCAAATCGGTATTATCCACTCCTTGTCGCGTAAGCATCATGTAGCCCCTGAAGAATTACCGGATATTGCAGAAAAAATCCGGCTGGAATTGAATAATTTAAGTAATAGCACTGAGCGCATAGAGGAACTAGAGAAACTCGTGGAGCAGAATAAACAGGATTACTTTTCTTTTGCCAAGGCTTTGAACCTGAAGCGTACTGAGGCAGGCAAAAAACTCTCTGTACTTATATCTGAAATGATTCAGGAACTGGGTATGCCCCAGGGAGAATTTAGTATTAGCGTGATTGCACAAGAAATTAGCCTGCCTAAAATTAATGGTAGCGATAAAATCGAGTTTCTAGTCAGTGCCAACCCTGGTCTGCCACTACGACCTTTAGCTAAAGTTGCTTCAGGTGGCGAATTATCCAGGATCAGTTTAGCAATACAGGTTACCACCAGCCATGACAAAGATGCACCGACGATGATTTTTGATGAAGTAGACTCAGGAATTGGTGGCGGTATCGCGGAAATTGTTGGCCAGAAACTACGTACTTTAGGCAAAAGTGCGCAGGTTTTATGTGTTACCCATTTACCCCAGGTTGCAGCACAGGCACATCAACATTTATTTGTTTT
>CAYWLM010000148.1:0-5448 GCA_964459125.1 uncultured Methylomonas sp. | reverse complement strand
TCAAGGGGTTATTGTAACGCCTTTCATTTTGTACAGCTTTATTAGACCACTACACCATAAGATTAATCTTACTGAAAAGCTACATAGATTGTAGAGGTACTTTCCATGTTATCGCAATAAAACTAGCAATACATAGAGTATTTAATACAAAACACTGCACCTTCCAGCAGAATACAAAATCAATTTCTGATAAATATACTTTATCAACAATTATTTACTATAGAGTATAGCCAAAACATCACCTATCAGAAAACTTAGAGAAGAACAGTATTTTCATGTATTACAATCAGGTTTTCTTGATTTCTATGATATAGATGCTATATTTTAAAAGTGGAAAAAATAAGTAAAAATTCCATATAAACTAGTTTAATATTGCGATAAATGGAGTTTTTTGCATTGCATATAGGTGCTAGGTGGATTTTTTCCATGTATTAACAATGATAGGCTGGACCGTGAGCTACGCTGCGCTTCGCACACAGTCCAGCCTATCGGTCGCTGTTGAACTCCGCTCTAACACTATTGACTGGTTCCGCTCACGCTCCACCTATCAATAGCGTTAGAGCCGACTGCGCTTCTCAGCACCCAACCAAGTAAACTTGCTTGGATACCTGCGATGCTCGCGGCTCAACAGCGACCGTTAGAAGCCAAAGAAACAATGGAGTAATCATCAAGTGCCGATTTTCGATATTTCAGGAGACAAGCTATCTGCCGTCGAGCAGAAGAACTTTGCTCTGGAGAAGGATTTGCAGTCCCTGATTGAGAAAAACCTCGAAACGGTCTTCAATTGCAGATTCGTTGCCAGTGAGTTTTCAACTGGTGCACAGCATGCAGGCCGAATTGATAGCCTCGTTCTATCAGAAGAAGACAACCCAGTTATAATCGAATACAAGAAAGTTGAATCATCGGAGCTTATTAACCAAAGCCTTTTCTACTTGCACTGGATTCAAGATCACAAAGGTGATTTTGAAATCGCAGTACAAAAGCGTTTGGGAAGTGGCGTAAAGGTTGATTGGTCTGACGTGAGGGTTATTTGCATCGCCCCAAACTATAAGAAATATGATTTGCATGCAGTGCAGGTGATGGGCGCAAATATTGAACTATGGAAATACCGCTTATTTTCCAATAACTCTCTTTATCTTGAAGAAGTTTTCCATACTGCCAAATCAGCAGCAGTATCAACGTCTGCTGCTACCACTGAAACTGGATACAAAAATCCTGTTATGGTTGAGGCTGGTAAAAAAGCCGCGCTAACTCGTGCTACGGCAACTTATACATTTGATGAACGGCTTGAAGGTAAAAGTGTCGACATACAGGAGTTAACAGCAACCATACGAGAATTCATTATTGGCTTAGATGAATCAATTGAAGAGGTGCCAAAAAAATTCTACGTTGCTTACAAAATCTCGCAAAATATCGTTTGTATGGAAGTCAAAGGCAAGAACGTTAAGTTGTTTTTAAAGCTCAAGCCTTCCGATATTCCAGAGGGAACCAAAAACTATCGAGATGTAACATCGATAGGTCATTACGGTACTGGTGATGTTGAGTTTACCGTAACTTCTGAATCGGAGTTCGAGTTTGTTAAAGAATTCATTTTAAAGGCATACAACAAGGTTGGCGGCTAATGGCTTCTAAGAGGGATAGGAAGGAGTTTACTTGACCACTACAATCACCCAGCATGGAATAAGGGGGCAGGCTTTACATTTGACATATAGCCATCTATGTTTTAATTTGTATCAGGATTCAAATTGATAGGATATATTGATGACAAGACCTTTACGTATTAAATTTGCCGAGGCGCTGTATCATGTGACTGCTCGTGGCAATGCCTAAGAAAATATCTATCAAACGATGATTATCGTCAGCAGTTCTTGGCTTTGTTGCAAGGGGCGGTAATGCGTTACACTAACTCAAGTCCGCGAGTATTATGATGTGGGCTATGCTACCGATTGAGTTGAACGGTAAAACAGGAAGAAAAAGAGATTTTAAATGTCAAATGTAAGGCCTGACCCCGTGGTTTCAGTGTTGAGAATAATAATGGTTGAATTTAAGTTCTATCGATGGTGTCATTACAGTGTAACCTCATTATTGTTAGTTGAATGAGCTTACAAATTAACCTGTTATGTGTATTACAGGCAATGAGGTTACACTTTAAATTTAAGGGATGCGCTGTTTTTCTCCGCGATAGCGGCTTCGTCCAACAAATGCTTGCAGCTGACCGTAAAAAGCGTCACATTTTTTGCGAGGCAAAAAAATGCGCCCCTTTTTACGTCAGCTGAAGCAGGCGTTCTCAGGGAACCTGTCGAACGTGTGGCCCTCAGTCGCTACGCTCCCTGAGAACGCCGAGTTGACAGGGAACCTGTCGAACGTGTGGCCCTCAGTCGCTACGCTCCCTGAGAACCAAACGTTCGACAGGACGATTTGGCCCGATAATTAGGGTACTCACGGTGAAGCTGTTCAACCCATTATCAGGCAAAATCGCCTGTCAACTCGGCATTATGTTCTATAGAAAAATAATCAATAATGAGGAAATATATAATGTGGACTGAAAGATACGAGAGCCTTGAAGCTACACCTCAGAAAAGAGATGAGTTTTCACGAGATAGGGCTAGAATTATTCACTCTGCATTTTTTCGTCGTTTACAAGGTAAAACACAGGTATTAGGTTTAGGAGAAAGCGACTTTTATCGAACAAGGCTAACTCATTCTCTTGAAGTGGCACAAATTGGAAGCGGAATTTCGGAAGCACTTAAAGTAAAATATAATGATGACGAAATAATTCAAGAGTTATTACCATCCCAGAATTTAATTGAATCAATGGGGTTAGCTCATGATATTGGTCATCCACCATTTGGGCATGGCGGGGAGGTCGCTCTTAATTATTCAATGCATAAATATAATGGTTTTGAAGGAAATGCTCAAACGCTAAGAATATGTACAAAACTAGGAGAGTACTCAGATGCTAATGGTTTAAATTTAACTAGAAGAGCTTTGTTGGGTCTCATTAAATATCCGAGCTATCATTCAGCAGTTGTAAATAGTTCAATATATAGGGATAACGGCAGCCTTAATCTTGATTCCTTTCGCCCTCCTAAATGTGTTTTTGATTGTGATAAAGAAAATATTGAATGGATTCTAAAGCCATTTACAAATGATCGTGATAAGTTTATGAGTGTTTTTGATAAAGGAGCAGGGAAGCATAAAAAGCCAAAATATAAATCATTTGATTGTAGTATTATGGAGTTAGCGGATGACATATCCTATGGCATACATGATTTAGAGGATTCAGTTGCACTAGGCTTAGTTTCAGAGTCTCAATGGAAAAATGAAGTTGTAGCAAAAATATCAGATGGCTTAAAAAAATACCCACTTTCTGAAAAAATATTAGAACTTACCTCTTCACTTTTTTCTGGTGAAAATAAAATTAGAAAAAAGGCAATTAGCTATCTAGTTAATTATTTCATAAACAGTATTGAAGTAGAAAAACAAAATGAATTTTCTCATAACTTATTAGATTACCAAGCAATGTTTTCTGATATTGTCGGAGAAGAGTTAGATATATTTCAAGAGTTTGTGAAGAACAATGTTATAAAAACCCCTGAAGTTCAAACACTTGAATATAAAGGTCAGCAAATGGTAATAAAACTATTTGAGGCTATAGAATCAAATCCATCAAGATTATTACCCAAAAAATATTTTCAACTTTACGAAGAACAACAAGGTAATTTGAGGGTGATAAGTGATTATTTAGCAGGAACAACAGATGATTATGCAACGAGGCTCTATCATAAAATATTTACCCCATCTAATGGTTCAATATTTGATAAATTGTAAACATAACTAGCAAATCCACTTGACCGTTTAAAGCGTCATTTTTTTTGCAAAAAGACGCAAAAAAATCGCCCCTTTAAACGTCAAGTGATTTGGTCGTTAGCTTTTTAAAGAGGGTCATAGTTATAAATGGAATTTAAATCAAAGAAAATTATAATTGATCAAGAAAGCCCATATGAAAATGATAGGCTTTCTAGGAAAAGTGATATTGACAACCTTTCCTTGTTACTAAGAAATATTTCTACCCCCATAGTACTATCTGTTAATGCCCCTTGGGGAAGTGGAAAAACCACATTTTTAGAAATGTTACATGCAGATTTGATGAACAAGGAATGTAAATCGATTTACTTTAGTTCATGGGAAACAGATTTTGCTAGTGATCCTCTTTTAGCTTTTCTAGGTGAAATGAATGAGGAGCTAGAAGCGCTTATTAATGGTAACGAGGAAAAAAGTAAAGCATGGGATAAGGCTAAACAAGCAGGCATCCATATAGTCAAGAAAGGAATACCAGCATTAATTAAGGTAGGTACTGCTGGAGTTATTGATGCTGAAAAGATATTGGAGACTGAAGCATCCAAATTAATAGAGTCTCTTTCTAAAGACTTATTAAGTGAATATACAAAGAATAAAAGTGCTATTACTGAGTTTAAGAAAAATGTTTCAACTATTCTGAGTAATGATGGAGAGGATCCTACCAAGTTATATTTTTTTGTTGATGAATTAGATCGTTGTAGGCCAACATATGCCATTGAGCTTTTAGAAAGAATAAAGCACTTATTAAATATAGATGGGGTGGTGTTTATATTAGCAATGGATAAAGAGCAACTTTCACATGGAGTTAAAGCTGTATATGGAAATGATTTTGAGTCTATAGGGTATTTAAGGCGATTCATTGATATTGAATATAGCTTACCTAAAGCAGAGCCTAGTGATTTTATAGACCAGTTATACAAAACATTTCAATTCGATTCTTTTTTCGAAAAAAGAAAAGGCTATAGAGCTTTTCAGTATGAAGTTGAGCATTTGAAAAATGTTTTTAAACTTATTGTAAAAGCAAAGTCTCTATCTCTTCGAGAAATTGAACAATTATTTTCTAAAGTAAACTTAGTAATTCATTCAACTAGCGAAAATACTTATTTATACCCCGCACTATTAACATTCTTGCTTGTAGTTAAAGATTTTAATATGGAAGTTTATCAAGATTATATTCGAGAAGGGTCAACACCAGAGAAAATGATTAGCATTCTGTATGAAATGGTTCCAATAGATCAGCGTTATGACTCTTTTGAGTGTGCATTAATCGAAGGGTTTTTGATAGCGGCTAAAAATGAGCGTTATGACGAATCATTAGGTAATGCTTTAGATATGCATAACGATAATGTGAATAATACAGAGTGTGATAGAAAAGAAAAGAGCTATTCCAATAGGGTAATTAATATTGCAGAAAGTCCGGTTGAAAGTGCAGGAAGTGTTAATTTAAATAGTATTGTTTCTCGTATAGAAATGTCAGATAATTTTAAGTTTGGTGAAAATGAAAGCTAACAATCACATCCACTTGACCGTAAAAAGGTATCCGCTATAAATTCTAGGGAGGCACAAAATTTCCCTGAGATTTTTCTT
>CAYWLM010000147.1:0-5492 GCA_964459125.1 uncultured Methylomonas sp. | reverse complement strand
ATTTAAGCTTCTAAATCATCCAGGTACTTTTCTACATCCAATGCTGACATACAGCCTGCGCCTGCTGAAGTAACGGCTTGTTTATATACCGAATCCATGACATCACCTGCGGCAAATACTCCGGATATGCTGGTTGCTGTGGCGTTACCTTCAATGCCACTTTTTACGCGGATATAGCCATGATCATCCATATCTAGCTGACCTTTGAATATTTCAGTATTCGGGCGGTGGCCGATGGCGATAAAGACGCCGTGTAAATCTACGTCTTTGCTACTGCCATCAAGCGTGCTTTTGATGCGCATGCCAGTTACGCCCATATCATCGCCCAGAACTTCTTCTAGGGTGTGATTCCATTCGATCTCAACATTGCCTGTTTTTGCTTTTTCTATCAGTTTGTCGGAGAGGATTTTTTCTGAACGGAATTTATCGCGGCGATGGATAACCGTGACTTTAGATGCGATATTGGCTAGATATAAAGCTTCTTCTACGGCGGTATTTCCGCCACCAATAACGGCAACAGGTTTGTTTCTATAAAAGAATCCATCACAAGTAGCACAGGCTGAAACGCCTTTACCTGCATAGGCTGTTTCTGAATCCAGGCCTAGATACATAGCCGATGCGCCGGTGGCAATAATTAAGGCATCGCAAGTATAGCTACCTGCATCGCCGGTTAATTTAAACGGGCGCTGGGATAATTCCGCGGTATGGATATGGTCAAAAATAATTTCTGTATCAAAGCGTTCTGCATGTTTCCGCATTCTTTCCATAAGTTCCGGGCCTTGCACACCTTGATCATCACCAGGCCAGTTGTCTACATCCGTGGTGGTGGTTAATTGTCCGCCTTGTTGCAGGCCTGTTACAATTACTGGCTTAAGATTTGCTCTTGCTGCATAAACGGCTGCCGTATAGCCGGCAGGGCCAGATCCTAAAATTAGTAGGCGGCAGTGTTTTGAGTCACTCATGTATTGTTTCCTTGTTAATAGTGGGCAGTAAATTGCTAAGTATTATGCTTGGAATTAAGGGAGGCGTAAAGGCTGATATTGGATTTGTAATAGTGTAAGTCGCAGCCAGGTTAATTTAGGCAAATAATGATTTCCAATAGCGTTTGCAATCATTGACCACCAAATATAAGGACGGGATGAGTATTAAAGTAATCAAGGTCGCAAATAAAATTCCAAAACCAATAGAGACAGCCATGGGGATTAACATGCGTGCCTGGCGCGATGTTTCTAATATCATTGGTGCTAAACCAAAAAAAGTGGTCAGAGTGGTTAAAATAATGGGTCGAAACCGCTGGATACCTGCGGTTTTAATAATCTCTTGAGGCGTAAGGTCAGTTTCGTTTTCAAGATTTACGGCCTGGCTGATTAATACTAAAGAGTCATTTACCACGATACCTGACAGGGCGACGATCCCGAGCAGGCTTATTATACTCAGGTTATAGCCCATAATAATGTGGCCGTAAATTGCGCCAATGATACCAAAAGGAATGCTGGTAATCACAATTATAGGCAAGATATAGCTCTTGAAAGGAATTGCCAGCAGGGCATAGATGGCGAGCACGGAAAATATAAAACTTAATTTTAAACTACCGATGCTATCCGCCATATCTGCTTGCTGACCTTGAAAACTATACTGTAATCCCGGGTATTGCTCGACAAGTGCAGGCAATGCGTTGGCTTTTAAGTCATTAATAATTTCTACCGACTGGCTTCTGGGAGATACATTTGCAGTGACTTGCACATTACGTCGGCCGTTACGTCGTTTAATTTCGGTAAATGCATGTCCTTTTTGTATCTGGACAATTTCATTTAAGGGGATGGCAACCCCTTTGTCAGTCCAGACTAAAAAGTCATACATGCTCTGGATTGATACCCGTTCATTTTCAGGCAGGCGTAGCATGACTTTTATTTCATTGCGCCCGCGTTGCTGGCGTAAGACTTCAGCACCATAAAAAGCGTTACGTACTTGTCTGGCGACTGAGAGTGGTGTTAAGCCGAGGCTTTCTCCATCTTCGAGCAAAGTAAAGTCTAATTGCTGTTTGCCCAGGCTCATGCTATTAGCAATATCTTTTGCCGTAGGGTACGCACCTAATGCGTTTGCTAAATCAATGCTTGCCTGCTCTAAAACAGCAATATCACGGTGGGTTAATTCTATGGTAATGG
Organism: uncultured Methylomonas sp.; assembly: GCA_964459125.1. Classification (GTDB taxonomy): domain Bacteria; phylum Pseudomonadota; class Gammaproteobacteria; order Methylococcales; family Methylomonadaceae; genus Methyloprofundus. The sequence continues at coordinate 3,327 of CAYWLM010000147.1, read as the reverse complement.
CTGAACCCGATCCGGGCCCGCCTGAGTCTGATTCAAAGATAAGACTTTCTATGCCCGCTATTTCGCCCGATGTTGAGCGCCATTGTTCACTAAATTGATCCGTGCTCATGATTTTATCGCGAATCTCTGGTTCTGCAAGATAAGTACGTACAATAGCCCTGTGACTACCGTCTTTACCTACTTCGGCAAATATTCCTCGGATTAATTGCTCGCCATGGTCTACATGACTGATACTGGCGTATGCAGACTTGATTAAGTGATCTACTACAGCCTGAGTTTTTTTAACGGGTGAGCCAAAAGGTAAGCTTATTTGCGCCTGAGCGTAATCAGATTCCGCTTTGGGAAACATGGATAGTCCCATGCGTCCACTGGATGCATAAGAGAGTGTTGCAATAAGAATTGAAAAAGCTGTAATAACCGTTAAATAGCGATACTTTAAGGTAAGATCAAGAAAACTACCGTAGCGATATTTTACCCAGTGACGAAAAGCACGGCTAAATCTCTGCTGATTTTTATGTAACCAGAGTTGTAAGCCGCTACGTGGTTTATCACTTAAATGTGCTAAGTGATTAGGTAAAATAAGCAGGCTTTCCACTAATGATAATAAAAACACCAGAATCACTACAGTGGGAATCATGACAAAAATCTTACCCATGATCCCGGGCATAAAAAACAAGGGCATAAAGGTGGCGATATTGGTCAGGATACTGAACGTGACCGGAACTGCCATTTCCTGAGTACCTTTAATGGCAGCTGTCAGGGCAGGGTAGCCTTCCTGACGATAATGGTAGACATTTTCACCGATAATAATGGCATCATCGACGACTATTCCCAGCGCAATAATAAAGGCAAACAGGGAAATCATATTCAGCGAAACACCAAGCGCAGGCAGAAGAATAAACGATCCCATAAAGGCAATAGGAATACCGGCCATTACCCAGAATGCCAGACGGATTTCCAGGAACAAAGCCAGAGTAATAAATACCAGCGTCAAGCCTAGGGCGCTATTACGTAATAATAAATCTACCCGTTGCGAATAGGCTTCGGAAGCATCATAGCGAATATCAGCATGGATACCTGTCGGCAGGATGCTTTTGCTAATTTCAATTTGCTGTTTAACGGTCTCGACGATACCTATCGGGGTTTGATTACCCACTCGATAGACTTGCAGCATGATGGCGGGATAGCCATTGTAACGAGCAGAATAGTCGGTATCTTCATAGCCATCAGTGATCGTTGCAATATCGCCTAACAGAATGTTAGCACCCGATTCAGTTGTAATGATGGGTATTTGTGCAAAATCCAGACCAGTGTTCCTGCGTTCCTGCATACGGATTAAAATTTCGCCTGTATCGGTTTTAACACTGCCTCCGGGTAGGTCAAGGCTAGTGCTACGGATGCGTTGAGCAATATCGGACAGGGAAAGATTATAGCGCTGTAAATTTTCCTGAGAAATTTCAATATTGATTTCTAATGGCCGGACACCTTCCAGTTCAATCTGAGTAATATTTTCCGCTTGTAAAAGTTGGTCACGAAAATTTTCGGCTAATTCATGTAAAGTCTGTTCTTCAGTCTCGCCATAGATAACCAGAGATACGGTTTTTCGCTTACTCGCCATGACATTAATTTTCGGCTCTTCTGCCTCCTCGGGAAAGGTAGTAATACGGTCCACTTCCTTTTGTATTTCCTGTGCCAGCAGATAAATATCTGCGTCACTCAGGGCTTCTATAATGACAGAGCCAATACCTTCTTGTGCTGAAGAGCTGATTTCATCGATGCCTTCTATTCCAGAGACAGCATCTTCGATAACAAGAATAATGCTTCGTTCTATTTCCTCGGGATCTGCACCGGTATAGACAACACTAATGCTGATAGTATCGGTGACAAAGTCAGGAAAAACTTCCTGCTTCATGGTATTTAGAAATAAAAATCCGCCTAGCAGAAATCCTAGCATCAACAGGTTGGCAGCTACTGGATGTATTGCCATCCAGCTAATGGGGCCCTGTTTATTAATATCCATCGTATTTATTCCTGATTGCTAGTCTGGATGCGCACCATCATATTTTGCACAGGCGTATTGAGGCTGCTGGATATTATTCTGGCATTTTCCGGGAGCTGGTCAGCAGTGATAAAAACCAGCCCCTGTTCCTGCCAGACAGGTGTGATTTTTTTGATGTTCAGGGTGTTCTTGTCTGTGACTAACCAGATGTTCTCACCACTATGCATGACAGTTTCGGGGATTGGTAAAACATTTTTAAGAATATTGCCAGAAATTTCCAGATGCACGAATGCTCCTAAAATTAAAGTAGGTAAGCCCTTATTTTCTTCAAGTAGAGAAAGAGGGTCTTGTATTTCGATGATCAATTCAGCCATCCGCCCCGAGGCTTCTAACTCAACTTTTAGTCGCTTAACTATACCTGTTCTATAGGCTTGTTTTCCCCAGGCGGAAGGAAAGTATATTTTAACTTCTGAACCGGTTTCGGCATTAATATTGGGAATATTGATTTTATTTAGTTTATCAACAGACAGGGTTGCTAATATCCAGAAACTATCGGAACCCGCTAGCTTGATTAGCGGTGTACCTGTGGAAAAGGTAGAAACCCAGGAACCAATATGAGCATTGGTTTCCAGTACAATGGCATTAAAGGGACTGCTGGTTTTAGTGCGCTGTAAATCCAGGCGTGATTGTGTCAAGGCTGCTTCAGCGGCAGTGATGGCTGTTTTTGCCAGGGCCAGATGGGGTTTACGTAAGACCAGATTCTGGCTTTGTTGATCCAAATCAGCATTAAGTAATTTATATTCACGTTTTGCAATTGCCTGTTGACCGAGCTCCATAGTCAAATTAAACTTGGCTTTTGCCAACTCGTTTTCCTTTTGCTTAATGGCGAGTTTGTAATCGGTTGGATCTAATTGAACAATTTGTTCTCCCTTGGCTAAAAAGCCGCCAGGGACAAAATTTGGGCTGACTGAGATGACCATGCCATTAATGCGCGATGTTAAATTAACCGTTTGTGATGGAATAACACTGCCCATGGCTGAGATTGTGGTGGAGTAATCAATTTTATCAATTTGTAAAATATTTACTAGTGGCGCTACTTGTTGTGCGGTGTTGCGTTTCGCTTTGGGCTTGTTGCTTAGCCAGTAATAAGATAAGCCTAATGCAAGGCCAAGAATTAATATCGCAGGCATCCAGCGTAAAAGGCGTTTAGCCATTATTTTTTTCCCTAATATTTGCTACAGTATCCTGATAATCAGGCAATGGCCAGCTCCCTGCCAACGAGCGGTATAGCTGGATGCGGTATTCTATCAGCTGGCGCTGGGCAGATA